>JAIBBS010000345.1 GCA_019694555.1 Nannocystaceae bacterium
GGCGGCGGTGGCTATCCCGGCGGCGGTGGCGGTGCCAGCACCTGCAACGACGACTGGGCCTGCCCGCCGGCGAAGCAGTGCTGCCACGACGGCGCGGTCGAACACTGCATGTGGCTGGGCTGCTGCTGAGGCGACGATCATGGACACGAACGCGTCGTCGTCCTCGGCCGTGATCCTCTTCGGCCTCGTGCACCGCAGCCTGCGGCACGTGGTCGAGAGTCTGCAGCAGCGCGTGCTCGCACCGCTGGCGGCGTTGGGGGACGTCGACGTGTTCTTCCACTCGTGGGACGTGCGACAGATCGTGAACCCGCGCGCGGGCGAGCTCGACGTCGCGGTGTCGCCCGAGGACATCGCGCGCCTGCTGCCAGGCGCGCGCGGGGTCATCGAGTCGCAGGATGCGTTCGATGCCGCGATCGACTGGGAGCCGATGTTCGCGCGCAACCCCATGTGGCACTGCACCCGGGACGAGGCCTCCGCCCGCGCGACCTTGATGAACTTCCGTCGCGCGATCGAGTCCGCCGAGCGCGCGTGGACCGTGTTCGAGCAGCAGCGCACGCGACGGTATCGCCGCGTCGTGGTCGCGCGACCGGACCTGCGCTTCATCGACGAGCTCGAGGTGCCGGCCGAGCTGCGCGGCCCTGGGCCCGACGAGCGCGGCGGCCGGGTGCTGTGGGCGCCGCGGCACCACGCGTGGGGCGGCGTGAACGATCGCCTCGCGATCGGCAGCGAGGAGGCGATCGGCGTGTGGTGTCGACGCACCGCGTTCGCCGACGGCTGGCTGCTGGGCGCCGACAACCAGAACTCGGAGTGGTTGTTGATGAAGTGGCTCGCGCGCAACCGCGTCGAGGTGCGCCCCATCGATCTGCTGTTCCAGCGCGTCCGCAGCGACGGCACCGTGGCGCGCCTCGACGCCGCGCTCGCACCGGTCGGCAGCGCGCGCTGCGATTGACGCGAGCCGCGCTCAGCGGCGCACGAGCTCGGCCGCGACGAAGCTGCGGAAGCGCGCCGCCTCGACGCCGCTGCTGCGCTCGCCCATGCGCGTGACCGCGACCGCGAGCTGCGCGTCCGACAGACCCTGCTCCCAGCGCGGGCGGCTCGCGTCGAACACCGCCAACGCGGCCGGCTGGGCGCCGTGCGCTTCGCCGAAGTGACACGGTGCGCAACGATCGGCCACGAGTGCATCCGCGTCCGCGCGCAGTGCCGCGAGCTCGCCGGCGTCCGTGGGCGGCACCGGTGGCTCGGCGCGCCGGGACAGTCCCAGCGCGAGCACGATCGCGGCCGCGGCCGCGAGCAGTCCGACCCAGAAGCCGACCGACTCGCGCCGACGGTGGCGCGCTGCGACCACGCGCTCGGCCTGGGACCGGATCTCATCGCCCTGCAGGCGCTCGAGCACGCGATCGGCGAAGTCGTCCTCGACCTCGACCTGCGCCCAGGCCCGCAGCCGCTCGCGCTCCCACGTCTGCAGCTCGTCGTCCATCATCGTCATCCCGGTTCGTCTCCGAGCACCTCACGCAGCCGCGCGCGCGCCCGCGACAGGCGCGACTTCACCGTGCCGAGGTCGACATCCAGCGCTTCGGCGACCTCGGCGTAGTCGAAGCCATGCAGCTCGCGCAGCAGGAACGCCGCGCGCAGCGGCGGCGACAGCGACTCGATCGCTGCCTGCACGCCCTTGCCCACGACGCCGGCCTGCTCCGCGAGATCATCCTCGCCGGGCCACGCGTCGATCGCATCGGTGGTGATCGAACCCGGGCGGCGCCGCAGCTCGTTGAGCGCGAGTCGGGTCGCGATCGTCAGCAGCCAGGTCGAGAACTTCGCGCGGCCGTCGTGGGTGTAGCGAGGCAGCGCCCGAAATGCGCGCAGGAACGTCTCCTGCGCGAGGTCCTCGACCACCGACGCGCGGCCCGCGGCCACCAGGATCCCGCGCAGCTGGCCGAACACCGCCCGCTCGTAGCGCTTGACCAGGGTCCGCGCCGCCCCGCGATCGCCCGCACACGCCGCCGCGACGGTCTCGGACTCGTCGCGTGGCCAGGCGGCCGTCGGGTGCACGGTCGGCATGAAGCGGGCATTGCACACCCACGGCCGGGGCTTTGTTCCCAGGCCACGCGGGAAAATTCGCGAGCCACCGGCGCGCGGCGGCGAGCCCGCGCGAGCACGGGGATCACACCCAGGTGCAGCGCATGAAATCACCGTTGCCGAAGACGTCGATGCACGTCATCCCGTCCGGGCAGTCGGCGTCGGTGCAATCGAGCACACAGATGTTCTGATCCGGCGGGCCCTCGCAGACCGGCACCGCGCCACCGGTGGGCGCCACCGGGCACTCGTCCGCATTGCCACACGGCAGCGTGCAGAAGGCAGGATCGCCGAAGCGCTGCGGCGGCCAGCACAGGCTGTAGGGGTCCGTGCACTCGTCGTCGGCCATGCACGGCGGGTACTCGATCTCGGGCATGCCACCGCTGGAGCTGCCGCCGCTCGAGCCGCCGGTGTCCGTGCCCGTCGTCGTCGCGTCGGTGGTGCCGGTGCCGGTGGTGTCGATGGTCGTCACGCCGGTCTCGCTGCCGGAGTCGGCCGAGCTGGTGCTCGCGGTGGTCGAGGCCGTGGTCGAAGCGCTGGTCGAAGCGGAGGTCGACGCGGTGGTCGAGTCGGTGCTCGACGCGGTCGCGCTGGCGCTGCCGCCCGTGCTCGAGCCGGAGCCGTCCGAGCTACCGCCTTCGCCACCGCTGCTGTCGAGGCCACAGGCCGCCGCCAACATCGAAGCCCACAGTGCGCCGTAGGAAGTCCAAGTACGAAGCATCGGCAAAGCTCTCCACTGCGCACGGTAGCCGTTGGGCAGTGGCGAGCGCAAGCCGGTCCACGCGATTCGGTGGGCGCGTGTGTGGCCGCGGTGGCTGCCGGCGTGCGGGGCTTTGGGCCCCCACGAACCACGGCTGCGCGATGGGGCGCGCACGCTCGCGCGCGATCGCTCAGGCGACGTCGCGGCCGCGACGATCGGCGACGATGCTGCTGCGATCGACGGCGTCGACACGCTGCGGATACTTGCCGTCGAAGCACGCGGCGCAGCGCGGGCCCGGCAGCGCCGCGTTCATCGCTTCGAGCGGTAGGTAGGTCAGCGATTCGACCTCGAGCGCGGCGGCGGCCTCGCGCTCGAGCGTGTCGAGATCCGCAGGGAAGCGCCGCGCGAACAGCTCCTCCTCGGTCGACATGTCGATGCCGAAGTAGCAGGGATGGAGCACCGGCGGCGCGTGGATCGCCAGGTGGACCTCGGCGGCGCCGGCCTCGCGCAACAGCGCGTTCACGCGGCCGAGCGTGGTGCCCCGCACGATCGAATCGTCGACCAGCAGCACGCGACGACCGGCGATCTCCGAGCGCAGCGGGTTGAGCTTGAGCCGCAGCGCGGAGATCCGCGTGAGCGCGTCGGGCATGATGAACGTGCGGCCGCTGTAGCGATTCTTGATGAAGCCCTCGCGCAGCGGCAGGCCCAGGGTCTCCGCGAGTGCCGCCGCGGCGGGGCGCGCGGTGTCGGGCACCGGCACGACGACGTCGGCCGCGACGCGCTTGTCGACGATGCGCTGCGCCAGCGCGCGACCCAGCGCGAGCCGCGACTGGTACACCCCGCGCTCGTCGATGGTCGAGTCGGGCCGCGCGAAGTAGATGTGCTCGAACACGCAGGGCGAACGCTCGGCCTGCGGCAGCGCGCGTCGGATCGGCTCTGCGCCCGCGCGCAGGAACAGCGCCTCGCCGGGGTTGGGTTCCTCGAGCCGCTCGAAGCCGAGCACGTCGAGCGCAACCGTCTCGCTGGCGCAGATCCACGCCAGCTCCGCGCCGCTGCCACGGCGCCCGAGCACGGCGGGCCGGATGCCGTTGGGATCGCGGAACACCAGCAGCGTGGGCTTGCCGTCGAGCATCAGCGCGCACACGATCGAGTAGCTGCCGCGCACGCGCTTGCGGACCTCGGCCAGCGCGACCATGGCGTCGTCGATGCTGTGATCGGCACGTCGCGCGAGGTTGAGCGCGTCGGCGAACTCGCACATCACCGGCTCGACGTCGCACTGCGACAGCAAGTGGATCGAGCGCTGCAGCAGCGAGTCGCGCAGCTCGCTGTAGTTGGTGATGTTGCCGTTGTGGGCCATCAGCACGCCGGGCTGACGGAAGAAGAACGGCTGCGCGTCACGCAACAACCCGCGCCCGATCGTGGGATAGCGGACGTGACCGAGGCCCACCGGCCCTTCGAGCGTCGCGAGTGCGTCGGCCGGGATCGCCTGCGCGACCTGACCCAGCTGACGATGGGCGAAGAACTCCTGCCCATCGTGCCGCATGGTCGCGATGCCGGCACAGTCCTGCCCGCGGTGCTGCAGCGCCTGCAGTGCGATGTGGATCTCGGGCGCGACCGCAGTGGACGAGACGATGCCGACGAAGCCACACATGGCGGCGCTCTGTTAGCACGGCTCGCGTCGCGGCGGGGCGGTCGCGCGCGTGCGTGTGCGCGCGCGGCTGCTGCGGCTCGACGGTGTCGGCGCGCGGGCGCTCAGC
>JAIBBS010000346.1 GCA_019694555.1 Nannocystaceae bacterium
CCGCGGTCCGGGCCGCGTGCGGCCGGCCACGCGCGCGGCGGCGGCGGGCCCCTGGACGCGCGGGAGCGATCTCCCGCCACGGCGCGCCGGCGCGCGCGCGCAGGCCGTGCGCACCCGTCGGCGGCCTGTCGCGATGCGGCGCTGCTGCTACCCTCCGCGATCGCCATGCAAGCCGGCACGGGTAGCGTCGACCTCTCCGACTTCGCGCATCTGCATCTGCACACGCAGTACTCGCTGCTCGACGGTGCGATCCGCACCAAGGACCTGTGCAAGACCGTGCTCGAGCGCGGCATGAAGACCGTGGCGGTGACCGACCACGGCAACATGTTCGGCACGATCCAGTTCTACGAGGAGGCCAAGAAGCACGGCGTCAAGCCCATCCTCGGCTGCGAGGCCTACGTGTCCGACGGGCCGATGGGCGCGCGCACCGATCGCAAGAACTACCACCTGGTGCTGCTCGCCAAGAACCAGGCCGGCTTCCGCAACCTGCAGAAGCTGGTGAGCATGGGCTACCTCGAGGGCTTCTATTACAGCCCGCGCATCGATCGCACGATCCTGCGCGAGCACGCCGAGGGCCTGGTCGGGTTGTCGGCGTGCATGAGCGGCCACGTCGCGCGGCTCATCCTCGACAACCGCATGGACGAGGCGCGCGAGCGCGTGCTCGAGTACAAGGACATCTTCGAGCCCGGCAGCTACTTCCTCGAGCTGCAGCCCAACCGGCTCGAGAAGCAGGAGCTGCTCAATCCCATCTTGGCGCAGCTGGCCCACGACTGCGGCGTGCCCATCGTCGCGACCAACGATTGCCACTACGTCGATCGCAGCGAGGCCCACGCGCACGAGGTGCTGATGTGCATGGGCCAGGGTCGCACGCTCGACGATCCCAAGCGGATGAAGCACGACTGCGACGAGTTCTTCATCAAGCGCCCCGACGAGATGGCGCCGTACTTCTCGCAGTACCCCGAGGCGCTCGAGAACGCGTGCCGCATCGCGAAGATGTGCAACGTCGAGCTCGACCTGGGCAAGCCCGAGCTGCCCGACTTCCGCCTGCCGCCGGGCATCGAGGACGACCTGCCGGGCTACCTGCGCCGGGTCGCGCACGAGGGCCTGTCCGCGCGCCTGGCCGAGCTGCGCGCCCGCGGCCAGCGCCCGCACGAGGACGAGTACCGCGCGCGGCTCGACTACGAGCTCGACGTCATCGTGCAGATGAACTTCCCGGGCTACTTCCTCATCGTGTGGGACTTCATCCGGCACGCCAAGCACATCGGCGTGCCGGTCGGGCCCGGCCGCGGCTCGGGTGCGGGCTCGCTGGTGGCGTACTGCCTGCGCATCACGGATCTCGATCCCATCCGCTACGCGCTGCTGTTCGAGCGGTTCCTCAACCCCGAGCGCATCAGCATGCCGGACTTCGACGTCGACTTCTGCATGGACCGGCGCGACGAGGTCATCCGCTACGTGATGGAGCGCTACGGCGAGGATCACGTGGGTCAGATCGCGACCTTCCACTCGCTCAAGGCCCGCGGGCTGGTGCGCGACGTGTGCCGCGTGATGGGCTGGAGCGTGGCCGACAGCAACGAGCTGGCCAAGCTCATCCCCGAGGGCCCCAAGGTGACGCTGTCGGCCACGGTCGCGGAGCCCGAGGAGCTCAAGACCAAGATCAAGAAGGACCCCGGCGCCGCGGCCAAGCTCAAGGACGTGCTGGTGATCGCGGAGAGCTCGGGCCGCCTGCGCGAGCGCCTCGCGGCGGACGAGCGCGCGCGGCAGGTGCTCGACGTCGGCTGCTCGCTCGAGGGTCTCAACCGCCACGCCGGCATGCACGCCGCCGGCGTCGTGATCGGCAACCGCCCGCTGTGGGAGCACGTGCCGTGCTTCCGCGCCGACGGCAAGCTGGTCACGCAGTACACCATGACCGACGTCGAGAAGGCCGGACTGGTCAAGTTCGACTTCCTCGGGCTCAAGACCCTCACGGTCATCGCGATCGCGACCAAGCTGGTCGACAAGAGCTACGGCCCCGCCGCCGGCGAGGACCCCGGCGACGACCCGGCGTGGCACAGCGGTCGCTTCGACATCGACGCGATCCGGCTCGACGACCCCGGGGTCTACGAGCTCATCGCGCGCGGCGACACCACCGGCGTGTTCCAGCTCGAGTCCTCGGGCTTCCGCGACCTGCTCATCCGCCTGCGGCCCGACTGCATCGAGGACATCATCGCCGCGGTCGCGCTGTATCGCCCCGGTCCGCTCGAGGGCGGCATGGTCGATCAGTTCATCGAGTGCAAGCACGGCAAGCGCCAGATCGAGTACCCGCACCCGCTGCTCGAGGCGGTGCTGCGCGAGACCTACGGCGTGTTCGTGTACCAGGAGCAGGTGATGCAGGCGGCGCAGATCCTCGCCGGCTTCTCGCTCGGCGGCGCCGATCTGATGCGCCGCGCCATGGGCAAGAAGAAGAAGGAAGAGATGGATCGCCAGCGCGAGCTGTTCGTGCGCGGCTGCGCCGAGAAGAGCGACATCAGCGCGAAGAAGGCCGGCGAGATCTTCGACTTGATCGACAAGTTCGCCGGCTACGGCTTCAACAAGTCGCACTCGGCGGCGTACGGGCTCATCACCTACCAGACCGCGTACCTCAAGCACCACTTCCGCGTGGCGTTCATGGCCGCGCTGATGACGTGCGACAAGGACAAGAACGAGAACGTCGTCAAGTTCATCGCCGAGGCCCGCAACTCGGGCATCCGCGTGCTGCCGCCGTCGATCAACGAGTCCGATCGCGACTTCAGCGTCGAGCGGGCCGGCGAGCAGCAGCAGCGCGCGATTCGCTTCGGCCTGGGCGCGGTGCGCAACGTCGGCGAGACCGCGGTGGACTCGATCCTGGCCGCGCGCGAGGGCGACGGCGCGTTCGTGTCGCTCTTCGAGCTGTGTCGGCGCGTGGATCCGCGGCGGGTCAACAAGCGCACGCTCGAGGGCCTGGTGCGCGCCGGCGCGGTGGACTCGATCGCCGGCGGCCACGCGCGCGCGCAGCTGTTCGCGGCCATCGACCGCGCGCTGCAGCAGGGCCAGGACGCGGCGCGCGACCGCGAGAGCGGCCAGCGCGGGCTGTTCGACATGGTCGAGGTCAGCGCGCCGGTGCACGTCGAGGAGTACCCGGCGGTGCCGGAGTGGACCGCCAAGGAGCGGCTGCTGGGCGAGCGCGAGGCGCTGGGCTTCTACCTCACCGGCCACCCGCTCGATCGCTTCAGCCAGGACGTCGATCGCTTCGCGACCACCAACATCGGCAACCTGCGCAAGGACCACAACGGCAACGAGGTCATCATCGGCGGCGTGATCTGCGACTTCCGCGAGGTCCAGACCAAGAGCGGCCGCGGGCCGATGGCGTTCTTCCAGCTCGAGGACCAGTACGGTCGCGTCGAGGTGGTCGCGTTCCCCAAGACCTACGCGCGCGTCGACGAGCAGAGCGGCCTGAGCGTCGCGCAGCAGCTCGAGCGCTGCGGCGACGAGCCGGTGCTGGTCACCGGCAAGGTCGAGGTCGACCTGTTCGCGCGCGAGGGCGGTGAGGGCGAGGGCGAGGGTGTGACCGCGAAGTTCAAGCTGCTGCTCGAGAGCGTGCGCCCGATCGCAGAGGTGCGGGCGCAGCGGACCCGCAGCGTGATGCTGCGGCTGCGCGCGGACCAGCTCGACGACATGCGCCTGCTGGGGCTCAAGCAGGTCGTCAGCGATCACGCGGGGCCGTGCCGCATGGAGCTGCAGCTGACGGTCGACGGTCGCTACCAGTCGAACGTGATCTTCGGCGACCGCTTCGGCGTGAGCGCGGACGAGGGCCTGCTGACCGCGCTCGAGCGGCTGTTCGGGGCCGGCTGCGCCACGATGCTGTGACGGCGGCGCGCGGTGTCAGCAGCCGTACGCGGGCCCGAGCACGCAGGTGCCCGCGTCGCCGCACTTGGGCGCGACCTCGCCGTCTTTGCACGGACGGAAGTCGCGCTTGCGCAGCGCACGGGGGCGCGCGACCGGATGGCGACGCGGGCTGGGGTCGACCCAGCAGTCGCGGTCGCTGGTGCACGGCACCGCGGCAAACCACGTGAAGCTGCAGCCGGCCGACGGCGTGATGCAGTCGCAGCTGGGCCCCTGGTCGACGCCCGGGGTCGCGCGCACCGCCTCGGGCACGCCGCCGGTGTCGGCGACGCAGGTGCCGGCGGCGCGATCGACCACGCAGCCGCGGACCTCGCAGCCACCGCTGGGCGCGGGCGCGACGTCGGGCTGCAGCGTGCACGCACCGGTGACGCAGCGGCACGCACCCGGCGGCGGCGCGGAGTCCTTGCACGTCGCCTCGATGCCGGCCTCGACGCAGCGCGTGGGCTTGCACGGATCGTCCCAGCCGCAGTCGGCGTCGCTGCTGCATGCGACCACCGAGCGATGGTCGCGGCCCAGCACCGGCGCTGCCGGCTTCGCCGGCGGACTCGGTGTCGTCGCGGTGCTCGGCGTGGCCGCGACCGGCGCGGCGACGGCGGGCGACGCTCGGG
>JAIBBS010000135.1 GCA_019694555.1 Nannocystaceae bacterium
AGCGCCTGCCGTGGGCCCGCATGCGCCGGCGTCCGCAGCGGCCGCTCGCGCATGTACTCGGGCACGGGCGCGCCGAGCCGCTCGAGCACCCGCGGCGCGATCGCCAAGGTGCTGCAGTGCGGGCGCGGCAGCCCGCCGTCCACGCGCGCGCGGGTCGGCGCGGCCGCGCTGTGGATCGCGAGCACGCCCTCGGGCACGTGGTACGCGGTCTGGCCCGACTCGTCCTCGATCGCGACGTCGGCGAAGCCGAGCTCGGCCATCGCGACGCTGCGACCGCGGATCGTCGCGGTGCCCTCGTGGCGCCCCTGCACCACCGGCACGACCACGCACACGCGGTTGCCACCGAGCCACTCGATCTCGACCGGCTCGCCGGCCACGCGCAGTCCCTGGGTTCGCGCGGCGAAGCTCGACGCCGCGTCGTCGTCGAGCGCGAGCACGACCCGCGGCAGCATCGCGGCCTGGCGGGTGTACTGCGCCGGCGCGTAGCCCAGCGCGGACATCAACGCCGCCGGGTCCTCGAGGTACAGCTGCGTGCTGGTGCGGTTGTCGGCCCGGGTCGCGGCCTGGCCCATGCTCGTGCTCAGCCACAGCTCGCGGCCGCGCGCGGCGTGGGTGTACTCGAGCAGCGGCGCGAGCATGGCATCGGTCTGATCCATCGCCCACGCGATCTCGTTGCGGTAGGCCGCGCGCCACGCCGCGGGGTAGTCGTTGCGCGCGTAGTCGTCGGGGTACGCCGCGGCCCAGAAGCGATGCATCGTCGCGGCGACGTGGTTGGTGAAGAAGCAGGCATAGCGCGGCTGCGTGCGCGCGAGCAGGCGCGTGAACACGTCGAAACCCAGGCGCGCCTGCACGCTGCGGCGGCGCACGACCTTGGCCGCGTCGACGCGCTCGTGCAGCAGCTGCGCCGCGGTCGAGGCCAGCGTGCGCGGCCGCAGGCCCAGCGACGGCAGACTGCGCGCCAGCGCCAGGCCCTCGCGCCAGGGCACGCCGCGCTCGACGTTGCGGGCGCTGCGACGCGACAGATCGAGGTTGAAGCGCTGGAACGGCTCGACCGCGGGCGGCAGCGTCTGCGGATGTTCCGCGAACGGATCGGGCACGTGGAACGCGACGCCGCGCAGCGCCTGGGGCAGCGCGCTCGAGTGCATCGAGCCGAACACGCCGGTGCTCACGCCCGCGTCCCGCAGCAGCGACCACACCGGCGGCCGCGCGCGATCGACCTCGCGCACGTCGGCGTTGAGGTTGGTGATGCCGTGCTCGCCCTCGGGTACGCCGCGATGCAGGCTCGACCACGTGACCCACGGGCTCAGCCGCTGCTCCTGCGCGACGGTGGTGAAGGCCTCGCACTGCGCCAGCAATCGCGCCAGCGCGCCGTGGGGCCGACGCGCCACGTGATCGAGCACGACCCGCCACGGCACTTCGTTGAGCTCGAACATGACGATGCTGCTGGTGGACACGCGCGCTCTCCCCCCGGCGATCGGCGGCGCGGGTGTGGGGGCACACCCGCGACCGCCGTCGACGGACCAACGATTCACCACGCGGGGCGCACCACGGCCTCGCACTGGTCCGCCATGGCGGGTGCGGCCCGAATCCGTGACGCGCGGACGAGCTCAGGCGCCGGTGATCGACGCCAGCGGCAGGGTGTCGAGGTGCACCAGGCGCAGGATCGCCGCGCGGTCCCCGGCTTCGATCGCCTCGAGCGTGGGCCCGAGCTCGGCGGGTTCGTGACGCAGCGGCGGCGCAGCGGCCTGGGACGGAATCTCGAAGGCGTGCATGCCCAGCGCGCTGCCCTGCTCGATGTGGGTCGCGACCACGGTGAACGAGGGACCGTCGTAGCGCAGCGGCAATCCGGCCGCTTCCCAGGTGCAGACCTCACCGCCACCCGCACGCACGCGAACACACTCGACGCCCGCGATGGTCTCGCGCGCGCCGGGGTCCTCGCTGCGGGCCAGCTCGAGCTCGTCACGCCAGGCTCGCACCGCATCGATCACGCGATCGCGACGTGCCGGCGGCAACGCGGCGATCGTGCGCGCGGCGGCACCGAGCTGTGCCGGCTCCACCGTGCCGGCCTGCTCGCCTTCGGCGCGCCACAGCACGTCGGGGGTGTGCACGGCCGAGCCGCGGATCTCTCGTGCGCCGCCGGGCAATGGCAGCGTCAGCGCCCAGTTCTCGCGCCGCAGGCCGCCCTCGGACGCGAGCAGCTCGAGCGTGCCCGAGATGCCTGCGGGTCCGGTGACGTCGTAGACGATGACGACCGCGCGGCCCGGCAGCGGCACCAGCTCCGCGAGGATGCCCGCGGCGTCGGTGGGTCGCGCCGCCGGCAGCGTCGGCAGCTGGGCCACGCGCGGGCTCAACGTGCCGGGCTCGACCGCCGCGGGCGCGGGATCGCAGGCCAACAGCCAGCCCGGCCCCGCCAGGCCCAGCATCCACCGCGTCCACCAGCGCAGGCGGCCGAGGGCGGGGACGAGCGAGCGAGCGTGGTGGCGTGTCATGCCCGAACACCGCGCCGACGAGGTCGTCGCGGTCCGGACCCAGGCTTAGCACCGCCGCGATCGCGCTCGAAGTTCTCGGCGATTTCGTGCCGCGGGCGACCCCGCGATCAGCCGCCGCGCTGGATGCCCAGCAGCTTCATCTTCTTGTGCAGGTGCGTGCGTTCGATGCCGAGCGACTCGGCGGTCTTCGACACGTTCCACTGCAGCTCGCGCAGGCGCTGGGTGATGAACGCGCGCTCGACCGCCTCGCGGAAGTCCCGCAGCGACAGCCCCGGCGGCAGCGCGCCGGCCTGCAGCTCCAACGCCGGCCCCAGGCCCAAGCCGCCCTCGTCGGACTCGGCCGCGGCGCCGCGCAGCTCGGCCGGCACGTCGTCGAGCTCGAGGTCACTGTCGGACAGGATGACCATGCGCTCGATGACGTTGCGCAGCTCGCGGACGTTGCCGGGCCACGGGTAGGCGGCCATCGCCGCGAGTGCCTCGGGCGCGAGCCGCTTGCGCGCGAGCCCGTTCTCGCGGCAGGCCTCGTCGATGAAGTGGCGGCACAGCAGCTCGAGATCCTCGGTGCGCTCGCGCAGCGGCGGCACCACGATCGGCACCACCGCGAGCCGGAAGTAGAGGTCCTCGCGGAACTCGCCGCTGGTGACCAGCTCGGCGAGGTTCTTGTGCGTGGCCGCGAGCACGCGCACGTCGACATTGATGACCTTGTTGCTGCCCACGCGCATGAGCTCGCCGCTCTGCAGCACGCGCAGCACCTTGGCCTGGGCCGAGGTCGACATGTCGCCGATCTCGTCGAGGAAGATGGTGCCGCCGTCGGCGACCTCGAACAGGCCCTTCTTCTGCGCCATCGCGCCGGTGAAGGCGCCGCGCTCGTGGCCGAACAGCTCGCTCTCGATGAGCTCGGGCGGGATCGCGGCGCAGTTGACCTTCACGAACGGCGCGTCGCGGCGATCGCTGCTCTCGTGGATCGCCCGCGCGATCAGCTCCTTGCCGGTGCCGCTCTCGCCGGTGACCAGCACGCGCGCGCGCGTGCGCCCGACCTTGGCCACGTGGGCCAACAGCGCCGCCATCGCGGGGCTCTCGCCGATGATCTCGCCGCGGATGCGCGCGCGCAGCGACGCGAGCTTGCGATCGGCGTCGTGTTGGCGCAGCGCGTTGCGGACGCTGACGATGATGCGATCGCGATCGAGCGGCTTCTCGAAGAAGTCGAACGCGCCCAGCCGCGTGGCCTTCACCGCGTCTTCGACCCCGGCGTGACCGCTGATGAGGATCACCGGGATCGACGGCCGCCCGCCGCCGCGCGCGGCCAGCTGCTCGAGCACCTGCAGCCCGCTCATGCCCGGCATGCGCACGTCGATGACGAGCACCTCCACCGGCGGCGTGGTCGCGTCGAGCAGCGCGAGCGTCTCCTCGCCGCTGGCGGCCTCGAGCACCTCGGCGCCCTCGCCCTCGAGCACCATCCGCAGCGTGCGACGGATGTTGCGCTCGTCGTCGGCGACGAGGATGCGACCGGCGAGCTCGCCGGCACGCACGCTCGGGGCGTCGCCTGCGGCGGTGGCGTCGTCGTCGGCAGCACCGGACTCGGTCATCGGCGACATGATGCCCGAAAGCCCCCCACACCGTGCTAGCGTCCGAGCTCCGATGCCCGCGACGCTGTACCTCAAGAGCACGTGAACCAGCTGCCGCGACGTACGAGGTCTCGTACGCGAGCTGGGTGCCGACGTGACCGTACGTGACTACGCCAAGCAGCCGCTGACCCAGGCCGAGGTCGAGGCGATCGTGACGCGCGCCGGCGGCGTGGCCGCGGTGCTCAACACCCGCCACGCCGACGCCAAGGCCAACGGCTGGGCGAGCAAGCCGCCGAGCAAGGCCGCGTTCGTGGCCGCGGTGCTGCGCGAGCCCAACCTGCTGCGGCGGCCGATCCTGCTCGCGGACGACGCGGTCGTGATCGGCAAGGACGAGGCGCGCGTGCGCGAGGTCCTGGGCTGACCCCGACGTCGCCGTGATCGATCCGGCCCCGTCGGGGCTCTCGACCCTGGCAAGGCCCGTGTGCGGCCGGCCAGGAGTCATCGTCATGTCGCTTCGTCTTGGTGCGTCGGCACTCGCCGGCGTGGGCATCGTCGTGTGTGGCAGCGCGGGCTGCGGGCTGGCGGCCAAGCGGCAGCTGGAGAACTACCTCGAGGACACGACGCTGCGCGGACCGCTGCACGCCCGCGTGTCGCTCACCGGCGTCGATGCGGCAACGGTGCGCGCGGGTCTGTTCGCCGACCCGTCGCCGGCGGACGAGCTCGACGGCGACGCCGAGGACGACGAGGTCGGCCTGTCCAACGACGGCTCCGGTGACGCCGCCGTCGACGTCGAGCTGCCGTACGGCGCGACCCACGTCGGCGTCGCGCCGCTGGTGCCGGCCGCGATCGAAGGCGACCGCGTCGTGTTCACGCTGCCCGAGCTCGACGGCGAGACCGACCTCGTGCCGGTGGTGTGGATCGACGGCGACGGCGACGACCTGCTCGACGCCGACGAACACGTCCACGAGGCCGCGCGCTCGCTGTACAAGGACAGCGAGGGGCAGCGCAGCTATCTGTACGGCTACGGCTACGATCCCGACGGCAACGGCTACACCGCGTACGTCGTGCGCCCCGGCGACGGCGCCTTCTCGCCGGTCGAGGACGACCAGCGCGACGGCTGGCAGGTGACGCTCGATCGCGCGACCGACCCCATCTGACCGCCGACCGACGCTTGGGTGAACAGTGGTAACCCAAGCCGGCGCGGCGCCGTCGAAGCGGGTGCGCGGCGCGTACGCGGGGCCGGCGGGCCCGGCCCCGGTGATGCGCTGCCTTTCGACGGAGGATCGGCATGCGGACGACGACGTTCGTGGTGGGACTTTGCGTGGGCGCGATGACGGTGGGTTGTGACGCGGCCGACGACGGCGACGCAGTCGCGGACTCGAGCGGGGACAGCCGCGGGGACGCCGACGGCGGCGATTCGAGCAGCAGCGGCAGCGACACCGGTGCGCGCGACGGCGAGCAGCTGCTGCACGAGGGCGCGCGCGGCAGCTTCTTCGAGGACCTCGCGATCGCACCCGACGGTGCCATCGTCTTCACCGACCTCACCGGCCGCACGCTGCTGCGCTACGACGACGCCGACGGCGTGCGCACCCTCGCCACGCTCGACGACAGCCCCGCGGGCCTCGCCTTCGACGTCGACGGCACGCTGTACGTCACCGCGATGCGCGAGTCGATCCTCGAGCTCGACGACCCCTTCGTCGCGAGCTGCACGCTGTGGCGCGTGGATGGCGATGGCACCGCCACGCGGCTGCTCGACGCACCCGAGGCCGGCATGCTCAACGGCATCGAGCGCGTCGCACCGGGTGTGTTCCTCGTCACCGACTCGAGCGCGGCGACGATCTGGCGCTTCGACGCCGACGACGGTGTGCTCACGCCGTGGCTGCACGACGATCGCCTGGCACCCGTACCGGGGTTCGAGGCCCCGGGCGCCAACGGACTGCACGTGCGCGACGGCGTGCTGTGGGTGGCCAACAGCGCACAGGCCCAGCTGCTGCGCATCGCGATCGGCGACGACGCGGAGCCGGTCGGCGCGCTCGAGGTCGCGATGACCAGCGTCGTGATCGACGACTTCGCCTTCGCCGCGTCGGGGGAGATCTACGCGGCGACCCACCTGCGCGACGTGATCCGCATCGACGCCGACGGTCACTGGTCCGCGGTCCCGGTGACCGAGGGCCTGCTCGTAGGGCCCACCTCGCTGGCGTTCGGCGGCGCCGGCCTCGATGCGAGCGCGATCCATGTCGTCAGCGACGGCGGGCTGTTCTTCCACCGCAGCGACCCCGAGGCGGCCTCGCCGGCGCGCCTGGTGCGGATTCCCGTGGGCGAGCCCGGGGCGTGACCGTCGGTCGCGCATGGGGCATTCGACCGACTTGCTGGCCGGCCGCCGTGCCGCAATGGTGGAGCCGCCATGCTGCAACACCCGCCCGCCGTGCCCCCTCGTCGTCACCCGCTGCGCACGCTGGCGCTGTGGCTGTGCGCGACGTTCCCGTCGCTGCCCGGCTGCGCCCACGAGGGCGTGCACGCGCCCCCGTCGGCACCCAAGGCCGCGGCGACCAAGACGGTGGTGCTCGTGCACGGCATGTTCATGACGCCGGCGTGCTGGGGACCGTGGGTCGACGCGCTCGAGCAGCAGGGCTTCGAGGTGCTCGCGCCGGCCTGGCCCGCGCACGATCGCGCGCCGGCCGACGCGCGCAAGGCCCACCCCGACCCCGCGCTCGCGGCGGTGGACCTCGCGCAGGTCGTCGATCACTACCGCACGATCCTCCGCGGCCTCGACGAACCGCCGGTGCTGATCGGCCACTCGATGGGCGGCCTGGTGGTGCAGATCCTGCTCGCCGAGGGCCTGGCCACCGCCGCGATCGCGATCGATGCCGCACCGCCCAAGGGTGTGTTCACGTTCAACGGCAAGTTTCTCAAGAGCAACGGCCGCGTGCTGCGGGGCTCGCTCGACGAGCCGCTCGACATGGACCCCGAGCGCTTCGCGTACGTCTTCGTCAACGCGCAGGCACCGGCCCAGCAGCGCAAGATCTGGGAGCAGTTCGCACAGCCGGAGTCGCGGCGGGTCGGTCGCGGCGCGACCACCGAGCAGGGCAAGGTCGACTTCGGCGCCCAACGCGGGCCGCTGCTGCTGGTCACCGGTGAGCTCGACCACGCGGTGCCGCCGGTGATCGGACGCAAGACCTTCCGCCGCTACGGCCGCGCCAACGCGTACACCGAGCTGCGCGAGATCGCCGGCGCCGATCACTGGCTCATCGGCAGCGGCAAGTGGCGCGAAGTCTTCGATCTCAGCGTGACGTGGCTGCGCGCGCGCGGCGTGGCCCCGACGCCGCCGGCCAGCCCGGGCGCCGCCGCGCCGTGATCGCGGCTCATGACGCGCCGGCGCGATCGGGGCCGCCGGCGACCAGGCCGTGCTCGACCACGAACAGCGCCGCCGCAGCGCGCGTCGAGATGCCGATCTTCGCGTAGGCGTGCTCGAGGTGGTGACCGACGGTGCGCGCCGAGATGCCCAGGCGCACCGCGACCTGCTTGTTGGTCTCGCCGCGCGCGACCCACACCAGCACCTCGACCTCGCGCGCGGTGAGCCCGGCCGGCGCACCGGCCTCGCGCGGCGCGGACGAGGTGCCGAGCACCGCGTCGACCGCCTCGCGATCGAGCCGGCCGGCCGCGACCTCCTCGCGCAGCAGCGCGATCGCAGCCTCGCGATCGTGCGCGGGTCGGTGCGGTCGCGCTTCGGTCAGCGCGCACCAGACGTCGGCGGCCGCGAGCAGTCGCGCGGCCATCGGCAGGGCCTCGCGCGCGAGTCCGGCGGGATAGCCCGAGCCGTCGCCGCGCTCGTGATCGCACGCGGCCAGCTGCGCCACGTCGCGCAGCCGTGGCGCGCGCGCGACGATGCGGCGGCCGTGGTACGCGTGCATGCGGATGCGCTCCCAGTCCGCGGCCGACAGCGGCCCGCGCTTGGACCACACCGTCGCGGGGATCGCCACGCGCCCGAGATCGTGCAGCAGCGCGGCGCGGCGCAGCGACAGCAGCTCCGCGGGGGCGAGACCGGCGTTGCGACCCGCGGCCTCGGCCGCGAGCGCGACCTGGCGGCTGTGACCGAGCGTGTGCACGCTCGCGAGATCGGTGAAGTCGGCGAACGCGGTCACGACCGCGTCGACCTCGGCGTCGGCGGCGATGACCGGGAAGTCGGCACCGAGCGCGACGAAGGCATCCCACGCCGCACCGGTGGCGAGCGATTCGAACAACGCCGGCGCGTGCGCGACGAAGCCGTCGACGATCGCGGGATCGAGCGCGCCGCCGCGACGCCGCAGCACCGCCTCGCGCGCGCGCTCGAGCCCGACCGCGCGCTGCAGCAGCTCGGCGAGGTTGGCCACCTGCACCACCGCGACCACGTGGCCCAGCTCGTCGCCGCGCAGGCCGCGGGGGCCACCGCGACCGTCGTGGCGCTCGTGGATGCGATCGAGCGCCGCGAGGGCGCCCGGGCCCACGCCCAGGCGCGCGCCGAAGCGACGGCCGACCTCGCACTGCGAGGTGAACAGCAGCCGCAGTCGCGCCGGCGCGCCGACGATCGCCGCGCTGCGTCGTGCGAGCCGCCGCCAGCGACTGCCCTCGCCCGCCAGCGCCTCGCCACCGGCACGCCACAGCGCGCGCGCGTCGGCATAGTCGACGGTGCCGAACACGCGGCGCGCGAGCACGTCGTCACCGAACTGCTGCGCCTCCTCGGGCGCGAACGCGGAGCAGCCGATGAACCGCAGCAGCGCGGTGTGGAACACGTCGCGCTGGGTCTGCGCCGGCAGGCCGCACGCGCGCGCGATCCCGACCGCGAGCACCGCCGTGCGCAGGGTCTTGTCGTCGCCGTGATCGTTGGCCAGGTCGGTCGCGAGCGACAGCGCCGCGAGCACCTCGGTCCACGGGTCGATCGCGCCCACGGCCGCGAGGCTACCCGTTCGCGGACCGACGCGCGTGCTACGCTGACGCGGTGAACCTGCGCTCGGCCCTGATGCTGGTGCCGGCCCTGCTGGTGGGTTGGCTGTCCTGGATCGCATCGGGGCGGCGCGACGCGATCGCGCTGCTGGTGTGCGGCACCATCCTCGTCGCCGCCGACCTCGGCCTGCGCTGGCGTGCCCGCAGCGGCCTGGTGACCGCGGGCAAGCGCGTGGGCGCGTCGGGTTGGCTGCTGCAGCCGGGCATGGGCGGCGCGCTGTACGTCGTGCCGCTGTGGGCGATCGGGGCGATCCAGCTGGGCGTCGGGGTCGCGCGCGCGCTCGGGGTCACCGGCTGATCCACACGCCGCGACGAAAACCGATGCGACGCTGGAGCCGCGGGCGTGTCTCGGGGTCCCGACGGGCCGTGGCCCGGAGGAGCGAACCCATGAAATCCGTATGTTCGTTGATGCTCGTGCTCGGACTCGCGGCCTGCGACCAGCAAGGCGACGGCTCGGAGCCCGTCGACCAGCTGCTGCGCGACGCCGATGCTGCCGTCGACCAGGCGCTGCAGGGCGACATTCCCTTCGCCTCGAACGAGGCCTGGGGCGACTGCGCCGACGCCTACAGCGGCTGCATCGCCGGCACCGATCCGACCAGCTGCGTGCCCGCGCCCGACGTGTGCGGCGTCGATTTGGGCTCGATCGACGATCTCACGCAGTGCTACTTGACCGCGCAGAGCGACGCCGAGTTCGACGCGTGCGCCGACCTCGAGCTGGATCTGCTCGACGGCGTCGACGCCTGCATCGATGGCGCCGTGGGCGACGCGGACGACTGCGTCGACGGGCTGCAGGACGCGCTGGGCGACTGCGACGCGGAGCTCGACGGCTGCCTCGGCGATGCGTTCGACACCATGTGCGCCGACTTCGTGCAGCAGTGCGTCGACCTCGGCGGCGGCGCGGCCTGCGACGCGATCTGCGACGTGTGACGCTCCAGGGCTGCCGCGCGGCAGGGGTGACGCGCGGCGGCCTGGTTCCTCTGGGTTCGAGACACCCGCGCGCACGCGCGGCCACGGCCACGACGAAGCCCGCCGCTGCGACGGGCTTCGTTCGTGGCCGTGACCGCGTGCGCGCGTGGACGCTGCGACCGCTCAGGGCGTGCGACTGCGCAGGGCCGCGAGCGCCAGGCGCATGCGGCTCTTGACGGTGTTGGCCGGCGCACCGGTGTGCGCCGCGACCTCCTCGATGGACCAGCCGCAGCCATGGTGCAGCCACAGCGCCTCGCGCTGCGCTCCCGGCACGTCACGCAGCAGCGCACCCAGGGCCACGCGCGCGCCGGGATCGCGCTCGGGCGCCGCGACGTCGTCGGTGTCCGCGGCCTCGCGACGGGCATCGCGACGCGTGCGTGCGAGGTGTCGCGCGATGCGACGCCACGCGATCACGCGGATCCAACCCGCCAGTGCACCGCTGCCGTCGAAGCCCTCGAGGTGGCGCCAGATCTCGACCATCGCGACCTGCGCGGCGTCGTCGGCCTCGGCTGCGTTGCGTGTCATGGCCCGCGCGATCGCGTGCACCCGCGGCGCCACGCGGCGCCACAGCTCCGCGACCGCCCGGCGCTCGCCTGCGACCGCGCGTGCCACCAGCTCGCGTTCACCGCTGCCGCTCGCACGAAGCCATGGACGACCCGAAACCGCCGACGCTGTCTCGACCTGCATCATCGCGGACCCCGAGACACGGGCTCGCCCGCGGCGTCGCATCGTCGCGACCTGGGCGACGTGACGTGGATCGCCCCGACGCCGCGGGCGCCTCGATGCGGTTGGGCAGCCCGGCGCGACCGCGGTACGATCCCGCGAGCGATGATGGGCCCGGCTGCGTGGTTGCTGGCGTGCGCGCTCGGTCCGGCCGTCACCGACGGCGCGCCCGCAGGCCCCGATGCCGAGGCCAGTGCGGGCGTGATCGCGCTGGCCTCGAGCGTGCGCGGCAGCCTCACGCAACAGTGGCGGGACGCGCTGGCGGCCGCGCTGCGCGAGGGCCTGTCGCGCGGCCGCTTCACCTTGATCGAGCTGCCGCCGGACGCCGCGGCCTGCGACGCGCTCGCGTGCGTGCCCGCGGACACCCGCGCGCAGGCACGCTACGCCGTGCACGACACCATCGAGCTGGTCGATCGCAACTACGCCTTCTCGCTCGAGCTCATCGAGATCGACAGCGGCGAGGTCGTCGCGACCGCTGCGGGCCGCTGCGAGATCTGCGGCCTCGCCGACGCCGGCACCGAGCTCGCAGCCCTGGCCGCGAGCCTGCGCGACAAGCTCGATCGGCTGGTCACCGCACCGCCGACGGTGCGCATCGAGACCACGCCCCCGGGCGCCCGCGTGTTCGTCGACGGCGAGGACCGCGGCGTCAGCCCGCTCGAGCTGCAGACCGTCGCGGGTCACCACCGCATCGAGGCGCGCAAGCCCGGGCACGTCGCTGCGACCCGCGAGCTCGACCTGGTCGACGGCGTGCGCGAGCGCGTGGCGCTCGCGCTCACGCCGGTGCCGGCGGCCGATCCCGTGGTCGTGCCACCGCAGCCGCGCGACGATCACCGCCGCGCACGACGGGGCGCGACCGCGGCCGGCGCGACGCTGCTGGGCGTGGGCATCGCAGCGGCGATCGGCGGCGCGGCGCTGTGGGCCGTCGACAGCCGCGCGGTGGGCTGGCGCTGCAGCGGCGAGGACCGCGACGCGTTCGGCCACTGCCGCTACCTCTACGACACCCGCGGTGCCGGCATCGCGATGGTGGTCGGTGGCGCGACCGCGGCGATCACCGGCGCGGTCGTGCTGGGGCTGCGCGAGCGCATCGCCAACCGCAAGCCGCGACGACGATGAACGGCTGCCCCGACGCCGACGTGATCGTGCAGTACGCGACCGGCGTGCTGACGCAGCTCGATCGCGGCGCGCTCGAACAGCACCTCGACGGCTGCGCCGACTGCCGCGAGCTGTTGCGCGAGGCCAACGCCGGCATGCAGGCGACCGCGGCCGACGGCGAGGTCGCGTTCGTGCCCGGCGCGGCGCTGCAGCGCGGCGCACCGGTGGGCCGCTACATGGTGTTGTCGCTGCTGGGCGAGGGTGGGCTCGGCCGGGTCTACCTCGCGTACGACCCCGAGCTCGATCGCAAGCTCGCGATCAAGCTGCTGCGCGATCGCAGCGTCGACGCCGAGGGGCTCGCGGCCCGGCTCACGCGCGAGGGTCAGGCGATGGCGCGCTTGTCCCATCCCCACGTGGTGCCGGTGTTCGACTTCGGCCTCAGCGAGTTCGGCCCGTACATCGCGATGGCGGTGGTCGAGGGCGGCACGCTGCGCACGTGGCTGGCGGCGCGCCCACGCAGCTGGCAGGAGATCCGCGACGCGTTCGTCGAGGCCGGCGCGGGCCTGGCCGCGGCGCATCGCGTGGGTCTGGTGCACCGCGACTTCAAGCCCAGCAACGTGCTGGTCGACGCCGAGGGCCGCATGATGGTCACCGACTTCGGCCTCGCGCGCGCGAGCGAAGAGCACTCCGGCGACGCGCCCGAGGCCAGCTTCGCCCGCGTGCCGCGTCAGCCCCTGCTCGACGCGACGCTGACGCGCACCGGCACGGTGATGGGCACGCCCGCCTACGTCGCGCCCGAGCAGCTGCGCGGCCGCACCGTCGACGCGCGTGCGGATCAGTTCAGCTTCTGCATCTCGCTGTACGAGGCGCTGTACGGCATCCGCCCCTTCGTCGCCGACGACGCGCATGCCTACCTCGATGCCATCGCCCGCGGCGAGACCCGCACCCCCACCGCGCGCCGCGACGTGCCCGCGGCGCTGCGCCGCGCGGTGCTGCGCGGGCTCGCCGAGGATCCCGCGGCACGGCACCCGGACATGGCCGCGTTGCTGCGCGCGATGACCTGGGATCGCCGCGCGCGACGGCGATACCTCGCGATCACGCTCGGTGCGATCGTGCTGGCCGGCGCCGGCGTGGGCATCGGCCTGAGCCTGCGCACGCCGACGCCGATCGAGACCACCGCGGTCGATGCGATCGTCGACGAGGCCCGCGCGGCGGCGGCCGAGGCCCGCTTCCTGTACCCCGCCGCCGACGATCCCGCGCGTCCGACCGCGTACCAGCGCGTGCTCGCACTCGAGGCGCTGGGCGGCGGCGAGCACGAGCAAGCGCTCGCGGCCGCGTCGACGCTGCGGCAGGAGTTCTCGACCACGCTCACGCGCCTGGGCGACGAGTACTGGGCCCGCGACGGTGGTCGACCCTTCGCCGCAGACTACTACCTCGCGGCGACGGTGTTCGACCCCGACAACCGCCACGCGGCCACGCGCATGATGGTCACGCCCGGCGAGCTCGCGTCGCTGCGCGAGCGCGCGAGTGCGGCCGACTTCTCGGGCGAGGAGCTCGTGGCCGCGGAGCCGTTGGCCGTGCTCGCCGACCCCGAGCCCGAGCGTCGCATGCAGCGCGCCCGCGCGATCCTCGACGGTGGTGCCGCGCCGGCGAGCGTGCTCGCGCGGCTCGAAGACATCGTGCAGCCGACCCCGGCGCCGCTGGTCTCGCGCGCGCCGGCCTCGCGCGCCGCAGCGACGCCGGCGCCCGCACCGGAATCACCGCCGCCCGCTGCGAGCACGGGCGACGGCGGCAGCGACGGTGGCGAGTCCGGGGACGCCACGCCCGCTTCGGCGGCGCCCGCCGCGGCCTCGGACCCCGCCGCGGCCGCGCGCGAGATCACGGCGGGGCGTGCGGCCATCCGCGCCAACGATCTCGCCGTCGCCGAGCAGCACTTCCATCGCGCGCTGCGGTTGCAACGCGGCGCCGCCGAGGCGCTCGCGGGCCTGGCCGAGGTGCACTTCGAACGCGGCGAGTTCCCGCTCGCGGTCGAGTTCGGCGACCGCGCCGTGCGTGCGCGCCCCCGCAACGGCCGCTACCGCATCGCGCTGGGCGACGCGTACATGCGCACGCTCGAGTACGACGCCGCGCGACGCGAGTACGAGGCTGCGCAGTCGCTGGGCGAGTCGCGGGCGGCCGCGCGACTGCAGGCACTGCGCGCACGGCTCGGTGGCTGACGCCGCGCGGACCGATCAGCGGCGATCGTCGACCGCGCCCAGGCCGGCGAAGCTGGCATCGATGCCGCTGCGGATCAGCGACAGCACGCTGTCGACCCCGCGCTCGTCGGCGGCGAGCGACAGCGCCAGCGCGCGCTTGAGGTGGCCGAGCAGCGCGTCGTAGGCCTGCCGCAGCCATCGCGCCGCGGTCGCGTGGTGGACCCCGTGGATGCGGCCCAGATCCCGCACCGACAGTCCGCCGGTGGTGACCTGCCGCAACAGCCCGCGCTCGCGCACCGTGAGCTCTGCGAGCGCCTGACGGAACGCGCCGCGGAACGCCTCGCGGTAGCCCGCGCCCAGCAGCGCGAGCTCGGCGTCGGGTGCACTCGCCGCGAGCGCGTCGGCCACGGCCTCGTCGTCCGCATCCACGCGTGCGGGCTCGTGACGGCGCACCGCGTTGAGCAGCGCGCGCTTGGCCGTCACGCGCAGCCACGCCACGAACGAGCCGCGACCGGAGTACGTCGCGATCGCGGCGGGCCGGTCGGGCCCGGCGACGAACAGGTGCACGCGCACGATCTGGCGCTTGTCGTCCTCGCCCAGGCGCAGATCGGTGATGCCCGCGAAGACCTGCTCGAGGTGCCGCGCAAAGCCGTGCTCGAGCGCCGCGATGGCGTGCGCGTCACCGTCGAGGCAGGCGCACACCAGCGCGAGATCCTCGAGCTGCAGCGCGTGCTCGAGCTCGGCCGGTCGCTCGCCCGGCCGCACGCGCGCGGCCAGCCCCGCGCCGTATGCCGCCGCGCGCAGCCCCTGCGGCCATCGCAGCAGCGCGCGCTGCCACGCGCGGCGCAGCCACGGCGCCCACGCCGGGTCGTCGACCGTCAGGCCGCGCGCGCGCATGCCGGCGGTGAACGCCGCCACCAACTCGTCGGCCGCTGCGTCACCGTCAGCCACCCAGCTCCGTGACGCGGTACTCGACGCGGAAGGGCACGCACGCGGCCGGCTCGGGATCGGTCACGCGCAGCCACACCGCGACGTCGCCGCTGCACGCGTGCAGCAGGCTCACCGCGTCGGTGTGGCAGCAACCCGAGCGACCCAGCTCGCTCTTGGCTCCGTCGGCGATGTCGCTGCACAGCAGCACGGGCACACCAGGCATGTCACGACACTCCGCGAAGATGCAGACCTCGAGCGGCTCGTCGGCCTCGAGCGACGCGACGATGTGACCGCTGCTGCCGTCACTTTGCGACGCGAAGTAGAACCACCACTGCGGCTGCGCGGCCGCCAGCACGCCGGTGGCGTCACGGGCCGGATCGGGCGCGACCGCGGAGCCCAGATCGAGTGCGTCACCTTCCCCGTCGGGATCCTGCAGGCCACCCGCGTCGACGCAGCCGCTGGTGCCGCCGCTGCCGCTACCACCGCTGCCACCCTCGACGAAATCGGGGTTGGGCTTGAGACAGGCGGCCGGCAGCGCGGCGACCAGGCAGAGGGCGCAGGTACGGATCACCCGTCACCTACGCTATCACCTCGCCGCCGGCGTTGCCGCCCGGGCGCGTTCCCGGTCGCTCACCCACCGTCGCCGAGCGTGGCGTCGGCATCGAAGCCGCAGACGTCGCCGGAGAACGCGCCCGGCTCGAGCGCGTCCCACTGGTCCGCGTCGCCGTCGGCTGTGCCCTGCAGATCGAGCTTGCACGAGCCGTTCACGTCGCCGCTGAAGTCGACCGAGCCCTCGTAGCTCCACGTGAAGCTGGTCGCGTAGGTCGCGGGATCCACGTTCGAGTCGAGCGACCAGGTGATGCTGCCGTCGATGGTGACGCCGCCGTCGACGCACGCGTCGAAGTCCACGGAGTAGTCGAACGCGACCGAGGGCACCTGCAGGTTGCCGGGATCGATCGCGCCGGGATCGATGTCGAGGTTGCCGAGATCGAGCTGGCCCGAGAGCACCATCTGCCCGCCACCGGGGCACGGCACCGCGACGTCGGCGAGCTCGATCGGACCGCCGGCCTCGCGGAACGCGGGCTCGAGCGTCGCCGAGCGGGCCTGGTCCGCGCCGCCGAGCGCGTCGAGCAGCGCGCGGAAGCCGGTCTTGGCGTCGTCTCGACCGGTGAGGGCCGCGAGCGCGTCGGCGTCACAGGCCGTGAAGACCAACAACGAGGTGGCGATGAGGATCCGTGTCGTCATGGCCCCGAGGTGGAGCCGCACCGCCGCGCCCGGGTCAGCACCGGCGCCGGCGGGCGTGCTGCGGATCACCGCGCAGCCGACGGTGACCCGCATCGGCCCCGCCGTGGCCACCGGGTCGTCATGACCCCGCGCGCATGGCTGGCCCTCGTCGTGGCATGGAGCGGATGCTCGTCGCTCGACCGCACCAACCCGTTCGACGTCGCGACCGACGGTGCGGCGGTGACCACCGAGGGCGGCGGCAGCACCGATGCCCCCGCGGGCGAGGGCACCGGCGCCGCGCCCCCGGGCGACGACACCGGCGATCCCGCGGGCAGCTCCGGCGGCGGCGCCGAGGGCCCGCTGTTGCTCGACGTCGGCAGCGGCAACGACACGCCCGGCTGCGAGAAGGTCGACTTCCTGTTCGTCATCGACGACTCCGGCTCGATGGCCGACGAGCAGGCCCACCTGGTCGCCGCGTTCCCGCAGTTCATCGACACCATCGCCAGCGAGGTGCAGGCGAGCGACTACCAGATCATGGTCGTCACCACCGACGGCACCTTCGCGATCAATACTGGTGGCGGCACCAGCACCGGTTCGGTCTGCATCGACGGCGCGTGCACCTGCGCGCCCACGCCCGACTGCTGCGACGAGGTCTGCAACACCGGCAACCTCACCTGCATGGGCGTGCCCTGCGGCGCGATCGACCAGGCCGATGCGTGCGACTTCGGCTTCGGCGTCGGCAGGCGCTTCAGCGCCGCCGGCCAGGACTGCGGCCTGGGCGACGACCCCTACCTCGTGGGCAGCGACGCCGGCATCGCGGATGCGTTCGCCTGCATCGCGAGCGTCGGCACCTCGGGCAACGGCGACGAGGTGCCGATGGCGGTCATGCTCGAGGCCGTCGGCGACGAGCTCAACGGCCCCGGTGGTTGCAACGCCGGCTTCGTGCGCGACGACGCGGTGCTCGTGGTCGTGTTCATCACCGACGAGGAGGAGAAGACCTCGCAGGGCACGCCCGCGTCGTGGGCCGCAGACCTGGTCGCGGCCAAGGCCGGCAACGCCCAGGCCGTGGTCGTGGTCGGCTTCGTCGGCGACAGCGGCGTGCCCGGTGGCCTCGCCGGCGGACCGTGTCCGCCGGGCAACGACGAGCAGGGCGCCGAGGATGCACCCAAGCTGCGCAGCTTCGTGCAGAACTTCGGCGATCGCGGCGTGCTCGGCAGCATCTGCGCCGACGCGTGGGATCCGATCTTCGAGCAGGCCGTGGGCATCATCGACACGACCTGCGACGAGTTCGAGCCCGCGGGCTGAACCCGCGGCCGCATCACGCGGGCGGCGGACCGCGGCGCACGTGCGCCGCGACCTCGGCCAGCGCGACGGCGTGCTGCGCACCGCTGGCGAGGTGCTTGACCGTGAGCGTGCCGGCCGCGAGCTCGCCCTTGCCCAGGATGCCGCACCAGCGCGCGCCCACGCCGGGACTGTCGGCGTACTGCAGCTGCTTGCCGAGCTTGGCGTGCTCGGGGAAGACCTCGACCCGCAGGCCCTGCGCGCGCAGATCCTTGGCCACGCGCAGCACCGACGCGAGCTCGACGTCGAGCCAGCACAGCATGAGCTCGGGTCCCAGCGGCAGCTCGGGGTACATGCCGCGCTCGGTCATCACCACCAAGATGCGCTCGAGCCCGAGCGACAGCCCCACCGCGGGCACGCGCCGCTTGCCGAAGATGCCCACGAGCTCGTCGTAGCGACCGCCGCCAGCGATGCTGCTGCCGAGGTCCGCGACCTGGATCTCGAAGATGGGTCCGGTGTAGTAGCCCAGCCCGCGCGCCAGCGCCGGCACGAAGCGCGCGTGTGCGGCCGCCGACGTCACCGCGAGCAGGCCCGCGAGCTCGCGCAGCTGCGCCAGCGCGGTGCGGGCCTCGTCGTCGACCAGACCCGCGGCGATGGCCTCGAAGCGCGCGGCGTCGTCCTCGTCCGCGGGCCGATCGATGAGCGACAGCAAGCGCACCGCCGCGTCGTTGGCGATGCCGCGCTCGGCCAGCTCCGCGATGACGCCCGCCTGGCCGATCTTGTCGAGCTTGTCGACCGCCTGCAGCGCGGTGCCCTCGCGCTCGGGCGCGATGCCGGCCGCGCGCAGGATGCCGCGCAGCAACCCACGATGGTTGATGCACAGCGTGTAGCCGCCGAAGCCGAGACGATCGAGCACGTCGCACGCGGCGGCGCAGACCTCGGCCTCGGCCGCCAGGCTCTCGGTGCCGGTGATGTCGACGTCGCACTGGTAGAACTCGCGGAAGCGGCCCTTGCCCGGACGATCCGCGCGCCACACCGGCTGGATCTGGTAGCGCTTGAAGTAGCGCGGCAGATCGCCGTACTGCGCGACCACGCGCGCCAGCGGCACCGTGAGATCGTAGCGCAGCGCCTGATCCGAGAGCGCCGACTCCTTGACCGCGCCGGGCTCGGCCAACACGCGCTGCAGCTCCTCGCCGCGGTGCAGCAGGCGGTAGATCAGCTTCTCGTCCTCGCCGTACTTGCCCAGCAGGATCTCGAGGTTCTCCACCGCCGGGGTCTCGAGCGGCACGAAGCCATAGCGCTCGTAGATCTCGCGGACCACCCCGACCACATGGGCCCGCCGCGCCAGATCGGCCGGCAGGAAGTCGCGCATGCCCGAGGGCGGCTTGGTCGAGATCGCCATGTCGAGCCGGTTGTATGCGCCAGGCGCCCGGCACACAAGCGCACCGGCGCGGGTCCGCGCGTCACATCCGGCCGCGGCGGGTCTCGAACCCGGCAGAGGGACCTCCGCCATGTGCCTGCCGACCCGCCTCGCGCTCGCCGCCTCGCTGCTGTGCGCCAGCAGCTCCGCCACCGCCGAAGCCGCCGCGGGCTCGAGGACCGTGTCGGGCTGGGCCCGCCGCGGCGACTTCACGCTGGCCGGCAACCTCGCCTACGACGGCAAGCGCGCGACCGGTGCGTTCGTGCTGCTGGCCTACGCGGGTACGCCCGGCGGCGCGAGCTGCCACTTCGATCGCTTCGACTCGGTCAGCTTCGGACCCAGCTCCGCGGTGTTCGATGGCTTCGGCGAGTGCACCAGCATGCCGGCCAACGGCAAGCTCACGCGCTACGCCGTACACAGCCGCTTCACGCTGGTCGACGCGGGCAGCGACACGCTCGACGTGAACATGATCGGCAAGGGCGGCGTGACCGTGCCCGGCGGCACGCTCGACAGCGGCGAGATCACGGTGCGGTAGCCGGCGGCGCCGCGGGCTTGGGCAGCACCTTGCCGGCGAAGGGCTTGTCGTAGTCGATCGTGCCGAAGCGCTTCTGTCGTCTCGCGGTCCGGGCCTCGCGCTCGGCGTCCGCCGGATCACCGGTGAAGTCGATCGTCAGCGTGAGGCGCTTGCCCTTGCGCGCGACCGTGACCGACTTCGTCGTGCCGGGCTGGTTGATGCGCCGCAGCAGCTCCCAGCGCGAGCCGGGCTGGCCGTCGACCTCGAGCACCTCGTCGCCGAGCTTGACCCCGGCCTTGGCCGCGCGCCCGCCCTTGGTCAGCTTGGTCACGCGGCTGCCCTCGAACTCGGCACCGAGATCGCGCCGCGGCAGCGCGGCGCTGTCGGTGCGATCGAGCGGATGGTCGAGGTTGGCGAAGCCCAGCGCGGCGATGGCCACGACCATGGCCGAGTGCCGCTGGTACTCGGAGATCGCGAAGTCGAGCGTGTCGTACTGCGTGTGGTGCGAGTACTCGTAGTCGGCGCGGCCGTCCTGCTCCCAGAAGAACGCCGGGATGCCCTTGTCGATGAAGGGCGTGTGATCGCTGCCGCCCTTGCGCAGGCTCTCGGCGTACCACAGCGCGAACGGCATGCGCTCGTCGAGCGCCATCACCGGCGCGAACACCTGCTTCATGTCCTGTGCCATCTCCGGCGGCACGCGCAGGCCCGACAGGAAGTTGGTGCCACCGTCGTGCACCAACACCATGGTGATGCGATCGGTGAGCTCGGGGTGCATTCCGACGTAGGCGGTCGAGCCCAGCAGGCCCTGCTCCTCACCGCTCCACAACATGAAGCGGATGGTGCGGCGCGGCTTGGCCCCGGCGGCGATCAAGAGCCGCGCGGCCTCGAGCGTGGTCGCGCAGCCGGTGCCGTTGTCGACGGCGCCCTCGGCCCCGTCCCACGAGTCGAGGTGACCCCCGACGATGACGAACTCGCCCGGCAGCTCGCTGCCGACCAGATCCGCGATGACGTTGTGCTGCGGCACCGGGCCCTTGAAGAAGCGGTTGTCGATCGAGAACTCGAGCTCGACGACCTCGCCGCCGGCGAGCCGCTTGGCGAGCTCGTCGTACTGCTCGCCGCGCAGCTGCACGCGGGTGTCGCGGGGCAGCTTGGCCCAGTCGATGCCGTGCTCGCCGCCGGTGTGCACGAGCTTGCCGCCGGGATCGCGCGCGCGCTCGACGAAGCCCGCGACGCTGGTGGTCGCGAGCACGTCGTCGATCGCGGCCAGGCGCTCCTTGTCGACCGGCATGCCCGGCGTGCGCGGCGGCACCATGACCCACGCGCCGACGTAGCGCTTGGCCTCGGCCTTGGCCTGCGCCACGCTCTCGGGATACGGCACCGCGCGCCCGCGCACGGGCCCGAACGCACCGGGGCTCCACGCGCGCGTGGTGAAGTCGAGCTCCATCGTCGTGGGCGCGACCATGCGACCCGACCACGGACCGCGATCGAAGCCCACCGCGACCTCGCCCCAGCGCTCGAGCGAGGCCTTCAGTCCGAACGACGCGAACTGATCGCGGGCCCAACGCTCCGCGGTCATGAGCGCGTGCGAGCCGGTCAGCCGCGCGCCGATGCGCTTGGTCAAGTGCTCGAGGTGCTCGTCGACCTTCGACTCGGTGGTGCCGAGCTCGACGATCCGCTGGATCGTCGGATCGTCGGAGACCTTGGGCACCGCCTTGGCCTTGGCCTTGGCCGCGGTCGCGGGCACCGTCTGCGACGCCGTCGCAGCGGGGCCGCCCGCGTGCGACGGCGTGGTCGTGCCGGCGTTTCGCTGGCAGGCGAGCGCGAGGACCAACAGGAGCGACGACGACAGACGGAGCGGGCGCACGGCCGCGCCACACTACACCGCTTCGGGCTCGTGCTCGGGATCGTCGTCGAACCCGTGTCCCGACTCGGCGTCCGCCGTCGTCGCGGCGCTCGCCGCCTCGCCCAGGGCACGGATCGCGCGCAGCAGCTCGCGCGCGGCGCCCTTGCCCCGGGCGCCGTCGGGCTCGCGCACGGCCAGTCGCACGCGCTGCCGCAGCGCCTGCACGTCGGCGTCGGGGAAGCTCGCGACGAACGCGGTCATGGCCGCGTCGCCCTCGGTCAGCAGCCGCGTCCGCCAGCGCTCGTAGTCCTGCTCGCGACGCGAACGCTCACCGCGTCCGGTCTCGATCTCGCGCATCGCGGCCTCGATCGGCGCCAACTCGATCCCGCGCAGCAAGCCGGCGATGCGCCGCAGCTGCCGCGCCAACGCGTTCTTGCGCAGGCTCTGGCAGAACACGACCTCGGCCGCGACGGCTTCGGGCAGCGGCACGCGGGCCAGCGCGCTGCGATCGAGCGCGACCAGGGCGCGGGCCAGCAGCGCGATCGCCTTCATGCGCGCCGCGGTCTCGCGATGGCTCGGCCGACGCCGCGCGTCGTCGTCGTCGTCGCTGCCGCCGTCGTCGGGCTCGATCACGCGTCAGGGGATGTACCAGAAGTTGGCGATCGAACCGACCCTGAACTGCAGCTCGCCGGGATCGCCGCTGTGATCGGCGTGGTAGCGCAGCAGGTCGTTGCCGCCACATTCGCCGCAGGCCCAGCCGTCGGCGTACAGCGCATCGAGGTAGGCACCGGGCAGCTCGAGCTCGCCGACGTCGGGGCCCTCGCACTCGATCTCGACCGGCGAGATGCCGCCGTGGGTGCCGATTCCGGTGGTCATGCGCATGTAGACGCGCGCGGTCGGGACCGGGTTGGTCCAGCGCAACACCACCGACTCGCCCGCGGCCCGCGCCATCATCTGCGCCGACCAGTCCTGCTGCGGCTCGGGTGCCGTGACCGCGCAGGCCGACAGCGAAAACGGTGCGATGGCCCCGCCCTCGCCATCGAGCCCGAGCGTCTGCAGCGACAGCTCGGCCTCGCGATCCCAGAAGTAGGCGTGATAGGCGTCCTCGCTGACCGCGATCGGATCGGCGTCGACGCCCGCGAGCGTCACCGCGCCCAGCGAGAGCAGCGGCGAGGCGGTCGCGCACGCGCCGTCGATGCACACGCCCGGTGGCTCGCACGCGGGGTTGCACACGCTGGCCTGGTAGGTGAGCAGTCGGCATGCGCCGCTGCGCTCGGCCTCCTGGTGGAAGTCCGGCGGCGGCGTGTCGGCGTAGCTGCCCAGCAACGAGCTGTAGGTCGGAAACCATCGCAGCTCGAAGCGGCCGCGCGGGCGATCGAACAGCGGCGTGGGGTCGTCGCCGTACGGGGTCGCGCAGGCATCGCTGCCACCGGTGCTGTCGGCCGCGGAGCTCGAACCGAGCGTGTCGCCGGTGCTGGCATCGTCGCTCGTGCTCGACGCGGTCGTCGTGCCGCTGCCCGAGCCGCCCGAGCTGCCGGCGCTGCTCGAGCCGCCACCGTCGCCGTCGCCACCGCTGTCACCGCACCCGACGAGCAGCACGG
>JAIBBS010000347.1 GCA_019694555.1 Nannocystaceae bacterium
TCGGTGCCCAGGGCCGGAATCGAACCAGCGACACACGGATTTTCAGTCCGTTGCTCTACCAACTGAGCTACCTGGGCGGGGGCACGTTGGTACGCGATCGCCACCAGGCCGTCAAGCCCGCGGCCGCAGCCGGTGACGAGCCTGGCGGGCGGCGGCACGACGGCCTGCCGCCGGCGGTCGGGCCGGCGCTGTCCCGGCGTCAACCCGCCGCTGCGCCGCCTTCGCCCTGGGCGAGGCGGATCGTGTTCTGCACCGCTTCCATGAAGGCGCCGCGCGCGAGCGGGTGCTCGTCGAGCAGCTGGCCCAGGCCGTCGGCGAGCAGCGGCAGCGTGTACGCCGAGGGGTTGCAGCACAGCAGCCACTCGCGCAGCTGCTCGCGCACCACGCTCTCGGCCCGCACCGCGTCGTGGCCGGTGCGGACGTACTGCTCGGCGAACTGATCGCGGATCCGTGCCAGCACCGGCGCGAGCTCGCCCGACATGATGCGCGAGATCTCGTCCTCGGTCTCCTGCGACATCGGGGCATCGAACGCGCCGCTGCTGTGTGCCGTGAGCAGCTCGCGCAGCGCGTCGGCCTGCACGCCGACCAGCGCGCGCACCGGCGCGACCGCGGTGTCGCGCTCGAGCAGCGCGACCACGGTCGCGTCCTCGGTCAACGGGATCACCATCATGCGTGCGGGCCCGAAGTTGATCAGCAGCTCGCGCAGCGGCACACCGACCGTCTCGGAGGCGACGGTCATGCGCCGGACGGTCTTGGCCACGTCGTTGGCGACCGCCGCGGGCAGGCCGCTGCGGGCCCCCGCCGCCATCGCGCCGTCGGAGGTCGCGATCAACGCCCCGCGCACGCCCTGGATGGCGCCGAGCTCCTCGAGCAGATCGAGCAGCTGCTCGCGCGTGCCGGCCTCGCTCACTCGACCCCCATCACGGCGTCACGCACGGCTTCGGGATCGGCGCCCGGTGCCACCGAGAGCACCGCCGAGGCCGCGCCCATGCTGACCATGACCATCTGCTGCCCGTTCACCGAGCGTGCGACGACGCCATCGAACACGTTGAAGCCCAGCGTTCGTGCGATGCGAGCGGCGCCGCGCATGTAGAAGCCCGCGAGCGTGACCAGCGAGCTGTTGGTGCGCATGTCCTCGGCCAGGACCTTGCCGGTGCTCGAGATGATCGCGACGCCGTTGATGCCCTCGAACTGCCAGAACTGGTCGAGCATCCCGCTGCGCGTGTCGGGATCGTCGAAGATGGCGTGACCCGCCGCGGTGCTCATCGCCGCGGAGTCCTCGGGCGACACCAGCGACGACTCGCCCATCGCGACCGGCTCGGGCTTGCTCGGCGGCCGTCCCTTGGGGAACGGATGCGTGGGCTCGTCGAGCCCGGTGACACCGGTCGAACGCTTGCGCACGGCCGGCGTCGGTGCGGGCTCGGCAGGGGCCGGCGCCGCCGCGGGCACGGTCGGGACGGGCTGCGTCACGGTCGCGGCCGGGACCGCGGGCGCGTCCGCAAAGGGATCGATCTCGAGGTCGTTGAGCTCCGCGAACGACTCCTCCTCCGAGATCGCGAGGTCGGGCTCGACCTCGACCACCTGCGGTTGCGGCGGGGCGCGCTGGGCCTCGGCCTCGGTGTGCAGCGCCAGCGCGGCCGAGCCCTCGGGCCGAACGGCTCCGGGCACGCCGAGGATGCCCTCGTCCGCGAGCCGTGCCGCTTCCATCAGCAGGTGCGTGCTCGAGCGCGTCACGGTGCGACGCGGCGCGCGGCGGTTGAACAGCTCGCGGAAGGTGCCGCGGTTGACCGCGAGCAGCATGTAGAAGGCGGTCTCGCCGCGGTATTGGTCGTACTCGCAGTGGACGATGTCGCCGTGCTCGAACCAGATGAGCCCGCGACCCTTGGGCGTGTGCACCTCGACCAGCTTGTCGCGGCCCGACAACGCGATCATCTGCACGTAGTCGAAGAACTCGACCTCGATCGCGTTGCCGTAGAAGCCCTTGCGCGGACCCGCCTCCTCGAGCGCGGCGATCACCGCGTCGGTGTCGATGGGCTTGTCGAAGATGCGGATGCCGCCGGCGCGCCCGTAGAGCTCGCGCATCTCGTCGGTCATCACCGACGACGCGATGAACGAGCGCGTCGACGGGGTGTAGCTGCCGATCCACTGCAGGATCTGGGTGCCGTCGGCGCCGGCGATGCGGACGTCGGTGATGACGGCATCGAACGGCTCGCTGCGCAGACGATCGATCGCATGACGCACGCTGGTGGCGGAGCCGGTCTCCATGCCGGCCTTCCGCAGCGCGCGTTCCAACGGGAAGCGCACGTTGACATCGTCGTCGACGACGAGCACACGCATCGCGACCTTGGCCGCGGCTCGAGCCGTTTCGGACACGTCGGTGGATGGTACTGGGCACGGGCGGTCCGGCCGAAGAAAACCGGGCGCGCGCGGCGTCGCAGCGCGATCTCCCGCTGCCGCCAGGCGGCTCGGCTGCGCGCGACCAGGCCGAGCGCGCGGGGGATCGGGGTGCGGCGCGGCCGCACGGTGGCCCGTCGCGGTCCGGAATTCGTGAGGGTCGACGCGCGGAGGTGCACGTCGATCGTCATTGTCGATTCACAATGCGCTCAGGATCGAGCATCTCCGGAGAAGCCGGAGATGTTGGCGTAGTCTGCATCGCGTCGAAGATCGCGGTTCCGAGCGGGCTGTCCGAGTGGGCGCCAGATCCATGGTGGATCGGCGCGGTTGTGCACGCTGCGTGACAAGCGACGGATGACACCGCGCGCGGCCACTCGGCCAATGTGGGCTATTTCGCGCAGCATGCGATTTTCTGCCAGAGAATCTCGAGTATTTTTTCTTACAAGAAAAGGCTTTTCCACCAGCTCGATTTCACGTACAGTGCTCGTATGGCGATTCTTCTGGAAGACCTCAACCTCCGCAAAGCCGAGAAGATGATGTGCATGCAGGCCCTCGAGAAGGGCGGCAGCATCGTCGAGGCGGCGTTGCTGCTGGGCATCACCCGCCACGCGCTCAAGCGGCGGATGATCAAGCACCGGATCGACTGGCCATCCGCACAGGAGCGGGAGAGCCGCCAGGCGGACAGCGCGCAGATGGCCGCGGCGCACGACGGCGCCTGAGCGGGACGGCCCGGTCAGGCGTGCTCGTCGCCGTCGCCGAGCACGTCCCGGGTCACGGCATCGATGCGCGCCAGGACCTCCGCGAGCGCCCGATGCACGGCAGCGTCGGCCGCGGGGGCCACCAGGTCCGAGCGCCGCAACAGCTCGAGCGCCGAGGTCCACCCCTGGACGAACGCCGCCAGCTGCGGCGGCGAGAGGCCCTCGGTTCGCGCGAGCAACAGCTCTCGCACCAACAGTGCAGCCGGATCGACGGTGCTCGACGCGCCCACGCGTGGGGTTCCGAAGCGGCGGCCACGGGTCGACCCGTGACGCACGGCCGACGAAGTGTACCGCGCGCCGATCCCAGCACCAAGTCCCTGCCCTGCCGCGGCAGTGGTCCGTCGACAGGTGTGTCGACGCGCGGTGGTATCGTCGCCGCCCGATGACACAGGCACCCGATCCACGCGCGCTCGCACGGGCGATCGACGACGTGGTCGCCTCGTACGCGCTGCACGGCAACATCAACCACCTCGACGGTGCGAACCTGCCCTCGCGCGCGCTGGTCTCGCAGCTGCTCGAAGATCTGCTGTCGATCGTGTTCCCCGGCTACTTCGTCGAGGATCAGGTCGACGCGCTCACGTGTCGCTACTTCGCCGGTGAGCGCTGTGCTCGGGTCCTGCGCGGGCTCGAGCACGTGGTCGCGCGCGCGTTCGCGGCCGATGGCGCCGCGACGCTCGACGTGAGCACCGCGCGGGCGCAGGCCGTCGCGATCGAGGTGATCCAGGAGATCCCCACGCTGCGCGAGCTGCTCGACACCGACGTGCAGGCCGCGCTCGCGGGCGACCCCGCGGCGGGCAGCGCGTCGGAGATCATCATGAGCTACCCGGGCATCGAGGCGATCGCGGTGCACCGCATCGCCCACACGCTGCACACCCGCGGCGTGCCGCTCATCCCGCGCATGATGTCCGAGTGGGTGCACCGGCAGACCGGCATCGACATCCACCCCGGCGCCGTCATCGGCCCCAGCTTCTTCATCGACCACGGCACCGGCGTGGTCGTGGGCGAGACCTCGCGCATCGGCGCGCGCGTGAAGCTGTACCAGGGCGTGACGCTGGGCGCGATGTCGGTGAGCGGCCGCGATGCCCACGCCCGGCGCAAGCGCCACCCCACCATCGAGGACGACGTCACCATCTACGCGGGCGCGACGATCCTCGGCGGCGACACCGTCATCGGCGCGGGCTCGATCGTCGGCGGCAACGTGTGGCTGACCCACAGCCTGCCGCCGGGCACCACGGTCATGCTCGACAAGCCCTCGCTGCGCTTCATCGCCCAGGACGGCTGAG
>JAIBBS010000348.1 GCA_019694555.1 Nannocystaceae bacterium
GGTGGCACTGGCGAGCACCGCGACGCTCGCGTGGCTGGGCGTCGACGTGATCGCGGCCGCGCGCGACGGTGGCGTGGGCGAGATCCAGCGCGCGCGCGCCGGTGACAGCGCCGCCGCGCAGGCGTTCGAGCGCGACTGGGCCGACTACCTCGCGTGGGCGCGCGATCGCTGGCACGAACGCGAGGGCTTCTGGCGCTTCGCCTACGAGACCGTCTCGCGTCACGGCCACGGCTTCGCCGATGCACCGGTGTCGACCGGCGCGCCGGCCTACAAGCTCGGCTACACCCCCGGCGAGACCTTCGTGCACCGGCTCGATGCCGACGACGACATCGTGCTCGATCGCCTGCGCGTGCGCTACCTGGTCACCGTCACCGAGCGCCGTGGCACCGAGGTCGCGCGCTTCGGCGTGCTGCGCGTGCTCGAGCGCCCGGTCGTCGCCGAGATCGCGACGCTGCAGGGACCGGGCACGCTGGTGGTGTTGCACGACGGCGTCGACGCGCGCGACCCGGGCGAGCGCGACGTCGTCGAGGTGGAGCTGCGGGGCACGGCGGCGGGCAGCGAGCTGCAATTCAACCTCGCGGGCCATCACCGCTGGGAGCTGCGACGCGATGGCGAGCTCGTGCCGTGGACCGAGGTGCCGATCACCGCGAGCCATCGCACCACACCGGGCTACGGCGACAGCGCGCGCGCCGACGAGCCGATCCTCATCGCCGCGCCCGCGGCCGACGGCCGCTGGACGCTGCGGTACCGCCGATGGCTCGCCGCCGACGTGGCCGGCGCGATCGTCAGCGCGCTCGCACTGGCCGCGCTGCTGTGGCTGTGGCGCCGGCCACAGTCACAGGCGGCGCTGCTCGAGCGCGCCGCGGTGTCGCTGCCACGGCTGACGCTGCCGCTGCTCGGTGCGATCGCGCTGGGCCTGGCGCTGCGGCGTCAGCTCGACGGCATCGCGCGCGAGCGCGATCGACTCAGCACGCGCGTGCACGATCGCGACGCCGCGTCGGCCCAGGGCGTGGCCTGGGACATGGTCCGCGTCGATCGTGCGATCGTGCCGGCACTGGTGCTGCACGGGCCCGGCGACGGCAGCGTCACGCTCACGCTGCCGGCGGCGCCACCGGAGCCGCTGCAGGGCTGGATCGCGCTCGAGGATCGCGACGTCGGTCGCGTGCGCGGCAACGCCAGGATCACGCTGCAGCTGCGGCGCGGCGACGCGGCGTGGCGCACCCTCGGCGAGGTCACGCTGCTGCCGGTCGGCGGGCGGCAGTCGTGGTCGCTGCCGTGGCGCGAGGCGCTGCCGGCGGCCGGCGACACCGCCGAGCCGATCGCGCTGCAGGCGGTGGTGCACAGCACACTGCAGGGCAAGGCGACCCTCGCGTTCGAGCTGGTGCTCGCGGCGCCCTAGCAGCCCGCGCGCCGACCAGGGCCACACGCGCTGCGCGTCCAGGGATCGCAGGCGGGGCCGTGCGCGCGAGCACGCCGCGGACCGCAGGCCATGCGGCGCAAGCCGCCCCCGCGTTGCCCAACACGCGCGCGTTGTGCCAAGCTGTCGCGGTGAACATGCCTTGCCGCGCTCGTGATCGACGCAGTGCCACGACGATCCTCGCCGCCCTGGCGCTCGGTGCCGGCGCGCTGGCCGGCTGCCCCAAGGACGATGGCGGGGCGCACGCCGGCGACGGCAGCACGACCGCGGCGTCGAGCGAGGGCGGCAGCGGCAGCGCCGACTCGACCGGCTTCGTGCCCGACTGCGAGCCGGGCCAGATCCGCTGCAAGGACGCGACCGCGCTCGAGCGCTGCGCGCCCACCGGCAAGGAGTGGCTGCCCGAGCCGTGCCCGGCCAAGACCACGTGCACGCCGTGCGACAACGATCAGTGCACCGTGGACCAGTGCCTGGGCCCGTGCGACTCGGTCGACGACCTGCCGTCGTCGGCGGGCTGCTCGTTCATCGCCAACCGCCAGATCCTCCGCGAGCAGATGTTCTTCGACTCGCTGGTGGTCGCCAATCCCAACAGCAGCGAGATCGCGACGGTGCAGCTGTACCAGGTGCCCGAGGGCACCAACGTCGAGCAGCCGATCGGGGACGCGATCATGCTCGCGCCGCTGGAGGTGCACATCTTCGAGCTCGACACCAACTTCGTGCTGTCGGAGACGTCGATGTACCGCACCGGCGGCAACTACCGCCTCAGCAGCGACGAGCCCGTGATCGCGTACCACCACGCGCCGGGCCAGCTCAGCAACGGCAACGACTCGTCGATGCTGCTGCCCGAGAGCGCGATGCGGCAGGAGTACGTGGTGATGTCGTACGCGCCGGGCCGCAACCAAGACGGCGAGCCCAGCTACTTCGAGGTCGTGGCGCTGCAGGACTTCACCACGCTGGAGTGGTTCCCGCCGGTCGACACCGCGGGCAACGGCCTGCCGGTGCCGTTCGTGGCCAAGGGCGAGGGCGGGCTGCTCAACATGAACCGCTTCGACACCGTGCGCATCGCGGCCTCGGGTACCAACGAGGAGAACCCCGATCTGCGCGACGTCTCGGGCACGGTCGTGCGCGCGGACAAGCCGGTGTGGATCACCTCGGGCACCAAGTGTGCACGCGTGCCGATCCGCGATCCGATCATGTATCCCATCGGCCACTGCGACCCGCTGCAGGAGCTGCCGATCCCGCTCGAGTACTGGGGCACGACCTACGTCGCACCCGCGTCGCCCGATCGTCGCGACGAGGACTTCGGCGGCGTGCCCGACGGCGAGCTCGGCCACGAGCGCCACCACTGGCGCGTCTACGCCGGCACCGACGACGTCACCGTCACCACCGACCCGCCGCAGATGGGCACGCCGATCACGCTGGCCAAGCGCGGCGACTATGCCGAGTTCTCGGTGCCCAACAACACCAGCTTCGTGTTCAGCAGCGACAAGGTGTTCATGCCGGTGCAGTACCTGCAGAGCCAGTGGTGGAACAACGATCCCGACGGCAGCGGCGAGGGCATGGCCGAGCCCGCCAACGAGTACACCACCGTCGGTGATCCCGCGATGTACCAGATGGTGCCGGTCGAGCAGTTCCTGACCCGCTACGTGTTCGTGCCCGCGGTCGGCTTCCCGCTCAACTACGTGCAGGTGATCAAGCGCGCGGGCTCGGGCGGCATCACGCTCGACGGCACGCTCATCAGCGCGTACACGCCGATCAACGAGGACTGGCAGATCGCCGACGTCGTCATCGACGAGGTGCGGCCGGGCGAGGAGATGAGCGCGCACGTGATCGAGAGCAACGATCCGTTCGGCATCATCCAGGTCGGCTACAGCCCCAACCAGCCCGACGAGGACTGCCTCAAGGACGACGTCACCGAGAACACGCCGCCGCCGCCGTACCGCTGCCTGTCGTCCTACGCGTACCCCGGCGGCATGAAGAGCGAGCCCATCTTCATCCCTTGACCCCACCTGCGGGCGTGCTAGAGCTTCGCCCGCCATGGTGGATACGACCGAGCAGAAGCGTTATTGGGATGCCCCGGGTGAGCGGCGCTCGCCGTGGCACCCGGCGGTGCAGGCGTTCGCGCGCCCGAAGATCGAGATCGCGATCGCCGGCATGGAGCTGCCCGGTGACGGCATGCCCACCATGCTCGAGGTCGGCGCCGGCAATGGCTACTTCAGCGTGGTGCTGGCCGAGACCTTCGATCTGACGGTGCTGGATTTCTCGCAGCACATGCTCGACATCAACCCGGTCGAGGCGCCCAAGGTCTGCGGCGACGCGCAGGCGCTGGCGCTGCCGGACAAGAGCTTCGACTACGTGTTCTGCGGCAACCTGCTGCACCACCTGCCGGATCCGGTGCAGGCCTGCCGCGAGATGCGTCGGGTCGCGCGCCGCCAGGTCGCGCTGGTCGAGCCCAACGCCACCAACCCGCTGATGTTCGCGTTCTCCGGGCTCAAGAAGGAAGAGTGGGGCGCGCTCAAGTTCACCGCGCGTCACGTCCGCGGCCTGGCCGAGCGCGCCGGCCTGCGCACGCGCATGTTCGTGACCCAGGGATCGATCGTGCCCAACGCGACGCCGCCGGCGCTGGTGCCGTGGCTGCAGCGGATCGACTTCCGCCAGCCGCTGGGCTTCTATCACATCGGCGTCTTCGACGTCTGAGGCCCACCGCCGCGGGCTCGGGGCGCGCGGCCCATGGCGGTGGTCGACGGGCGCCGGTTGGTCGTGCGGGCGGCGGTGCATGCGTGCGGCCGCGCGTGGCATCCGCGTGGCGCCGCGGCCCCGAAGTGGCGCATCATCGCTGCCGCATGATCGGCGAGGCGACGACCCGCGACAACGGAGGCGGCGTGCAGCCGCGGGCAAGGGCGCACGCGAGCCTGCGCGTGCTGGCGCGCTGGCTGACGGTCGTGCTGGTCGCGACGCTGTCGCTGGGCCGGGCCCACGCCGCGCCCGCGCGCACCGCTGCCCCCGCGCGCGCCGA
>JAIBBS010000349.1 GCA_019694555.1 Nannocystaceae bacterium
GCCCGCGCGCGCGCACTGCACGATATCGGCAGCCACGCGCTCGCGATCACCGATCTGCGCCTGCGCGCCGCGGCGCCGCGCGACGAGGAGCTCGACGGCGCCAGCGCCACGGTCGCCCGCGCGCACGCCTCCGTGCTCGCGCTGGAGGTGCAGCGCAGCCGCCTGGTGCTGCGCAGCCCGATGGACGGCGTGATCCTCGAGCCGCACCCGCAGCAGATGTCCGGCCGCATGCTCGCCGCCGGAGATCCGCTGTGCACCATCGTGGCCGCGGACCTCGCGGTCGCCGTGCTCACGCCGCAGGACCACGCGCGCGTGCACGCGGGCCAGCGCGTGACGCTGATGCCGCCCGATGGCCAGCCGCGCGCGACGGTGATCGACGCGGCGCTGCCCCGGGCCGAGGGCGAGCGCGCACGGCTGCGCAGCGTGGGCCTTTCGGGCCCGGGGCTGCCGCTGGGCCTGCGCGGCCGCGCGATCGTCCACGGTGCCGCGGTGCCGCTGCTGCGCGAGTACCTGTGGCAGCCCCTGCAGCGCGTCGCGGTCGAGCTGTGGATCGCGGGCTAGCAGCCCGTCGTGAAACCGGTTGGCGCGAGAACGACGTCATCCGCCGGCACGGCGTAGCCGCGCGATCTCGGCCTCGAAGATCCGCCGCATGATCGCGACCGCGCAGCCATACGTGCTGTCCATGCCGAAGTACGACAGGCTCTTCGACAGCAGCGTCTGTCGCCGCGAGTACGGCGTATCCGACGCGTAGTGCAGCACGCCGAGATCGAACGGCAGCAGGTTGGACAGGTGGACGATCTCGTCGGTGGGATGGCGCTTGGGGTAGACCAGCTCGTAGATCGCCGAAAGATACGGACCCGTCTCCATCTCGAGCACGGTGTAGCCCTCGCGGTAGAACACCTGCATGTACTCGCGGTTCTGCAGGAACGAGCCGCGCACCGTCAGCGCCTTTTGGTTGTCGAGCACGGTCGCGTGGACCCACCGCTGCACGTCGGCGACCGCGAAGGCGTTGCGGAACAGGTAGGTGTTCTGCGAGTGCTCGTCGTAGGCGGCGGTCGCGAGCATGATGTCGCCGACGCGACCGTTGAGCGTCGCGGCCTTGCCCATGAGGTAGACCCCGCGCAGCTCGCCGATGCCCTCGGTCAGCCGCGTGAAGTGGTGGTACGCGGCCATGCCCAGCGGGTAGTCGATGTTGATGATGACCGCGTCGGATCCGGCCAGCAGCTCCACGCCGTCGACGCGCACGCGCGGGTCGAGCCGGTCGGGCCGCACCGCCGCGAGCTCGACCAGCTGCGCGGCGACGTCGAGGTGGCCGGGGTTGGGCAGGGTCTGGATGCCGCCCTCGCGATCGTACTGCTGCACCGCCGCGATGCGGCCGCCGCTCTCGTCGGCGCGCAGGTACTGCCGCAGCAGGTAGTACGAAAGGTTGGCGAGCTCGCCCTCGTCGCCGCGTTCGCGCGCGGCGGCGATGTCGGGCCCGAGCTGCTCGGGGTCGTGCGCGCGGACCAGCTCGAAGATCTCCTCGCGATGCGCCCGCGCGTAGCCACCGAGCAGGTTGGGCAGCGCGTGGGTGTTCGACGACACGAAGTAGACCGGCCGCCGCACCGCGCCACCGCGCAGGTACCCGGTCTCGATCGCGGACCACCAGCGCTGCGACGCGCGGCGATACTCGGCCAGCGTGCCGGCGATCAGCCGCAGCGACAGATCGCAGCCGTGGCTCGCGAGCGCACGCACGCCGGCGTCGTCACCGTCGCCGAACGCCGCGTGCAGCGTCGGCAGGGCCGCCGGGGCCACGCCCAGCGCCGCGGCCAGCGCGGCGTCGCGGGCCTCGCCGAGCAGTGAGCCGTCCGCCAGGGCCGCGCGCGCGGGGCTGCGCTGCAGCAGCGCGTGCATCTTGTTCCACTCGATCTGCCACGCGGTCACGATCGGGACCAGGTCGTCGATGTCCGAGGCGCTGGTGACGTAGACCGCGAGCGTGTCGCGACCATCGAAGCGCAGCGGCCGTCGCCGACCGCGGGTGGTCACGCGCTGCCAGCGGGTGACGTCGAGGCCCGCGGTCTCGAACTGCTCGTTGGACTGACCCGCGACCAGCCGCGCGACCGCAGGCATGCACTCGGGCAGCCGCGCCGCGGCGTAGGCGAAGGCCGCGAGGTCGGGCGTGGGCTCGCGCGCACCGGCGTGCAGGCTCGAGTCGGAGAACGCGTGCGACTCCTCGAACGCCCGCACGCGCACGTCCCCGGAGCTGCGCAGCAGCGAGTAGTACGTGCGGATGTACAGCTCGATGGCGTTGCTGGTGACGCGAGGGGGCTGCCGGTCCACCGGCGCATCTTGGGCCAAGCGCCGCGGCCACGCAACGGTCGCGCGCGCACCGGATCGGGCGCTGCAGCGAGCGATGCAGTGCGGCCTGCTCGCGCGCCTGTGGCAGCGGCCGCGGCGATGATGCGATCGCTGCATTTTGCGGCGCGGCGGGGCCTCGCCGCGAATCCAACGCGTGCGTGGGCGTCGATGGCGAGCAGACGCCGCGGCGCGTGTCGGCGCGACGCGGTCGAGATCGGAGCCACCATGTCCATCACGCACTCGCTGCTGCGTCCGTTCACCCTCGTCGCCACGCTCGCAGGTTGCTGCGGCGCGCCTGCGCTCGCGCTGGCGCAGGAGCCGACGCCGCCACCGGCACCCGCGCCCACGGACGCGCCCGCGCGCAGCTCGACCATGACCGGCAAGGGCCTCATCGCCGGCGCAGGTGCGGCCGCGGGCGTGGCGGTGGCGCTCAACGCCGGTCGCGTGGTGTGGCAGCTGCGCGGCTGTCGTCCGGTCGGGCCCGACGTCCGCGATCGCTTCGGCGGCTGCCTGGTGTCGTCGTTCGGCGACGTGTTCCTGTCGGTGCCGGCGTGGATCGCCAACCTGGCCTCGATCGGACTCGCCGCCGGCGGCGGTGCCGTGCGCGGTCCGTGGGAGGCGCGCGCGGGCCGTCGCCGCAACGCACGACGGGCGATCATCGCCGGTGCGACCATGGTCGGTGTCGGCGGCACCGCGTACATCGCCGCGCGACTGGCTCGCTTCGCCGCGCTGGGCTGCATCGATCGCGCGCTCGAGCACAGCCTCGATCGCAGCTTCGGTTGCTATCGCGGCGTCTATGCCGGCACCACGATCGGCATCCAGCTGGCGTTGTCGACGGTCGCGGTCGGTGCCGGCGTGCTCGCGTTCGGCGACCGCTACCGCCGCGAGCACAAGCGCCTGCAGCTGCAGGTCGAGCCGACGCTGTCGCCGACCTCGATGGGACTGTCGATCTCGGGCCGCTTCTGACGCGGCGCACCGATCCGGATCGCGCGCGGGTGTCACCGCGGGACGCCGGCGTGCGCGGCCGCGACCGCGGCGCACCGCGGACGACCGCAGCGGCTCAACGCCAGCGACCACGCGGTCGACGGCGGCGTGGAGGCGCCCGCGTGGAGCTCGCAACCCTGGTGTCCTGCACCGCGGCCCGCGTCGGCCCCGACGACGTGCTCACGCTCGAGGGCGAGGCCGTGGCCGCGCTCGCGCCCGCGTGCACCGCCGTGGTCGCGCGCGTGGGTCGGCGCGGTGGACTGTTCGAGCTGCTCGCGACCTTGCTCGCCGGACGTCCGCGCGGCGTGCTCGTGCTCGGCGATGCCGAGCGCCGGTCCACCACCGCGGCGTGGCTCGACGACGGCGCGATCGCGGGCGCGCGCGCCGACACACCGCTGGGCCGCGCCGACGCGTTCACTGCGGCCTTCGTCGCACGTCACGGCGACGCGCCGCCGCCGGTGGCCGCGCTCGAGCCCGCGCGGGTGTTCGTGCTCGAGACCGTGGTCGAGGCATTCGACGCGTGCGATCACGCCGGCGCGACGCTGCTGTGGCTCGAGGGCCACGCGACCTGGCTGGCCGAGGCCGTGCCGGCCAGCGCGCGGGTGGACGCCTCGGCCGTGCTGCTCGAGGCCGCCCGCCGTCGCGACGAGCTGGGCAGCCTGCAGCGCAGCGTCGCGCGCAGACCCGCGGTGTTGGTGCCGTTGTCGCCGCCGGGCGAGCGCCCCAGCGCCGCACCGACCGCGGTCACCGACGACGACGGCGACGACGGTGCGTGGGACTTCTTCGACGATCCCGATCCCGCCGCGCTGGCGGAGTGGGCCGACGCGCGTCACGTGTTCGCGTGCTGCGACGGCGCGGCCGACCTCGACGAGGTCGTCGCGCGCGCGATGCTCGGCCGCTTCCGCGCGCTGCAGGCGATCGCGACGCTGCTGCGCTGCGGCCACGTGGTCGTCACGCCGCTGGCGACCGACGTGGGCACCTCGGACACGGCCGCGACCGACACGCGCGCGACACCCGGCGCGTCGGACGAGGCCGCATCAGCGCCGCAGGACGACGCCCTGCGGCTCGCCGAGCTGCTCGACGACGTGCTCCCCCGCGACGTCG
>JAIBBS010000136.1 GCA_019694555.1 Nannocystaceae bacterium
AAAGCCGGCACGGATGCGGTGCGACGCGGCAGGGGACTCACGCAGCGCGGCTGCAACCACGGCCTGCGCGTCGCGTCGCCGGTGCTCGCGCTCGTCGCGGACGCGCGGGAACCTCGGGCCGTCGCGGCGCGCCCTGTTGACCTCGCTGCCCGAGGTCGCGCAGCACGAGGACGCACTCGCGGCGGAACTCGAGCCGTTGCGGTTGCGTGCGCTCGAGGACGACGACGTCCTCCCGCGGGCGCGGCCGCGCAAGCGCTCAGCGAGCTGTGCGAGACGGACGAGGTCTGCGCCGTGCGCCAGCTGCACCGCGGCTTGCCGGCGCCGCACGACGACCGGCCGCAGTGACGGCGCCGTCGCCACGCTGGAACGCGGTCGCGCGCGCGGCTAGACTCGCACGGCGATGTCCCACTCGGACACCAGCGTCGAGGCGGACGAGATCCTGCGTCGCAGGATCCTCGCGATGACGCCGTCCGAGCGCGTCGCGTCCGGCGCGAAGCTCTGTCGCCTCAGCCGCGAGTTCATGCGCGCGGGGATCCGCAAGCGGCACCCGGACTACGACGAGGCGCACGTGGAGATGGCGCTCGCACGCCTGTTGTGGGGCGACGAGCTGTACCGCTCGGCGCGGCCCGAGTGGCCGATGGTCGAGCCGTGACCGACGAGATCGGCGAGACGCTCCGCGAGATCGTCGCGCGCCTCGAAGCGCTCGCAATCCCGTACATGCTGGTCGGGTCCGTGGCCGCGCTGGCGCACGGACGGGAGCGGTCGACCAAGGACTTCGACGTGGTGGTCGATGCGGACGCCGCGAAGCTCCGTGCGCTCGTGCACGGGCTCCCGACCGACCGATTCTACGCCTCGGAAGCCGCGGCCATGGAGGCGCTGCGTCACCACACGCAGTTCAAACTCATCGACCTGCACACCGGATGGAAGGTCGATCTGATCGTGCGCAAGCCTCGGCCGTTCTCGACCATGGAGTTCTCGCGCCGCTGTGCGCTCGACGTCTTGGGGGTCAAGTTGTTCGTCGCGACGATCGAGGACACGATCATCGCGAAGCTCGAGTGGGCGAAGGCCGGCGGGGGCTCGCAGCGGCAGCTCGAGGACGCGCGTGCGCTGATCCGGCTGGCGGGTGCCGGACTCGACCGGCCCTACGTCGAGCATTGGATCGCGGAACTCGGCCTGGCCGAGCTGTGGACTGCCGCGCGCGCATGATCCCCCGCCGCGCGCCCGGGTTTGCGCGATGCTGCGGCCGATGCCCCCGACGCGGATCCGCCCGGCCACGCCCGATGACGCCGCCACCATCGTCGCGCTGATCCGCGAGCTCGCGGTCTACGAGCGCGAGCCCGACGCGGTCGAGCTGACGGTGCCGCAGCTGCGCGAGCAGCTCGCCGCGAGCACGCCACCGTTCGAGTGCGTGCTCGCGGAACACGACGGCGACCCGGTCGGCTTCGCGCTGTTCTTCCACAACTACTCGACCTGGCGCGGGCGCCCGGGGCTGTACCTCGAGGACCTCTACGTCACGCCCGCGGCACGCGGCGCCGGCGTGGGCAAGGCGCTGCTGCAACACCTCGCGCAGCTGGCGGTGCAACGCGGCTGCGCGCGGTTCGAGTGGGCGGTGCTGGACTGGAACGAGCCCGCGATCGGCTTCTATCGTCGGCTCGGTGCCGAGCCGCTCGACGCGTGGACGGTGTACCGGCTCAGCGGCGAGGCGCTCGCGCGGCTCGCCGCCCGGTGATCACTCCGAAGTGATCATTCGACGCCGTAGCACCGCCGCCACTGCTCCATCACGATCAGCGACCACAGCTTGAGCCCGTGATCGCGCACGCCCTCGCGGTGCTCGTGCACGATGCCCGCGACGACCTCGGGATCGAACCACCCGCGCTGCCGCACCAGCTCGGGCGAGAGCCACTGCGCGACCAGGCGGTCGAGGTCCCTTCGCAGCCACACGCCCAGCGGGGCGTTGAAGCCGAGCTTGCGACGCTCGAGGATCTCCTGCGGCAGCAAGCGCGCGGCGATGTTCCGCAGCACCCGCTTGCTCGCGAGCGCGCCGACGCGATGGCGCGAGGGGATCTGCATCGCGAGCTCGACCAACCGCACGTCGCACAACGGCACGCGCAGCTCGAGGCCCCACGCCATGCTCATGCGGTCGGAGCCGCGCAGCACGTTCTCGGGCAAGAAGCCGTGCAGGTCGGCATAGGCCGCGCGCTCGACCGCGTCGCCGCGGGCCGGCGCGGCGAAGTCCGCGGCCACCGGCGCGATGCGACCGCGTTCGGCCACGCGCGCGCGCAGCTGCGGCGAGTACATCGCATCGCGTTCGGCCGCGGGCGTGTAGCCGACCCACTGGGCGTAGCGCTCGGCCGGTGCCAGCGTGGCGCCGGCGAAGAACTGCCGCGCCCAGCGACGATAGCTGCGCGCGACCGCGGCCTCGCGGCCGGCGCTCAGACGTTCGGCCACCGCGTAGACCCGCGGCGGCAGGCCCGAGGATCGCTCGGCCAGCAGCATGCCGCGATAGCGCGGGTAGCCGCCGAAGATCTCGTCGCCGCCGTCGCCGGCCAGCGCCACCGTCACGCTGCCGCGCGTGAACTCCGACAGCGCCGAGGACAGCAGCGCCGTGGGGCTGCCGAAGGGCTCGTCGAAGCCGCGGACCATGGCCTCGAGGCCCTGCAGCACGTCGATGTCGAGCACGACCTCGTGGTGGTCGGTGCCGAAGTGCTTCGCCACCAGTCGCGCCGCATCGCGCTCGTCGTAGCTGCGACCCTCGTCGCCGTAGCCCACGCAGAAGGTCGACACCGGCGTGCTCGCGTGCTCGGCCAACACCGCGGTGATGGTCGAGGAGTCGAGCCCGCCGGACAGGAACGCGCCCAGCGGCACGTCGCTGCGGGTCTGGATCACGATCGCGTCGCGCAGCACCGGCTCGACGATCTCGGCCCAGGTCTCGAGATCGTGGCGCTCGTCGGTCGCTGGCGGCGCGTCCCAGTACCGCCACTGCCGCAGCTCGCCGTCACACCACGACAGCGCCGAGCCCGGCGGCAGCTGGCGCACGCCTGCGAACATCGACAGCGGCGGCGGCACGTAGAGCAGATCGACGTAGGCGTCGAGCGCCACCGGGTCGAGTGCGCGGCTGACCCACGGGCAACACAGCAGCGCCTTGGGCTCCGAGCCGAACGCCAGCGGCGAGCCATCGACCGGCGGCGCCCAGTACAGCGGCTTGACGCCCAGGTGGTCGCGCGCGAGCAACAGCCGTCGTTGCGGTGCGTCCCAGATCGCGAACGCGAAGATGCCGTTGGTGTGCGCGACCAGATCGTCGCCCCACTCGCGGTAGGCCGCCAGCAGCACCTCGGTGTCGCTCGCGGTGCGGAACACGTGGCCGCGTCGCTGCAGCTGCGCGCGCAGCTCGACGTAGTTGTAGATCTCGCCGTTGAAGGTGATCCACACCGAGCCGTCGGCGTTCGCCATCGGTTGCGCGCCGGTCGACAGGTCGATGATCGCGAGTCGGCGGTGGCCCAGGCCGAAGCCGGGACCGATCTCGACGCCGCGGCCGTCGGGCCCGCGGTGCGCGAGGCTGTCGGTCATGCGATCGAGCAACGCGCGATCCACCGCGCCCGGCCGCCGCGGATCGAGCACCAGGCCCGCGATGCCGCACATCGATCAGTCGCTCCCTTCGCGCACGACGTGGCGCAGCTTGCCCGCGGCGGTTCGCGGCAGCCGTTCGACCTGCGTGATGGTCACGCGCATCGCGTGCCCGAGGCGCTCGGCCACCGAGGCGCGCAGCTTCGCATCGTGGGCCTCGGTCCACGGGCCGCGCGAGACCAAGGCGATGGTGATCTCGCCCGCGTGTCGCTGGCGGATCTGCGCCTCGCGGATGAAGTCGAGCTTCTTGAAGATCTCACCGGCGCGGCCGACCTTGCGCCCGTCGCCGAGCTCGACCAGATCCTCGCGCCGGCCGTCGATCTCCTCGACCACGCGGCCGGGCAGGCCGCAGTCGCAGCCGTGTGCTGCGAGCGTCACGAGATCGCCCAGGTCGTAGCGCAGCAGCGGTTGGTGCCAGTTGTCGAGCGAGGTGCCGACCACGCGGTACAGCGTACGGCCGCCTTCGCTGCCGTGCGGCACGAACTCGACGTGGGCGTGGTCCTCGTCGACGTGCAGGCGGCCACGCGGGCACTCGCTGATGTTGGCGACCGACTCGGTCTGGGCGTAGTGCTCGCGCGGGCGCACGCCCAGACCGGCGACGATGCGCTCGCGCTGCCGTTCGCTGACCGACTCCGACGCCAGCGTGACGAAGCGCAGTGCCGGCAGCCGCACGTCGAGCTCCGCCGCGGCGTCCGCGAGCGCGCTGACCATCGAAGGATAGCCGTGCACCCACGGGATCTCGTGCTGCTGCAGCAGCTGCAGGTAGTGCCGCGCGGTCGAGGGCCCGAAGTGATGGCCCGACAGCAGCACCTGGCGGCCCGGCCAGTTGAAGCGCCAAAACGGCGGCTCGGTCTCGTCCGCGCGCACGATCACGCGACCACCGAGCGTCGCGCACCAGGTGCCGGGCCGCAGGCCATGCCACAGGCGGTAGCGCCAGCAGACCGCCCACTGCTCGCGCAGTGCCTCGAGCGACATCGGCATCGACAGACCAGCGCCCGTGGTGCCGCTGGTGTGCACGAGCACGGGCTCGCGACTCACACCGTGGGGCAGCGCGGTCGCACGCAGGCCCTCGGACTCGCGCACGACCAGGTCCTTGTCGCACAGCGGCAGCTCGGCGAGCTCGTCGCCGTGCTGAAGTCGCGCGGGCTCGAAGCCATGGGCACGAAACACATCGCGCCAGTAGGGCACGTTGCGTTGGGCGTGGACCAGCATCGCGCGCAGCCGCGCGATGCGAAAGCTCTGCAGCTGTGCCATGGTCCACGTGCTGCGAATCCGTGCGTGCGCGAGGCGATCGTCGAAATCCGCAGAAAAACGCTGCCTACGCAGGCGTAGGCCCTCGATCGAGCACATCACGTGTTGCGCCCACACCGGCGAGTGGGCATACAGCGCCGCGAGGTCCATGGCCACCGCACGGAACATAGCACCGTCGCTCGTCGGGCGCCGCACGCACGTGATGTCGCGTCCCGTCGAGACCCGCGGGTACGGGTGCTATGCTCGACGCGTCGCCCGGGCACCGCGCGTGCCTGCAAGACCATGACGAGCTCGACGATGGCACCTCCCGATGTCCACGCATCGCCCGCGACCACCGCGTCGCCGCCGGCGTCCCTCGTCGCCGACGACACCGCGCTCGCGCCGTTGGTGGTCGTGATCCTCACGCTCGACGAGGAGGCCAACATCGCCAAGGCCATCGCGTCGGTCGAGGGCCTCGCGCCGGTGCTGGTGGTCGACTCGGGCTCGCGCGATCGCACCTGCGAGCTCGCGCGCGCGGCCGGGGCCCAGGTCGTCGAGCACGTCTTCGTCGACTACTCGAGCCAACGCAACTTCGCGCTGGAATCGGTGCAGTCACGCTTCCGCTGGGCCTTCTTCCTCGACGCGGACGAGGAGCTGACGCCCGAGCTGCGGCAGGAGATCGTCGCCGCGACCGAACGCGACGATCTCGATGGCGCCTACGTCGGCCTGACGTTCGTGGTGCTGGGCCGCGAGCTCGAACACGGCGGCTTCGGCGGGGCCTCGATCCTGCGCTTGATGCGGCCGGCGGTGGCCCGCTTCACCCGCGGCACCAACGAGCGCGTCGACGACCGCAACCTCCGGGTCACGCGCCTGCGGGCGAAGCTGCGTCACGACGACCACAAGCCGCTGGCGGAGTGGTTCCGCAAGCACGTGCGCTACGCCCAGCGCGAGGCCCGGCACTACGTCGAGGGCGACGATCACCGCCGCGGTCTCGACGGCTTCTCGCTGCGCACCAAGGCCGGCCGCACCATCGGCGTGCGCTGGGTCTACAACAAGCTGCCGCTGTTCCTGCGGCCGTTCGTGCACTTCGGTCGCACCGTCGCGGTGCAGGCCGCCTGGCGCGACGGACTGCCGGGGCTGATGTACGCGGGCATGCAGTCGCTGTGGTATCCGCTCATGATCGATCTGTTCATCTACGAGGAGCGCTGGCGGCGAAAGCTCGAGCGCGAGCAACACGAACCCGGCGGAGGATCGCGATGAGCCACGGCGTGGTGTTGGTGCACGAGTGTCCGGTGTGCTCGAGCGCGGCGCGGACGCCCGTGCTCGGGCGCGGTCAGGAGCGCTTCGATCTGGTGCGCTGCGATCGCTGTGGCCTGGTCCACACCCTCGGTCATCATCCGCCGGTGCTGCTCGACGCGGGCTATGGCGTGCGCGCGGCGACCCACGACGACGTCGATCGCGAGCGCAAGCAACGATCGATCGCGCTGTACGATCGCCTGACCGGCGGCGCCGTGCGCCATCCCCAGGCCGGCGGTCACGCGCTCGATCTGGGCTGCAACACCGGTCTGTTGCTCGACGAGCTGGCCGCGCGGGGCTGGGTCACGCACGGTGTCGAACGCTCACCGGGCGCGCGCGCCATCGCCGAGCGCCACCACACCATCTTCGATCTCGACCTCGAGCAGGACGACGCGGAGGTGCCCGGCCACCGCCACTACGGCCTGGTCACGATCACGCACGTGCTCGAGCACATGCGCAAGCCCGTGACGGTCGCGCGTTTCATCGCGCACCACCTCGAGGACGACGGCTTCGCGATCATCGAGGTGCCCAACTGGGACGACGCGGCGCGGCCGCTGTGGGGCAAGCGCTACCGCCCGCTCGAGCTGGGCGATCACATCTGCTTCTTCGACCGCGACAGCCTGCGCGCCGTGCTCGAGCAGGGCGGGCTGCAGGTGCACACGATGTGGAGTCAGCCGCAGGGCGCGACCACCGTGATGGCCTCGGTGCTCACCGCCGCCGACGCGGTGCGAGCACGGCTGCCGCGGCGGCGCGGCGCGGCGGTCGAGGCGGCCAGCGCCGACTCGGGCGCCACCGCAGCGCGCAGCGGTCGCGAGCACCGGGCGCCCGGCGGCCTGCGCGGGGGCGTGCTGCGGGCGCTCGACGTGCTCGACCCGGTGCTGGAGCGGATCGCCGGTCCCGACGCGCGCTGGGGCGCCAACCTGGTCGCCATCGCCACGCGGCCGATCCACTGACGGCCCTGGCGCTCGCCCGCCCGAGCGGGCCCGACCCCCGCGTGCCGCGCGCGGGGACGATCATCCTTGACAGCCGGCCTCGGATCTCAGTACATAGCCGGCCCCTGCCTCGTATGGGGTGGTAGTTAAGTCGGTTATAACGCCGGCCTGTCACGTCGGAGGTCGCGGGTTCGAGTCCCGTCCGCCCCGCAGGGAGATGAAGCCCCCGAGATGACCTCTCGGGGGCTTCGTCGTTTCGGCGCCGCGGCTCACGGTGGGCTCAGGCTCGCGCCGCGAGCGAGCGCGAGCAGCTCGAGCAGGTCGTCGGGCAGCTCCTCGAGGTCCTGCAGCGCGAGGTCGAGCTCGATCCGTCGCTGCCACAGCCGCAGCGCGGTCGCGGGATCGCCCAGGCCCACGCGCGACTGCTTCGCGATCCACAGCGTGCGCACCTGCAGCGTCGGGCTGGCCTCGGGATCGTCGAGGATGCGGTGGGCCCACTGCAGCGCGAGATCGAACTGGCGCTCGCGCATGTGCAACAGCGCCAGGTTGAACTCGATGTCGTGGTCCTCGACGATGGGACCGCCGGCGCGTTGCGTCACTGCGAAGGCCTCGCGCAGCATCGCGATCGCGCGTTGGGTCTGGCCCAGCTCGCCGTAGGTGACCGCGAGGTTGACCCACGGGGACCAACGCATGTCGCTGCTGAGCTCGAGCTGGTCGGCGAATGCGACCGCCTGCTCGAAGATCCGCGCGCCGCCCTCGAGGTCGCCCGACTGCACCAACACGGCGCCCAGGCCGTTGAGCGCCTGCGCGCGCGGACGCGGCAGCAGCTCCTCGCGCAGCGCCTCTTCGTACAGCGGTCGCGCCTCGGCGAAGCGCCACTGCGACGCGAGCAGGTTGCCGAGCATGGCCTTGGTGGTTGCGCGCTCCTCGGCGTCCGCATCCGCGGGCAGCACCGCGACCGCGCGCCGGAGCATGGCCTCGGCCTCGTCGAGACGACCGAGGGTCTGCAGCACCTCGCCGTGGAGCTTGAGCAGCTCCGCCGCGCGTCGCGGATCGGGGCTGTGCGCGAGCGCGGCCTCGGCGTGACGAATCCACGACAACGCCTCCGCCGCGCGCTCGGTGTGCTCGCCGACGGTGACCATGCCCAGCGCGGCGTCGAACTCGCTGGCCGCGTCACCGACCTTGCGCGCGAGGTGGAACGCGCGCTCGAACGCCGCCTCGGCGCGCTGCCAGTCGTCGCGCAGCGAGAAGTGTCGCGCCGCGGTGCCGAGCACCTCCACCTGCAGCGGCGCCCAGCCCAGCGCGTCGGCCTGCGCGATCAGGGCCTCGAACGCGGCGCCGTGGTCCCGCGCGAGGTCGCTGGCCGCGCGGGCGCCGAGCGTGACCAGCTGCAGGTGCAGCGTCGCGACCTCGCGTGCGAGCGCGGGGTCCGGTGGTGCCAGCGCGGCGGCATCGGCGTCGCGCGCCTCGCAGCGGGCCAACGGTTGCAACGCTGCCGCTGCGGTCCGTGCGGGCGCGCCCTCGTCGAGGCGCTCGAGTGCGACGGTGATCTCCGCCGCGCGTTCGTCGAGGCATGCGTCGGGCATGCCGTCGGGCGCGCCCTCGCACGCGCGCACCGCCGCGCTGCGCCACGCGTCGATGTGATCGGCCAAGGCCGCGGTGTCGTCGGTGCCGCGCAGGCGTTGCACGGCGGCGTCGAAGCGATGGCTGCCGCGGACGCACGCGGGCGCCCCGGGCCAGACCCATGCGGCGGTGGTGGCCGCCAGCGTCGCGCCCACCACCGCCCACGGTTGCCAACGTGGCCGCAACCGCAGCGCCCGCAGCAGTGCGTGCATGTCCGCGTGGCGGCGCGCGGGGTCGCGATCGAGGCCGCGGCGCAGCGCGCGTTCGATCGCCGCAGGCATCGGAGCCTGCCGCGTGGGCCGCTCGTGCAGCACCGCGTGCGCCACCGCCGACGCGCTCGCGCCGACGAAGGGCTTGGCACCGGTGAGCGCCTCCCACAGCACGACGCAGAACGCGAACTGATCCGATGCCGGTGAGGCCGCGTGCCCGCGCAGCTGCTCCGGCGCCATGTAGCCGGGCGTGCCGCCCACGAGGGTGCGGCGACGCTCGCCCGGCGCATCCTCGGCGGGCGAGTTCTCCGACGGCGTGATGGCCTCGCGTTCCTCGCTCGCGGCCGCGAGCCCGAAGTCGAGCACGCGCACGCGGCCGTCGCGACCGAGCATCGCGTTGTGGGGCTTGAAGTCGCGGTGCACCACGCCGACGGCGTGGGCATGCGCCAATGCCAGCGCCGCCTGGCGATAGATCGCGAGGATCTCGTGCGCGCTGCGGGGCTGCGCGCGGGCCCACGCCGCCAGCGTCATGCCATCGACGCGCTCCATCGCGATCCACACGCCCGCGGGCGCACGGCCGACGTCGTGGACCGCCACGATGTTGGGATGGACCAGCCGCGCGAGGATGCGGGCCTCGCGGAGCAGTCGCGCGTCGCTGCGGCCGCCGTGCAGCAGCTTGATCGCGACGTCGCGACCCAGCCGTGCGTCGCGGGCCGACCAGACCTCGCCCATGCCGCCGTGGCCGAGGCACTCGCGCAGGGTGTACGGGCCCACGCGAACGCCTGCCGCGGGTGCCGGTGCCGGGTTCGTGGTCACCGCACGGACGAGCGTCGCCAGCAGCGCGCGGCAGTCGTCGCAACGGCCGGTGTGGGCCAGCCACGCCGCGCGCTGCGGCGGATCGAGCCGCTGCTCGACCAGCGCCAGCGCGGATTCATCGTCGAGGCACCGCATCGCGGCCCACCACGCTTAGCCGGTGCGCGTGCCCGCGTCCACTGCGACACTGTCACGGGCGCGTGCGGTCCGTGACCGGCGCCACGCCCGACGCCGCGATGACCGATCTGCTGCGCGTGTTCCTCGACGCCGTGCCGCCCGAGCGGCGCGACCGCTTCGTCGCTGGCGACGCGCTGCGCGAGAGCCTGGCGCAGCTGAACGCGCGGGCGTGTGCGGCGTGGCCGGCGCTGTCGTTCGATGCCGCGGCGTTGCTGCAGGCCTGCGCACAGCGGGTCGAAGACAGCGCGGCGCTCGCGAGCCTGCGCGTGGAGGAGCTGGCGCTGGCGCTGGCCTGCGCCCGCGGCGACGCGGGCGCGTTGCGGGCGTTCGAGCAGCATCACGGTCGCGACATCGCGTTGGCGCTGTCGCGCGCGGGCATCGACGCCGCAGCCGCGGACGACGTGGCGCAGCTGGTGCGCTCGCGGCTGTTCGTCGGTGACCCGCCACGCATCGCGGCGTTCTCGGGTCGCGGCGAGCTGGCCAACTGGGTCCGCACCGTCGCAGTGCGCGTCGCGATCTCCAGCCGACGCGGCCGCGCGCCGCTCGATCGCGCGACCGCCTCGGTGCCGTCGCGCCTGCCGATCGACGACGACCCCGAGCTCGCGTGGCTGCGCGAGCACCACCGCGATGCGTTCAAGGCCGCGTTCACGCAAGCACTGTCGCAGCTCGACGACGAGGCGCGCGCGCTGCTGCGGTTCAAGTTCCTCGACGGGCTCACGCTCGACGCGCTGGCGCAGTTGTTCGGCACCCACCGCGCCACAATCGCGCGCCGCGTCGCGCGACTGCGCGATCAGCTGGCCGACGAGCTGTGCGCGGCGTTCGGGACCCAGCCCGGCATCACGCGCGCGCAGCTCGAGTCGATCGCGAAGCTGCTGCGCTCCGATCTCGACCTGAGCCTGTCGCGCTTGCTGGCCGACGACGCCGCGACTACCACGCCGCCATGACGGCGGTGGCGTTGTGGAAGCCCTCGAGGCTGCCGGCGAACTTCGCGATCTCGCCGTAGCCGGCCATGCCGATCATCGGGAAGTGGCGCCCGCCGGAGAACGCCGCGACCTGCTCGGCGTAGCGATCGCCCAGCAGCTGCAGGCGCGCGCCACAGTCGAACACCAGCGCACCACGGACCGCATGGCCGTCGAGCGGCTCGAGCACGCGGGCCGACAGCGTGCGCGCCGACTCGATCAACGCGTCCGCCGAGGCGCTGGCGACACGGACCTGCGCGCCCAGGGGCAAGCCGCTCGCGAGCGTGATCGAGCCGTCCTCGAGCACGCCCAGCGGCGCGCGGATGGCCAGCTGATCGCCGAACATCGTGCGCATGCCCAGCTCGTACATCGCCATGGTCGTGACCAGGTCGTCCCCCGCACGGATGCAGCCCAGCCGCGCCAGCTCCTCGCGGTAGACGTCCGCGGCGGGGCGATCGTCGAGCCGGCGCAGGATCTTGCCGTCGACCTCGGTCACGGTCATCTCGCGGCCGTCGGGCAGACCGCACCAACCATGGTGCGCGACCAACGACGGGCACGCGTCGGAGAACAGGCCCAAGAGCACCGCAGCGTCCTGCAGCACCTCGCGGCCCGCGAAGACCGAGGTGCCCTGGAAGCGCCAGCCGTCACCGGCGGTCGCGCCGAAGATGCGCCAGTGGGGTGGCACCGCGTGCTGCAGCGCCGAGCACAGCGCCTCGCCCTCGCAGGCGAACGCGTCGGACAACGCGAGCATGACCTGGCTGCGGGAGGGGGAGCGATGCGACGCGTCGACCAGGCGACGCGCGGCGGTCTTGATCGCCGCCTCGGGCCCGCGCGACAGGCCCGTCGCGACCGAGATCGAAAACGACATGCCACGGCCGCCGATCACGGCGGCCACGGGTTGGTCACGCGTGAACCCGCGTTCGGTGAACGCAGCGCCCGCCGTGGTCGCGCCGACGATGGGCCCGGCAAGGCCTTCGGTCGCGGCGGCGAGGAACGTGCCCGCGTCGAGCTCGACGGGCAAGTAGACGATGCCGAGCTTGGGTCCTTCGATGCGCGACGCGACGGCTGCGAGCTCGCGTCGCAGCGCGTCAGGTCCACCGCTCACTGGTCCAACGCTGACGATCTCCATGACGGTGCAACAGCTTATGCGATGCCAGGGCGTGGTCAACGCGAGTGGCCCGTGTTGTGGCGCATGATCGTGCACAGGGGGCGGTTCCGCGCCGCGCGCCGCGGCGAGAATCGGCGTTCCGCCACAGTCGCGTAACAATGCCCCGGCGTCGCCCGTCTCCCCTCACTGGTGTGGCGGCACTCGTGTCGCACTGGTGTGGCGCCGGTGCAACGCGGCGATCCTGACCTTGCGAAACCCTTGCGGCCGCGGTGCCGGTATGATCCTCGCCATGGACATCAGCATCACGTACTGCGTGAAGTGAAACTACCTCCCGCAGGCCACCCGTGTGGTGGCCGAGCTCCGCGAGCGCTTCGGAGATGCGGTGAACGTACGTTTGGTCGAGGGAGCCCGCGGCGTGTTCGATGTCGTGGTGCAGGGCCAGCGCATCTTCAGCAAGCACGCGCTGCATCGCTTTCCCGATCCCGGTGAGATCGTCACGCTGGTCGCGAGCTCGGGCGCAGCCTGATGCGATGCGAGCGCGGGCTGGGCTGTGCGCTCGCCGTGGTTGCGTGCGGTCGCGCTTCCCAGCCTGAGCCCGGCGCGTGCGGCGACGAGGAGCCGCGCGCGCTCGCGGCGCTCGCCGAGGCCGAGGCGGTGCTGCGCGTCCATGCGGCGCCCGACGCCGGGCGGCTGCTGTACGAGATCGGGGATCCGGCCCAGCCGCGGGCCCCGGTGCGGCTCGCGGTCGGCGACCCCTGCGGCGCGCCGGCGCGGACCCTGGCCGAGTCGGTCACGCTGCTCGAGCTCGACCGCGACGCGTACGCGTGCGACGAGGCCAGCGGCACGATCTGGCGCGTCGCGCTGGACGGCGGCGCGCGGACGCAGCTCGGCACCGGGCTGCTGTGTGCGGTCGCGCCGACCGACTTCGGCGTGGTCGCGCTGCGGCCAGGCGACGACGGCACCGCGACGATCGTGCTGCTCGATCGCAACGGAGCCGGCAGCGGCGTCACGCTGCTCGAGCACGTGCGCGTGCCCGACGACGGCGCGCCCGGCGGTCCGATCGCGGTGGGCGAGCGCGAGCTGTTCGCCCACACCGCGGACGGGCGCCTGGTCCACGTCGCGCTCGCGTCGCGCGAGCTCACGGTGGTGCGCGACGAGGTCGCCGAGGTGCGCTTCGCCGACGATGGCGACGCGGTGCTGTGGCAGCGCGGCATCATCGACGATCCCGATCCGCTGGCGGTCGGCGAGGTCGCGCTGGTGGATCTGCGCGAGGGCCCCGAGGCGGCCGATCGCGTGCTGCTGTCCACGCGGTTGTCGTGGACCGCGGTGCCGTTCTTCGGCGACTGGATCGCGCTGCGCGTGCACGCGTGGGGCGACGACCGCCTGCTGTCGCGCGGCGACGACGGCACCGTCGAGCTGCCCGCGCCGGCCTCCGTGCGCGCGGCGATCGACGGCGTCGGCGTGGTCTACGTGGTGGGCAACGGCGACTGGCACGACCTCGACGTGCGGCTGTGGGATCCTGCGCAGCAGCGGCACCGCGCGTTGCTGCGCGGCGCCGGCTTCGTGCGCTTCGCCGCCGACGGGCTCGAGCGCTTCGAGCCCGATCCCGACTTCGCGCACGGGCGGTTGACGCTGCTGCCCTACGACGGCAGCGACGCCCTCGTGCTGGCCGACGATCTGGCGTGGCCGTACGTGCGCCGCGACGACGACACGATCCTGTGGGTGCGCGACGACGACGGCGACGACCGCGGCGCGCTGCAGCTGCAGGCGCCCGACCACGCGGTCGTCACGCTCGCGACCGAGGCCCGGGTGCACGACCCGGCGCTGCTGCAGCATGGCTTGCTCGGACCCGACGTCGTGTTCCACGCCCACCGCGACGGCGCGCTCGCGCTGTGGCGCGACCGCTGGCTGCCGTGACCCAGGGGGCTTGCGAGCGCGCCGCGCTGGCGCCACGCTCGGGGGTGACGATGGACGCCGCGCTGCGAGCCCGCATCGAACAGCGACTGTCGAGCATGCGGTCGCAGCTGCTGCAGGGCGGGGACCTCGAGGTCTCTGCCGAGATCGATCCCACGCGCAAGGTCGACGAGGACGCCGCGCCGCTGGCCGAGATGAGCCAGGTGATCGCGTCCAACCGCAACCGCGCGCGCGCGGAGGAGCTGCGCGAGATCGAGGCTGCGATGGCGCGGCTGCGCGACGATCCCGAGGGCTTCGGGCTGTGCGAGACCTGCGACGATCCCATCGGCGCGGCGCGCCTCGAGGTGCGGCCGTGGGTGCGGCTGTGCATCGAGTGCCAGCAGGCCGACGAGCGCGAGCACGGTCGCGGTGGCGCGCGGCGCCACCTCACCGACTACCGCTGAGTGCGGCACGCGCGGCGAGCATCGCCGCGCCCGGGCTCACGCCGCCAGCGGCAGCGCGTGCAGCTGCGTCACGGTCGCGCGGTTGCGGGCGCGCTTGGGCTCGCCCCACTCGACGCTGCCGGCGCGATAGACCCGCGTGTTCCAGCGCCGCTGGTAGCCCAGGTACGCCAGGTCCTGACGCTGCGGCGCGTCCTCGCAGTAGCGACCCATGCCGCGGTACGGCAGCGGGCCGACGTTGCGGGACAGCGCGCTGTCGCGGTTGCTGCCCGGCACGATGCGCGGCTTGTAGACCAGCTCGGTGTCGAGCAGCAGCGTCTGCACGCAGCCCGCGGCGGCCTCGCCGATGCCGGTGAACTCGAGCGCGATGCCGTCGCCGCGCCGCATCACCACCACGCAGTCGTCGGCGCGCTGCAGCAGCGGCGCGACGTCGCCATAGGCCGTGAACGCGCCGAAGGTGCACTGCTCGTCGAGCAGCTCGCCGCGGCCATCGGGCGTGTTCCAGCGCGGCTGGCTGCGGTCTTGCGGATCGAGGCCCGAGGGCGCACCCGCGAAGTGCAGCTGCGCGGTCGTGGGCGCGTGGCTGTGCACCTGCAGCGGCGCGGCAGCGCCGGTGCACAGGCGCACGCGGTCGACGTACCACATCGCGCGGCCACCCTCGTGCGTGCCGGTCCACAGGCGCACGCGGTACGACGGCGCGTCCCAGATCGCGTGCGAGAGGTCGATCGCGACGGTCTTGCGATCGCCGCGCGGCGAGGGCACCTGCATCACGGTGTGCCATGCACCGTCGGCGCGCTGCACCTGCACGAACGGCTTGCGGCGGCGGACGCCGGGCGCAAGCGCGCGGTCGTGCTTGAGCTTCCAGCCGTCGACCACCAGCCGCACCTCGGCGCCGGGCTGCACCGCGCCGAAGTCGAGCTCGTAGAAGTTCTCGCGGGTCTCGTCGAACGCGACGGCGTGGTCGTCGCGACGGCCGATGGCCTCGGTGACGTCGAGCCGACCGCGCCAGCTCGCGCGCACCGGCGTGCGCATGGCGGCCTGCGGCAGCGCCACGAACGGCGCCAGGCCCTCGCGCTGGCTCGCGGTCCACTGCAGCGTCGAGCTCGCGACGACCTCGGTGCCCTCGGGATGCTCGACCACCGACAGCGCGAGGCGGTCGACGTAGGCGATCTCGTCTTCGCCCACCAGCAGCAGCGCCCGCACGCGACCGCTGCCGTCGGCGTCGCGCAGCAGCGCGGCGCTGGCCAGCGGCACCGCCAGCGGTGCGAACTCGACCTGCTTGCCGCGCGCGCGCTCGAGGTGGCCGGGGCGGCCCAACAGGCTCGCACCGCCGACCGCACCCTCGTAGACCCAGCCGCGACCGTCGTGGCCGTAGACGAACGGGCACGACATCGTGCAGCCGTTGTCGGGCGTGCCGTTGCAGTCTTGATCGATGTTGTCGCCGCAGACTTCCTGCTGTGGCTGGTTGGTGGGCACGCACTCCATCATCCCGCCGTTGGTGCACATGTTCGTGCCCATGGCGCAGATGCCCTGATCACCGGTGTTGCACTGACCGCCGACGATGTCGTCGTCGGTCATGCCGTCGCAGTTGTCGTCGAGCCCGTTGCACATCTCGGCGCCGGGAATCTCTTCGCCGACGCACTCGCCCGACCACATGCCGAACTCGCACGACTCGGTGCCCGCGACGCACACGCCGACGTTGGCGGTGCCGGCGGGACCGGAGTAGCAAGAGCGGGTCTGACCGTCGACGCACTCGTCGCTGGTGTCGCCGGTGGTGTCGGTGACCGTCGACGCCACGGTCGGGTCGCTCATGTTGGTGACGGAGCCGTTGTCGTCACCGCTGCTCGACGAATCGCCCGAGCCCGAGTCCGACGCACTGTCGGTCGCGCTGGCGGAGCCGAACGTGGCCGAGCCCGTCGCTGCGCCATCGGTGCCGGCGCATGCACTCGCGAGCGCGAGCAGGGCCGGAGAAAACGAACCACGACGCAGCAGCTGTGCCAGTCGGCGCATGAGAACTCCCCAACGGCCAGCCTAACACGGTTCGGCCGGCAAGAGAGGAATCTGCGGGGGCCCAGACGCGGTTGGTGGGCCGCCGCGCGCGCGACGTCGCGCCGGCCGTGGCGTCCGCGCGCGCGTCGGCACCGCGGCTCACATGCCGCGGTAGGTCCGATTCAGCATCGGGTGGACCGCATCGGTCGGGCCCCAGTCCGAGTCGGGGTGGTACGCGATGACGTCCATCGACTGACCGCTGGCGGTGGTGCGAAACGCGTGCATCTCGTGCGGGTGGAGCAAGAAGACCGCACCGGGACGCAGCGGGATCTCCCACGCCGGCTTCGCGCCGTGGGCCGGACCGAACGCGTGGCCCTCGCCGCGTGCGACCACGCCGAGGCGGATCGACGGGTGCGAGTGCACGGTCTGTTGGATGCCCGGCGGAAAGTGCAGGAAGTTGAAGACCGGATCGCCCAGGCGCGGCGGCGAGACCAGGATCGTGTCGGAGCAGCCGTCGATGTACGTCAGGCGCCCGCGCGCCTCGATCAGGCCCGCAGTGGGAATTCCGCGGTAGCCCAGCCGCTCGATCACCACGGCGAGGCCGTCGATCTCGACCATCGCCGGACCGGGCACGCAGAAGAACGTCTCGGGCTGCAGCGACATCTCGAACGAGCCCGCCTGCAGGCGGCCCGATCCTCCGACCACGTAGCCGAAGAAGGTCGAGGTCGACGGGCCGAACTCGCGACGGCCCCGCACCGCGACCAAGCGGCTGGGGTACATCGTCGAGGTCGCATCGATCAGCTCACCATCACGCGGTTGCGAAAGCAGCTCCATGGGCGGTTCGCCGTTGGTATCAAAGCTGCCTCGCGCTTGTCCATCGGTTGCGGCTGCGCGCGGGCCTGCGCGCCCGCGTGCGCGCCGCGGCGCGAAAGCGTGCCTGGGGCCAGCGCCCCCACGCGTGTCGGCGGGTCAGCCGAAGCCGACGTCTTCGGCACCGCGTGCGACCCGGCGGTAGACCCAGCGCAACAGGCGGATCGGCCGCATCTCCTGCAGCAGCGCGTAGCTGCCCACCATGAGCAGGCCACGCCACTCGTGGTTTTCGGGGATGCTCTCGGGCCGTTGCGGCGCGCGGCCGGTGGCGCGCACGGGCAATCGCAGGCGGAACGCCCACGGGAACGTGAGGCTCGCGTCGCGCACGCGGACCTGCGGTCGCCGGAGCATCGCGTGCATTCGTTGCCGCCACGCGCGGGACTCGGCGCTGCAGTCGCCCACCAGGAAGAACTCCGTGGTCAGCCGGCTCTCCATCTGTTGCCGCAGGCGTGCACAGACGTGCGCGGGGAAGCCCGGTGCCGCGGGGTCGGTCGGCAGCGCCGGCGCCGCAGCCGCGCCCGCGTCGGGCTCTTCGCCCTCGGGCTCGTCGGTGTCGGCGTCGGGCAACGCGGTGGTCGCGGCCGCACCGTCGGCGGGCTCACCCGGGTCGGGCCACACCACCAGTCCGACCTCGATGCGACGGTGGAACCCGTTGCACACGAAGAACAGGCACGTGTCGAGCCGATCGAACACGAGCACGCGTCGCACCGAGTAGTCGAGCACGTCGGGGGGCAGCTCCGCCGGCGGCGGCAGATCGACCAGACGCTCGGGTCGGATCAGCTGCGGCAGCTCGCCGTGGGCGCGCTCGTACTCGCCGAGCGCGGCCTCGAACGCCGCGGTCGCGCTGGTGGGGTCTCGTCCGGGATCCGCGATCACGCCGCGGCGCATCAGCTCGAAGAGCAGCTGCTGTCGCGTGAAGAAGAAGCCGGCGCTGGTGCTCAGCACGCGGCACACCTCTTCGACCTGGGCCGGGCGCAGCTCGATCACGCTCATGGGCACCCCTCGCCGTCGACGAACACGCGGTGCCACAGCTCGATCGCGAGCAGCATCCACAGCAACTCGCCGGTGCGGTCGCGTCCGACCATGGTCGGTGGCGGCTTGCCGGTGGTGAGCCGCTCGACGAACTGCATGTCGAAGTAGCCGCGCGTGCGTGCGCGGGGCGACAGCAGCACCTCGCGGGTGTAGCCGCGCAGCGGCTCGCGCCGGAACCAGTGGTTGAGCGGCACGCCCATGCCGGCCTTCTTGCGATAGACGACCGGGTGCGGCAGCAGGTGCTCGATGGCCTTCTTGAACGCGAACTTCTCGACGTCACCGCGGCGCTTGAACTGCGGCGGGATCGTGAACGAGAACTCCGCGAGCCGACGATCGAACAGCGGTGAGGCCGGCTCCACGCCGTTGGCGCAGACCATCTTGTCGACCTTCACCAGGATGTTCTGGCCGCCCTTGAGCCGGATGTTGATGTGCATCAGGCGGTTGAGGAAGCTGCCGGTCGTGGGGTCGTCGAGCATCGGCCGCACGTAGTCGCACAGCGCCTCGGTGCCGCCGGTGCGCGCGATGAACTCGGGTGTGAGCAGCTCGTGCGCGTGGTCGTAGAACTTGTGGTACGAGGCCAGATAGGCGCGTGCGCGGTCGTAGCCGCCGTAGGCGCGGTACCACTCGCCCAGGATCAGGAACTTGTTCTTGGGCCCGCCGAACAGCGGATCGCCGCCCTCGCCGTTGAACACCACCGGGGCCTCGGCCGCGGCCGCCTGCGCGAGCAGGTAGTTGGGCACGGTGATGCAATCGCACAGCGGATCGTCGAGGTTCCACATCACCCGCGGCAGCAGGTCGAGGAAGCCCTCGGGCTCGACGTCGATGACGCGGTGCTCGACGCGGCAGTGCTCCGCGACCAGGCGCGCGTAGCCCAGCTCGTTGGGTTCGCCGTCGCCGAACGCGGCCGAGAAGCACACCGGCTTGAGCCCGCGCTGCGCCAGCATGGCGACCACCGACGACGAGTCGACGCCGCCCGACAGCGTCGCGCACACGCGGCCGTCGCTGGGGATGCGGCGGTCGACGGCTTCGTCGCACAGCCGCGCGATCTCGGTGGTGAAGTACGCCAGCTCGCGATCGGCGACCTGCTCGCGCAGCACGAAGTGCTGCGTGATGGTGCCGCGCTGGCCCGGGCGCAGCTCGAGGTGCGAGCCCGGCGGCAGCTCGAACACGTCGTCGAACATGCTGCGCTCGCCGGGGATGAACGAGAACACCAGCAGCGAGACCAGCGACGGCTCGTGCGGTCGCACGCGGAACGCCGGATCGCCGAGGAAGGCCTTGATCTCCGACGCGAAGCCGAAGCGACCGTCGGGCAGCAGCGCATAGTAGATCGGCTTCTCGCCCAGCGGGTCGCGGGCGATGATCACGCGATCGTCCCACGCGGCCGCGAGCGCGTAGGCGCCGTCGAGGCGCGCGAGCGCGGCGGTGCCCTGCTGCGCGAGCAGCTCCGCCAGCAGCTCGCTGGTGGCGCAGTCGCCGGGCAGGCCCAGCTCCTGCGCCAAGCTGCCGTGGTCGAACAGCGCCCCGTCGACGACGCAGCGCACGCGACCGTCGCGGCTGCGCCCGACCACCGCGGCGCGGCCGCGGGGCGCGGCCACACCCATGCCCGCGGTCGGCGTGCTCGCGAGCGCGTGGGCGTGCGCGCCGCGATGGCGCATCAGTTCGAGCTGCCGCAGCAGCAATGCCTCGTCACCGGAGCCGACGTAGCCGCAGATCGCCGCCATCGTTCACCCGTTGTCGTCGGCGCGCGTGCGCTTGTCCTGCAACAGCTCGCGCGCCGACTTGCGCCGCAGCCAACGCGAGAGCTTGCGGCGCTGCTCGTCGTCGAGTCCGCTGTGGAACGACAACAACGTCGCGCGTGCGCTGGCCTCGATCTCCGACTCGAGCGTCGCCATGCGGCCGTCGAGCTCGGCGATGCGGCTCGCATCGGCCTGGGGCTGACCCCAGGCCTCGGCCACCGACGCGCGCAGGTTCTTCACCTCGGTGCGGCGGTCGCGGGTCTCGTCGCGGAACTGGCGGATCAGCGCGCCGAGCTGGCCGCGCTGGGCGTCGGTGCACGCGAGCTTCTTGCAGATCTTGGCCTTGGCTTGCATGACGGCAGTCTCCCCGTCGATCTCTTCACCCTCGTCCTCGACGTCGAGATCGTCGTCGGGCACGGCTTCGGTCGCGACCGCGGGCGTGGTCGTCGCGGGCGGCGTCGGCTCCGGTCGTCGCGCGAGCCACCACGCGACGGCACCGCCGGCGGCGATGCCGGCGAGCGCGACGACGGGCAACAGGGGCTTCGACACGGTACGGGCGCGGCAGCATCGCGCGTCCGGCTGCGGCTTGGAAAGGGGGTTGTGCGGGCGTGCGCCGGGGTGCACCTGCGGCGGCGGCGGCCTCGTGCCGCGTGGGCGCGGCGGTGCGTTCGCGGCAGGTGGCCGCGGCCACGGCCAGCGCGCCCGCGCGGGTGCGCGTCCGCGCGCGGGGGCCGGGCCGCTACAGCAAGCCCGCGCGACCGAGGACCTCGCGCTCGAGCGCGGCGTAGTCGACCGCGACGTCGAAGCGCGCGAGCACGGAGTAGAAGCCGAACTGCAGCCGGTTCATGAACACCAGCGCCGGCGGCATGCCGGTGAAGCTCTTGTCGCGCCGCATCGCGAACTGCCGCATGTCCTGGAAGCCGCGCACGACCTCGGCGGCGTAGCGGCGATCGATCGTGAACGGCGAGCCGAACAGCGGCTCGAAGCAGCGGCGTACGTACTCGACCACCGCGTGCTCGAAGTCGCCGCCGCGGGTGCCGAGCATGCCGGCGATGGCGCGACGGAAGCCCGACTCGTCGCTGCGCAGCGCCGCGCGATGGGCCGCGCGCGCGTGGCCGAGCTCGGGGTCGACCAGGGGCTGCACGCAGCCGAAGTCGAGGAACGTGACGGTGCCGTCGTCGTGGAACAGGTAGTTGCCGGGGTGCGGATCGGCGTTGAACATCGCGCCGACGAGGTTGCCGCGGAAGACGAAGCGCCACAGCACCTCGGCGTGGGCGCGGCGACGCTCGAGCGGTCCGGTCGCGGCCTCGTCGATGGTGCGGCCGCGCGCGAGCTCGGTGGTGAGCACGCGCTTGCTGCTGCGCTCGCGCACGACCTTCGGGATCCGCACCGCGGCGTCCTCGGCGTGGATCTCGATGAAGCGCTCCTGCCGATCGGCCTCGAGCTCGTAGTCGAGCTCCTCGCGGAAGCGCTGCGAGATGACCGCGAATACCTCCTTGGTGTTGAGCGCCTTGGGGCCGATCGCGCCGACCAGGCCCTCGAGCAGGCCGGCGTTGCGCAGGTCCGCCTCGATCGCGCGATCGATGCCAGGGTGCTGCACCTTGACCGCGACCTCGCGGCCGTCGTGCAGCTGCGCGACGTGGACCTGTCCGATCGACGCGCTCGCCAGCGGCGCGTCGTCCCAGCGGGTGAAGAGCGTGTCGATGCTCGCGCCGAGCTCGCGCTCGACCACGCCGCGGATCGCCGCCGGCGACGACTTCGGCGCCGCCGACAGCAACGCCCCCAGCGCGCGCTCGTACGACTCGCGGTGCTCGTCGGGCACCATGCCGTCGACGTAGCTGGCCATCTGGCCCACCTTCGCGGCGAGGCCACGCAGCGAGCCCAGCACCGCGGCCGCGTGCTCCGCCGCACCCTTGCCATCGCGCGACAACAGCAGGCTCGCGCCCGTGCGCGCGCCGACGCCGACGAGGCGGCCGAGGCGGGCCAGACGACCGGTGGGGACTTCGCGTTCGTCCGACATGCGTGTTCGCGGGGAGGCTAGCAGGGCTTGCCGAAGTCGGCGCCGGCCGGGCCGCGCGCCGCGGGTGGCCGGCGTCGCAGCGGGTTTGCACCGCCGGCGTCGCACGGCACGAACGCACGCTGCACCAGCAGCGCACCGAGCAATCGCGGCGCGGCGGCTCGCGTGTTACGGGTTGGGCGAACTGCCCAGCGCGCGGCTGCTAGTCCCCTGGAAACCTGATTCGTGGCGAAAAGAACGCCGTCATCGTCGGCCCTGGCAAGGCGCCGAGACGAAGGCGTACCGGGCGTACGGCGAGGATCGGCAACGAAGCCAGGGGCGACGAGGGCGGCGTTATTTTTGTCGCGAATCAGGTTTCCAGGGGACTAGCATCGTCGCTGCGATGAGCGAGCTGCCGCGCGAGGACGCGACGCCGGCCCGGTCCGACGCCGCATCACCGGAGCAGATCGGGCCAGGCAAGCGGCTCGGTCGCCATCGCGTCACCGCGTTGCT
>JAIBBS010000137.1 GCA_019694555.1 Nannocystaceae bacterium
TACAACCAGCTGCTGCGGATCCACGAGCTGCTGGGCCAGCTGGCGCGCTTCGCTGGCCGCGGGTTGTTCGTGCGCCGATGATGCTCGCGGCCGCGTGGCTCGCGCTGCTGCTCGCGGCGCCGGCCGCCGCGACCGGTGCCGCACCGGTCGAGCCGACCGCGCCCGCGAGCGACGACGCGCCCGCGCGCGAGCCGGTCGCGAGCCCGGGCGCGCTCGCGGTCGACGCGGTGCTGCCCTGTGGCCTGCGCGTGCTCATCGCCCGCGACCTGACGCTGCCGGTGGTCGCGAGCGTGCTCGCGGTCGAGACCGGCACCGAGGACGACCCCAAGGAGCTGCCGGGCTTGGTGCACGCGCTCGCGTTCCACCTGCTCGAGGGCAACCGCGAGTGGTCGCCCGGCGGCATCACGCGCATGATCCACGACGGCGGCGGCGTGACCAGCCTCGCCGTCGGTGCGGCGCAGGTGCGCTTCGAGGCGCTCGCGCCCGCATCGCTGCTCGAGGATCTGATCGCGGCCGAGGCCTCGCGGCTGCGCGCCCCGTCGGTCAGCGAGGCGCTGTGGAAGGACGCGCTGCGCTGGGCCCGGCGCGATCGCAGCCGCGGCAGCAACGTGCCGCCGGCCGTGCGCGCGCTGGCGTTCGACGTCGAGGGGCTCGCCCACGACGGCCGCGTGGTCACGCCCGAGCTCGAGGCCCAGAGCCCGCGCGCGATCGAGGCGCAGCTGGCCGAGCGCTTCGCCTACGACCGCGCGAGCCTGGTGTTGATCACGCCGCAGCGCCCCGAGCTGGTGTTCAACCTGGTGCTGGCGGCGTTCAGCGATCTGCCGCCGGGGCCGCGGCGCAGCCGTGATCGCACGACGCCGCCGCGCACCGGGGCAGTGCCGCGCGAGCTGAGCATCAAAGGTGGCGGCGGCGCGCTGGTGTGGCCCATCGCGCCCGACCCCGCCAGCCAGGCGTGGGCATCGGTGCTGTGCGGCGCGGTCAACCGCCTCAAGCGTGCGGCCAGCGAGCCCACGCGCGTGCGGCTGCGCTGCGCCATCGAAGACGAGCCGCGCCGCGCGGTGATGGTGCTGCGTCCCAGCGGCAGCGACGATCCGGTGGCGCTGGTGCGCCAGCGGTTCGAGCGCCTGCGCACCGACGAGCTCGAGCTGCTCGACAAGGAGCGCGCGACGGTGGCCGAACAGCTCGCGCACGAGCTGCGCACGCCGCTGTCGCTCGCGCGTCACCTCGCCCGCAACGCGCCGGTGCGCGCGAGTGAGCCCGAGACCCCAGGCGAGGCCCCGCCGATGCGTGCGCTCGCGGAGCTGCTCGCGACCACCGCGTTGCAGCCGCTGGTGCCCGAGGGTGGCGGTACACCCGACCCGTGGCCGCCGGCGTTGGCGTCGCTGTTCGAGCTCGGCGGCGCGGTGCGGGCGGTCGAGCCGGCCAAGGCGGCGCCGAAATGATGCGCCGTCGCGCGATGATGCTGGCCACGTCGGCGGCGCTGCTGTCGGCGTGCAAGCGCAAGCAGCGGACCAAGGTCGTCGAGGTCTGGGACGACGAGCCCGTGCCGCAGCTGGCCGATGCCATCGCCGCGCTCGCGCCACCGTGGCCGGCGCCCACGCGCGGCATCCTCGACAACGGCCTGGTCAGCTTCTGGCTGCACGAGGCCGACAGCCCCGCGGCGCACGTGCGGCTGCTGCTGTCGACGCGCGGCCCCGACGGCGAGACCGCCGAGCCCGAGATCGTCGCCATCGTCGCCGAGACGCTGCGCTTCGAGTGGCAGCGCCGGCTGCAACGCCACGGCGCGGCGGTGCGCTCGAGCGCGGGCCCCGATCGCATCGAGATCTCCGCCAGCGCGCACGCAGCCGCGCTGACGCCGATGCTGGCGCAGCTGGGCAGCACGCTGGCACCGCGCAGCCCCGCCGGACTCGAGGGCGCGCGCGAGCGCCTGCTCGACGACGCGCGACCGCCCGCGGCGCTCGAGACCGCGACCAGCGCGACCGTGCTGCAGCTGCTGGGCCACGCCGGCGCGGTGGTGCCCGAGCGCCTGCGCGAACCCAGCCGCGCGAAGCTGCACGAGCAGTGGCAACGGCTGGTCGATCCCGCGGGCGCGGTCCTGGTCGCGCATGCCGGCGCGGACGCGGAGTCGGCCAAGCCGGCGCTGCGCAAGCTCGCCGATCCGTGGCGGGGCGACGCGCGGCGCGAGCCGAACCGAAGTGCAGTCGCACGGCTGCAGCGCGCGATGCCGTCGCAGTCGACCGGCATGCGGCTGCTGTCGGCCCCGGCCGCGCCACTGCACCTCGCCGACGGGCCCAGCGGCACGCCGACGCTGGTGCTGGGCCGCACCATCGCGCTGCCGGACGCCAAGCAACGCGCGCTCGCACGCCTGGCCCAGCGCGTCGCGCAGGAGGAGCTCGACGCGAGCATCGTGATCGCGGGCGAGTGCGCGGTGTGGATCGGCGCCGCGGCGCTGTCGCGTGCGCAGCTCGAGCGCGACGTGCCGCGCGAGGTCAGCCAGCTGGCCACGTTCGCGACCACGCGACAGCCGCGGCAGCGACTGTTCCAGGCCGCGCAGCTGTGGCTCGGCGCCCGCGTGGTCGAAGCCAGCTCCAGCGGCGAGGACTGGACGCGGCTGTTCGCGCAGGCCATCGACCTGTCGCGCAGCGACACCGAGATCGCCGGTGCACTCGCGCGCGATGCCGCGGCCATGCTCGAGACCACGCCCGAGGCGCTCGAGGCGTGGACGCGACGGTGGCTCGACCCGCGCACGGGCGAGCCCGGCTGGGCGTGGTCGATCGCGGGGCTCGACGAGGACGGACGCCGCCGCGTCGGGCGCATCGTGCCGCTGACGCCCGCCTGAAAGGCGGCGCTGGTACCATCTGCCGCCTCGCGGCCGATCATGTCCGTTCGTCTGTCCCCGCTGTTTCGTTTCGTCCTCGCCCTCACCCTGGTGCTCGCCGCCTGCATCGAGAGCCGTCCCCGGCGCGCGCGCGGCAAGCCCGATGCGGACGCACCCGCGGTGCCGGCCGCGATCGTCGGCGCGGACGCGGTCGACGGCGGGCTCGATCACCTCGTCACCGGCGAGCGCACGCTGGTGCCGATCGACGCCGACGACGCGATGACCGGCGCCGCGGAGCCGCTGGTCACCATCGTCGAGTTCTCCGACTTCGAGTGCCCCTTCTGCGGTCGCCTGGCCGCGACCATGTCGGGGATGCTGGCGCGCTACCCCGACGACGTGCGGCTGGTGTTCAAGCAGTTCCCGCTGCCGATGCACGCCCGCGCCGAGCCGGCCGCCCGCGCGGCGATGGCCGCCGGCGCGCAGGGCAAGTTCTGGCCCATGCACGACGCGCTGTTCGCCGACCTCGAGCGGCTCTCGGACGACGACATCTTGGGCTACGCCAAGCGCATCGGGCTCGACGTGCCCGCGTTCCAGGCCGCGCTGGCGGACCCCGCGACGCTCGAGCGCGTGCTCGACGAGGCCAACGAGGGTCGCGTGGTCGAGGTGCAGTCCACGCCGACGTTCTTCGTCAACGGTCGCCGGGTCACCGGCGCCAAGGATGCCGACACCATCGCGCAGATCATCGACGAGGAGATCATGACCGCGCGCGCGCTGATCGCCGCGGGTGCCAAGCGCAGCGAGCTATACGCACGCTTCATGCACGCGGCCAAGCCCGGCGCGGGCAAGCCCGCGACGGTCGACCCCACGCACAAGCGCGGTGAGGCCAGCGCGCAGGCCAACTACGCCATCCCGATCGGTGCCGATCGCCCGTGGACCGGGCCCGCCGACGCGCTGGTCACCATCGTCGCGTACGGCGACTACGGCTGCGAGGGCTGCGACGGCGCGTGGGCGACGCTGCGCGGCGTGATGCAGAAGCACCCCGAGGTCCGCGTGGCGGTGCGCTACCTGCCGACCGGCCGCGACGCGACGCTCGCGGCCAAGTCCGCGCTGGCGGCCCACGCCCAGGGCAAGTTCTGGCCCATGCACGATCGCCTGGTCGCCGCGAGCAAGGGCATCGTCGGCGCGCCGCTGCGCCGTCACGCGCGCGAGCTCGAGCTGGATCTCGAGCGCTTCGATCGCGACCTGCAGGACCCGGTGCTCACGGCGATGCTGACCGAGGACGCCGCGGTCGCGGATCAGGTGCGCGGCACCGCCCCGGCGCCGTTCTTCTTCGTCAACGGCCGCTTCCTGCGCGCCGAGGCGACCGCGGCCGACTTCGACACGCTGATCGAGGGCGAGACCGTCAACGCCGGCATGTTCATCAAGGCCGAGAGCGTCTCGCCGGCGGAGTCCTACGAGGCCATGCGCAAGGGCTGGCGCGGCTTCAAGTCGATCGAGGCGGTGACCAAGGCGCCGCCGCTGCCGCGCGCCGAGGCGGCCGCGCCCAAGGCGGTGGCCGACACGCCGGTGCGCGGTGAGCCCGGCGCCAAAGTCGTGATCGTCGCGTGCACCGACTTCGACTGCCCCGCGTGCGTGCGCGGGGCCGGCGTGCTCGCGGCCGTGCGCGAGGCCTACCGCGACGACGTCGCGATCCAGTTCCGTCACTACGCGCCGAACAAGACCGGCAACGCCCGCGCGGCCCACCTCGCCGCCGCCGCGGCCGCGCGCCAGGAGAAGTTCTGGCAGGTCCACGATCTGCTGTACGCGCGCAAGGGCAAGCGCAGCGACGCCGAGCTCGAGGCCATCGCCACCACGGCCGAGCTCGACCTCGCGATGTGGAAGCAGGCGCTCGCCGATCCCGACCTCGCCGCGCGCATCGACGAGGACACCGCCGCGTGCGGCTCGCTCGGCGTGGGCACGCTGCCCAGCTACGTCATCGGCACGCAGGTCGTCGCCGGCGCGCAGCCGCTGGACCGCTTCCGCGCCATCATCGATCCGCTGCTGGCGAAGTGACGTCCGCGCCGAGCTCGGCGGCGCGCACGATCGCCAGCTCCTGCTCGAGCGTGCGCCCGGCGATGCGCCGGCGCACGACCAGCACGAAGTCGATCGCGGCGACCGCCAGCAGCACGCCGAGGATCGCCAGTGCCCGGCCCGCCGCCGGCACCGACCACGCGCCCGCGATGCCGCCGGCGAGCGCCAGGCCCACGACCAGCATCGGCAGCAGCGCGCCCCAGGGCGTGCGGTACGGTCGCGGCAGCGCCGGCGCGCGCGCGCGCAGCCACAGATGGCTCGCCGCGATCGCGACGTACGACGCGAGCGCGGCGAACACCGCCACCTGCATGAGCAGATCCGCCGGCGCCACGCCCGAGGGCGCAAGCGGTCGCGCCAGCAGCAGCGCGAGCAGGCCCACCGCCGCACCGACCACCAGCGCCGTGCGCGGCACCCCGCGACGATCGGTGCGCGCGAGCCAGCGCGGCAGGTGCCCCGCGCGCGCCAGCGCGTACAGGTGGCGACTGTCGGCGTAGACGATCGACAGCATGCTCGCGAACAAGCCGACCAGACCGATGGCGCTGACGAGCGTGAACCATCCGCCGCGGTGGCCCAGCGCCGCCAGGGCCTGCGGCAGCGGGTTGCCGGCCTGCGCGATGCTGCGGACGCCACCGCCCAGCGGCGCGAGCGACAGCACCAGCAGCGCGAGCGCGACCAACGTGATCATCGCCGCCGCCATGCCGCGTGGCAGGTCGCGCGCGGGATCGTGGGTCTCCTCGGCGGCCATCGGCACGCCTTCGACCGCGAGGAAGAACCATCCCGCGGCCGGCAGCGCCGCGGCGACCGCCGCGAGCGACGGTGGCTGCGACAGGGCCGCCTGCAGCGGCTGCCAGCCGCCCGGCGGCACCGCGACGACCATCACCGCGGCCCAGGCCACCAGCGCCGCGGCGGCGAGCACCGTGACCACCAGCAACGCACGCAGCGACACCGCCGCGCCCGCGAGGTTGATCGCCACGCACGCGGCGTAACCCACCACCGGCGTCCACGTGCTGATCACGCCGTCGGGATCGCCGAGCCAACCCGCGAGGTAGCCGCCCAGGCCCACGGCGATCACGGCCGGCGCGAAGGTGTACTCGATCGCGACGGCGATGCCGGTGAGGTAGCCACCCAGCGGACCGAAGGCACGACGGGCGAACGCGAAGGCGCCGCCGGCGACCGGCGTGGCCGCGGCGAGCTCCGCGATGCAGGCGACCAGCGCGCCGTAGAGCACCGCCATCGCGGCCGTGGCCACGAACATCGCCGACCAGCCGCCATCGCGCAGGCCGAAGTTCCAGCCGAAGAAGTCACCCGAGATGACGTAGGCCACACCCAGCGCCCACAGCAGGCCCGGCCCCGCCGTGCGCCGCAGTCCCTCGGGGTCGCCGCTCGCCATCTCGCACGACTCTAGCGGTCCATCCGTGTGACGTGAGCACGCTCGCCCAGGGCGGGTCGCATTCGCGTCGAAGCGCACGCACACCCGCGACCATGGACCTGCACGCGCGGGGATGAGCCCCGCACGGACGTGCCGCGCGTGCGGCCCACCGGCGTGGGTCCACGGCGTGCGGCGTGCTTGCGACGAAGGTGACGATCATGGGGCATCGCGGGGCGGGGTCGGACTCGAGGGCGTGGCGTAGCGGCGTGCTGGCGCTGGCGATCGTCGGCGCAGCAGCAGCCGCGTGGGGCGGCGCGCCGGTGCCTGCGGCGGCACAGGACGGCGCGGCCGAGGCCAGCGCGATCGTGCGGGTCAGCCTGCTCGACGACGCCGGTCACGAGATCCCGCTGGGCGGCCCGACGCTGTCGTTCGAGCAGAGCACCAGCTTCACGACCACCGTCGGTGATCACGAGCACGCGGTCACGCTGAGCCTGCATCGCGGACCCGACGCCGAGTCGGTCGCGCTGGGCCTGGAGTACGCCAAGGACGGTGGCACCGTCATCGCGGCCAAGCAGCTGCGCGCGCAGCTGGGCAAGCCCGCGTCGCTGCGCTCCGCCGACGGCAGCGCCAAGCTGGTGGTGCTGGTGTCGCCGCGCGGCAAGCTCGACGTCGGCGACAGCGACGACCCGCTCGACGGCATGTGATCGCGGCCGCGCGCGTCACTGCGCGCACTCGGCCTGCGACGCGACCGGCTCGAAGTCGACGCCGTCGAAGCTGGCGCGCAGCCGCAGATCCGGCGCGTTGTTGTACGCGATCGGACCTACCTGCAGCGTCTGCGGCAGGTCGGGCCGCTCGAAGCTGTTGGTCAACATCCACGCGCCGCCGTCGCGCACGTACATCTCGAAGGTGCTGCCGACGCGACAGATGCGGACCTCGCCCGAGGCGCTGGGCCACGGCGGCCCCTGGTAGGTCGAGCCCGAGTTGGTGGTGCTCTTGCTCTCGACCGATGGATCGGTGTCGGTGCCGAGCACGACGAACACGTAGTTCTCGGGCCCGCCGGCGCCGCTGCGCGCCATGACGCCGCCGAAGCGATAGCCCGCGGGCGGCGGCTGCGACGGCGCGTCGAGGTCGCGGCTCTGCACCGCGACGGTGACCTTGAAGTCGCCCGCGACCTCCTTCCACAGCAGGATCGAGGTCGCGCCGTCGAGCCACACCGTGTTCGCGACCGGCTCGAGCCGCAGCTGTCCGCCGGTCACGGTCGCGGTCGCGGCCTCGGGCCGGAACACGGTCCAGCCCGGCAGCTGCGGATCGTCGAAGCTGTCGTCGAGCGCGTCGGGGTCGATCGGCTCGGGCGGATCGCCCGAGCTGCTGTCCGCGGGCGTGTCGGTGGTCTCGCTGTCGCTCGCGGTGGTGCTCGCGGTGGTGCTCGCGGTCGTACTGCTCGCCGACGTCATCGTCGCGCTGGTGGCCGTGGTCGCGCTGGCGCTGCTGGTCACGCTCGCGCCGCTGGTGCCGCCCTCGCTGCTGCTGCCGCTGCCACCGGTGCCGTCGTCGGCGGCGTCGCGATCGCGGCCGCACGCGCTCAGCACGAACAAGGCAATCCCGAGTCGACGCACCATCACGTGGACGACTCTAGCATCGCGACGCGCTCGCTCGTGCTGCCGCGATCACTCGCAGGGCGGCGCTCGCTGGCAGCGCCGCGCTCGGGGCCCCGAACGGGCGCGCTCAGACCTTGACGCCGCGCGCGCGGATCTCGGCCAGCACGACGTCGATGCCGCGCTTGTCGATGATGCGCATGCCCGCCGCCGACAGCCGCAGCTTCACCCAACGCTTCTCGCTGGGCACCCAGTAGCGCTTCTCGTGCAGGTTCGGCAGCAGCCGCCGCTTCGTCCGCACGTGCGAGTGGCTGACGTTCATGCCCGGAGCGGGCTTCTTGCCGGTGACGATGCATTCCTGGGCCATGACTGCCTGTGCCCGCGCGGGGCTCGGGGCGCGGAGGGTCACCCGGGGCGGGGGCGCTGTCAAGGCCCGGCAACGGCCTGGGCTGAGCGGTCTGGGAGCCGCGGCGGCGCCAGCGACGGCGCGCCGGAGGCGATCCCGGCCGCGCAGACGGCCGCGCCGCGACCGACCCGCGATCGGCCCCGCCGCCCGGGGGTCCCGCGCAGCCTGCAGTCTCTGCAGAGGAAGCGCCGCTTGCTCTCCCCCTGCCCGGCCACGCCGGTCGCAGGACCCCTCCCGCGTCCGGTCGCTCTCGCGACGAGAGCCCGTCGGCATTCGCTGCCCGGCGCTCAGCCCTCGAGCTCGGAGTACGTCACCGCGCTACGGTCGTCCTCGGACACCGTGATCGACCGCAGCCGCACGCGACCACCCTTGTGGGCCTGCAGCGTGCGGACCAGCCGCGCGTAGATGAAGCTCGCGACGTTCTCCGCGGTGGGGTTCACCTCGCAAAACGGCGACACCTCGTTGAGCAGGCGGTGATCGAGCTCGTCGGTGATCGTGCTCAGCGCGCGCCGCAGCTCGACCGTGTCGATGCCCATGCCCAGCTCGTCGAGCTCGCGCGCGACGACCTCGGCGCTGACCTTCCAGGTGTGGCCGTGGATGCGCTCGCACGCGCCGGCGTAGCCGCGCAGCACGTGGGCCGCCGCGAACTCGGTGTCCACCCGGATGACGTACTGTCGTGCCCTGCTCGCCACCTTGGGCGCGAGTCTATGCACGGCGTCGTCGCGGCTGCAACCGCCGCGGTTGCGCGCGCGCGGCCGGGGCCTGCGCTGCGGGCGTGCGCGCACCGGGGACGCGCAGCCGCACGACCGTGACGCCTTCGCGCGACGGCGGCGGGAGATCGAGCGGCGCCTCACACACCGCGCGCAGTCGGCAGCTGGCGCAGTGGCGCCCGCGCCAGATGTCGTCGAAGTGGCCCTGGACCTCGTCGAGCACCGCGTCGTCGTCGGTGACGATGCCCAGCTCGAAGTTGCGCCGACCCTCGCCCTTGGCGCCCAGGCCCGCGCCGGTCCAGTTGGCCGAGCCCAGGTAGGCCCAGCTGCCGTCGACGATCACGGCCTTGAGGTGCACGCGTGCGCACTGCCGCAGCGCGAGCCCGCCGCCGACCAGCCGCGGCAGCGCGTCGAACTGCGCGCGGAACGGCCGCGACGGCGCGCCGGCGTGCAGCAACCGCAGCTCGACGCCGCCGCGCGCGAGGCGATCGAACTCCGCGAGCACCGAGTGGTAGCGACCGCGCCGCCCGTGCGGCTCGACCATCAGCTCCTTGAGGTTCGCGGTCGCGATCCACACGCTGGTCTGCGCCTGCAGCACGCGCTGCACCACCGCGCCGTAGTGCGCGGCGCTCCACACCGTGCGCGCCCGCAGCGAGCGCGTCGGTGCCGCGGACTCGAGCGGCGCGGGCTTGCGTGCGCGCGCGGGCATCGCGGCACCGTAGCGCCGGGCTGCGCGCGGCGGCAAGAAAGCTACCAGCGCAGGACCGCGGCGGCCCAGGTCAAGCCGGTGCCGAACGCGGTCATCGCCAGCAGCTGGCCGTCCTTCAACACGCCGGCCTCGCGGGCCTCGCAGATCGCGACCGGGATCGACGCGGCGGAGATGTTGCCGTAGTCGTCGAGCACGCTGAAGACGCGCTCGACCGGGATCTTCGCCCGCTCGCGCGCGGCCTCCATGATGCGCAGGTTGGCCTGGTGCGGGATGAACACGTCGATGTCCTCGGGCCCCACGCCCGCGGTCGCGAGCGCGTCGAGCAGGCCCTGGCTCATGGCCGTGACCGCGTGCTTGAAGACCTTGCTGCCTTCCATGTAGACGGTGTGCGCGCGCTCGTCGACCGTGGCGTGGGTCGCGGGCATGCGCGTGCCACCGGCGGGCACCTGCAGGATCGACGCGAGCGTGCCGTCGCTGCCCCAGTTGGACGCGAGGATGCCGCTGTCGCCCTCGACGCGGCCCGACACGATCGCGGCGCCGGCACCGTCGCCGAACAGCACCGAGGTGCGGCGGTCGTCCCAGTTGAGGATCTTCGAGAAGACCTCGGCGCCGCACACCGCCACGCGCTTGTTCGGGTTGCCCGCGACCCAGTTGGACGCGACCTCGAGCCCGTACAGGAAGCTCGAGCAGCCGGCCATGACGTCGAACGCCGGCATGCCGCGCACCTGCAGGTGGTCCTGCACCCAACACGCGGTCGAGGGAAACAGCGTGTCGGGCGAGCAGGTGCCGACGATGATGCCGTCGAGCTGCGCCGGCTCGATGCCGGCATCGGCGCACGCATTCTCGATGGCCTTGGCGGCCAGGTGCGAGGTCGCGGTGTTGCCCTCGACCACGCGGCGTGCACGGATGCCGGTGCGATCGCGGATCCACTCGTCGGAGGTGTCCATCACCTTCGAGAGCTCCTCGTTGCTCACGGACTTCGGAGGCAGGTAGCGGCCGGTGCCGATGATCTTGATTGGTTTCACGGAGTCACCGAAGCGCGACCGAAGCGGCGCGGTACTCCCCTACACCGGCGTCGGCGCGGTCGTCAACCGATCGGTCAGATCCGGCGTGGGACGGGCGTGATCGCCCCGCGGCGGGCGATCCGGCGATCGCCGGGGCCCGGCCCGTCCGCCGCCGGCGGGCCGCTCAGCGCTCGAGCAGCTTGGACAGGTGCGTGCGCTCCCACAGCACCGCCTCGGCGTAGCGCTCGAACTGCGCCTCGGCGCGACGGAACTCGGGCGTGTGATAGACGCGGCGACCGTCGACCACGGGCATGTCGTGCACCTCGTGCAACATCTCGTGATAGACGATCCACGCCACGAAGAACCGCGGCACGTCGCTGGCGTCGAGCACCGGGTGGATGCGGATGAGCTCGTCCTCGAAGGTGTAGCTGCCCAGCTTGATGGTGTCGCGCGTGCGCTTGCGGGCGGTGCGGGGTCCCCAGGTGATGCGGGCGCGGATGCGGCCGTCGAAGTAGCGCGCGTTGAGATCGTCGAAGATCTCCTTGAGGTCGTGGTGCTTGCCCTGCACGTCGCACGCGATCGCGGGCGCGCCCTCGCGGCGGCGGATGTGGGCTTCGTGGTGATCGATGAACGCGCGCAGCAGCCCCGCGGCCGCGGCGTCGCGGGCCTCGGCGTAGCGGACCAGCGCGCGCAGCACCGGCGGTGGCGCAGCCACGAACATGTGGTGCACGCGGAAGGTCGTCACGCCGTCGCCGCGCTTGATCGACACCATCGTATGGGTGTTGTCGGTCAGCACCACGCGCGGGCGGCCCTTGGTGACGTAGGCCGCGAGCCGATCCTGCAGCTGGCGCCGCGCGTCGTCGTCGTCGGGCCCCGCCAGCGGCAGCAGCTCGTCCTGCGCGTCCTCGCGCTCGAGCGTGGGCTCGGGCTCGGGCTGCGCGCGCGGACGCGGCGGAACCATCCGCGGCACCGAGCGCTTGCGGCCTGCGGCCTGCCGCGCGAGCCCGCCGGGGTTCGCGTCCGCGGGCTCGAGCGCGCGCCGTGGCGGCAACGTCGGCTCGCGACTCGGTCGATCGCGCAGCGTGCCGCCTTCGGGCTCGGGCGCGGCGAAGGGCGAGCCCGCCGCGGTCGCGTGGGTGCGCGGCGCCAGGCCGCGACCCACGTCGGTCGGCGACGGCATGGCGGTGCGCGGCCACGCCGCGTGCGGGCCTCGTCGAGGCGGCATCGCAGAGGTCAACGTCGGTAGCTTATGATCACGACCGCGCGCGCGGAAAGAATCCGACCGCCGCGCGCGCGGGATCCTGCCGCGCGGACCGGCCCGCCGGACCACCGCGCGCCCAGGCCCGCGACACGGACGAAAGTTGCGATCGGACCGCGATCTGATCGAGGGGGCGAGCGAGCGACAGTGACCGAGATCGTGCACGAAATCTTGATCTTCGCCGTGCTGCGCGAACGGCTGGGCCGCAGCAGCATCGCGGTGCGACTGCCGGCGGACGCGAACGTCGCGACGCTGCTCGAGGCCACCGCGCGGCAGTACCCGGCGATCGCGGACGTGCTGACGGTGTGTCGCGTCGCGATCGCACACGCGTTTGCCGATCCCGGAGATCGCGTGCCCGCGGGCGCGGAGATCGCCCTGGTGCCGCCGGTCTCGGGCGGCCACGACGGTGCGCCGGTGCTGCTCACGCATGCGCCGCTGCGCGAGGGCGATGCGATCGCCCAGGTCGCGAGCGCCGAGCACGGCGCGGTCGCGACCTTCTGCGGCTACGTGCGCCGACACAGCCGCGGCCGCACCGTGCAGTACCTCGAGTACGAGGCCTACGAGGACATGGCCCGCGCGGCGATGCTCGCGATCGTGACGCGGGTGCAGGCCGAGGTGCCGACGTCGCGCGTGGTCATCCACCATCGCCTCGGTCGCGTCGAGCTCGGCGGCTGCACGGTCGTCGTCGCCGCGGCCTCGCCCCACCGCGCGCCGGCGTTCGCCGCCAGCCGCCTCGCGATCGAGGCGCTCAAGCGCGAGGTGCCGATCTGGAAGCGCGAGGTCGCCGACGACGGTGCGGTCTGGGTCGGGCTGGGTCCGTGATCGCGGCGCTGCAACGCACCCCCGACACCGGCCGACCCGCGACCGCGTGTCCGATCGTGCCGGCCCGACGTTGACGCTCGCCCCCGACCCTGCCCTCGCGCTCGTGGTCGCGGTGATCGGCGGCGCCGCGGTGCCGCTGCGCGGGCGCGTCCGCATCGGCAGCGCACCGCCGAGCGAGCTGCTGCTGCGCGACCGCTTCGTCAGCTCGCTGCACGCGGAGGTGTGCGTCGTCGACGGCCGCGCGGTGCTGCGCGACCTGGGCTCGAAGAACGGCACCTGGCTCGACGGCCGTCGCATCGACACCGCGCCGTGGCCCACCGGGACGCCGGTGCGCGTCGGCGCGACGGTGCTCGAGCTGCGGCTCGACCCCGCCGCGCTCGCGGGTGCCGCGGCCGACGGCGCGACCGCGCTGCCGTCGGCGCTGCACCGCGTGCGCGCGCCCGCCGGCGCCGCGCCGATGATCGGCGAGGGCGCAGCGATGCGGCGCCTGCTCGACGGGCTGCGCCGCGTCGCGGCGTCGTCGCGCCCGGTGCTGCTCACCGGTGAGACCGGCACCGGCAAGGAGCTGGCGGCCGCGTTCGTGCACCGCAGCTCCGCGCGCGCGCAGCGTCCGATGGTCGCGATCTCGTGCGCGACGCTGGTCGACAACCTCGCGGAGAGCCAGCTGTTCGGCCACGCCCGCGGTGCCTTCACCGGCGCGGTGCGCCCCCACGCCGGCGCGTTCGTCCGCGCCGACGGCGGCACGCTGTTCCTCGACGAGATCGGCGAGCTGCCGCTGCTGCAGCAGGCCAAGCTGCTGCGCGTGCTCGAGACCGCCAAGGTGCAACCGCTGGGCAGCGAGGCCGAGCTCGACGTCGACGTGCGCCTGGTCTGCGCGACGCACCGCGACCTGCCGCGCATGGTCGCGCGCGGCGAGTTCCGCGAGGACCTGTTCCACCGCATCGGCGTGCTCGCGCTGCGGGTGCCACCGCTGCGCGAGCGCGGTCACGACATCGCGCAGCTGCTCGAGCACTTCGCCCTCGAGGCCGCGCGCGAGCTGGGCCGGCCGGTCGGCTTCGCGCCGGGTTGCGTCGCGCTGGCGCTGCAGCATCCGTGGCCGGGCAACATCCGTGCGCTGCGCAACGCGGTGCTGCGCGCCGCGGCGCTGGGCGACGGGCCCATCACCGCGGCGGCGCTGCTGGGCCCCGCGACCCCGCGCGCGACCGCGTCGGATCTCGGCACCACCGCCGCCGGCGACGGCGACGTCGCGTATCCGGTGACCGCGCGTGCCGGCGTGCGCCCAGCGATGGATCGCGCGCAGCTGCAGCGGCTCGTGGCGCAGCACGGCAGCATCCGACGGGCCGCGATCGCGCTGGGCATGCCGCGCGGCACCCTGGCCGCCCAGCTGCGCCGCGGCACGAGCGCGCCACCGCCCGACGACGACCGCGCGCCGGCCGGCCCCGCCGATCCCGACACGGGCAACGGCTGAACCCGCGCCACGCCCACGCGCCGGCGCCTCGGCTTCGCACCCGCCCACGGCGAGCGCGGCGAGGCCCTGGCGCCCAGACCACCGACGCGGTTGAAGCCGCATCGTCAAATGGGATACGGTCCGGCGAAGCTCTGCTCGAGAGCAAAGGAGTTCGCCATGGGTCTTCTGTCCCGCCTCACCGGCATGACGTCCACCAAGAAGCCGACGGACGACGTGTTGCTCGTCCACGCCATGCTGCTCATGGCCGGTGCCGACGGCTACATCGACGACGAGGAGATTGCGACCGTCGAGGGCTTCGCGATGACGCTGCCCGAGTTCAAGGAGCGCGACTTCGGCGAGGTCATCGCGGACGCCCAGAAGATGGTCCGCAAGTACCCCAGCCTCAAGGAGTCGGTGAACGCGCTGACCGAGTTCTCGAGCCAGGCGCTCAAGACCAAGGCGTTCGTGCTCGCGGCCGACATCGCGCTGGCCTCGGGTGATGTCGACGAGAACGAAGATCAGCTGCTGACCACCATGCAGCGCCTGCTCAACGTCGACGACCAGACCGCGCAGACGGTGATCTGGGTCCTCTCGCTGAAGTACGCGAAGTAACCGACCATGGGTGCCAAGACACTGCCCGACCGGACGGTCCTGCAGGCGCGCCGCGACAGACAGCTGCGTGCCGAGCTGATGGAGGAGCGCGACGTCCAGTACGCGCTCAAGAAGGTCGACGAGCTCTCGAGCGGCTACGGCTTCGTCTCGCGACGCTCGTTGCTCACCGGCGCGCTGCGGCTCACCCGCGGCATGGCCCCCGAGGTCGCCGACTCGCTCGCGCACTGCCGCGACGTGCTCGGGTTCACGACGCCGGTGGAGGTCTACGTCCGGCCGGAGCCAGTGTTCAACGCGGGGGCCATCCGCAATCCCGGCGGTGGCCCCCACATCATCGTGATCTCGTCGCGCCTGCTCGAGGTGTTCACCCCCGAGGAGCTGCGCTTCGTGATCGGCCACGAGATGGGCCACATGGCCTTCGATCACTTCGGCATCCCCATGCCCGCGACCGCGGCGGTCGAGGACATGGCGGGGCAGATGGTGACCCGCTACAACGCGCTGCGGCTCTACCTGTGGTGCCGCAGCGCGGAGATCACCGCCGACCGCGTGGGTCTGGTCTGCGCCGGTGATCCGGTCGCGGCCGCCAGCGGCTTCTTCAAGCTCGCATCGGGCCTGTCGTCGCCGCGCATCGTCACCGACCTCGAGGCGTACGCGACCCAGGTCGAGTCGCTCGCGTCGGCGCCCGAGGCCCGCAGCAAGCCGCGGCACGACGACGACACGCTCGACTGCTTCAGCACGCACCCGTACAGCCCGCTGCGCGTGCGCGCGGTGGTGGCGTTCAGCAAGAGCCGCACCTACCGCAGCATCACCGGCCAGGGCGAGGACGGGTACAGCGACGACGAGGTCGAGGCCATCGTCGAGCGCGACCTGTCGCTGATGGAGCCCGGCTACCTCGAAGAGAAGAACGACGAGTCGCAGCTGATGCGGCGCATGCTCTACTGCGCGGGCATCAGCGTGGCCGCGGCCAACGGCACCATCGAGGACAGCGAGATGCGGGCGCTCAAGACCCTGCTCGGTCCCGATGACACCTGGGGCCCGCCCAACGTCGAGGCCGCGCGCGCGGAGCTCGAGCAGAAGTTCGACGCCGCCAACCAGGTCCCGTTCGCGCGTCGCGCCCAGCTGGTCCAGCACCTGACGATCGTCGCGGCCGCCGATGGCAGCGTCGATCAGTACGAGCTGGGCGAGATGGGTCGCATCGCGTGGCGCCTGGGCGTGGATCCGTCGGTGATCGAGCAGACGCTGCAGGCGGCTGCCCATCCCATGGACTGAGCGTGCGCGTCATGGCCTGAGCGCGCGCAGCCGCGCCGTGAAAAATCGCCGCCGACCGCAAACCCGCGGTCGCGCGGCGACACTCGTACCCGGGCGATGCGCCGCACAGCGACCGCCTGGGTTCTCGTGTTCGTGGCGCCTGCGTGCAGCGTCGGCGGCAGCGGCCCCGGCGGGCTCGGGGCGGTGACGCTGGGCTCGGCGGGCGACGACGCTGGGACCGACGCGAGCAGCGACGCGGGCAGCGACGCGGGCAGCGAGGGTGGCAGCGCGGACGCGGGCGACAGCAGCGGCGAGCACGGCGGCGGTGCGGCGTGCGGCGACGGCGTGTGCGTGCAGGGCGAGGGCTGCGGCGACTGCCCTGCCGATTGCGGCGCATGCCCCGACGGCTGCGGCGACGGCGTGTGCACCGTCGGCGAGGCGTGCGACACCTGCCCCGCCGATTGCGGCGCGTGCCCGGCCGGCTGCGGCGACGGCAGCTGCGACGACGGCGAGTCCTGCAGCGATTGCCCCGCAGACTGCGGCGCGTGTCCGAACGCCTGCGGCGACGGCAGCTGCGACGACGGCGAGTCCTGCAGCGATTGCCCCGAAGACTGCGGCGCGTGTCCGAACGCCTGCGGCGACGGCAGCTGCGACGACGGCGAGGCCTGCAGCGATTGCCCCGTCGACTGCGGTGCATGCACGTGCCCGTGCAACGCCGCCGATCCGGCCTTCGACAACTTCTGCGACTGGCCGCCCTCGACGCCCGGCTGTCCGATGACCGAGCCCGGCGGCTACTGCGACCCCGGGCCCCCCTTCGCCGACTACCAAGACGGCGACTGGGAGCAGGGCTGGTACGAGTACCAGGCGCAGTGCGGCGCAGCGGAGGCGGCCACGCACGGCCGCCTCCGCGCGGCGGTCACAGACAGCTGGCGTTGAGCGGACCGACGCAAGCGTTGGTCTGCGAGAACGTGGTCGAGCCGAACGAGCCGCTGGGGAACGTCGCGTCGTTGACGTCGAACTGCGCCATCTGGACGCTGTCGCTGTCGCGCGTGACCGTGACCGAGCTGCCGGTCGTGGTGTACGCGATCGCGACCGTGTACGTCTCGGTCTCGGCCCAGCCCGCGGTGGTGGTGGCAGCCGGCGTCAGCAGCAGCGTCGAGCCGGCGGTGTCGGCCGGGCAGTAGACGTCCGCACCGGTGAGCGCGGCGAAGTTCGCCGCCTCGACGCGCTTGACCGTGATGCCGGTCGGGACGTTGCAGCCGAACCAGTTCTGCGCGATCCGCTTCCACGTCATCGAGTAGAAGTGCGACGAGTCCTGCGCGCCCCAGACCAGGCCGATCATGTCGTCGTCGTTGGCGTCGTTGCTGACGCCCAGCACGCCCTCGAGCAGCACGTCCTGGAACACGACGCCCGAGCACAGGTGCAGGCCGAAGTCGTTGTTGCCGTTTTCGCAGGCGACCGTGCCGCCCTGCGAGTAGGTGATCGAAGCGTTGGCGCTGGGGCCGTCGAAGTTGCCCTGGAACAGGGTGCAGTTGTTCTGCAGGTTGAACGGCGCCGACTCGATCACCGTGACCGAGTCCTGCGCCATGCTGACGCCGTCGTCGACCGTGACGGTGTAGGTCTCGAAGCCGGTGGGCGAGGCCAGCGGGTTCGAGATGGTCGCGTCGTCGAGGCCCGCGGCCGGCGACCACGAGTAGGTGTAGTTGCCAGTGCCGCCCGACGCGGTCGCGTTGAGCTGCACCGGGGTGCCGGAGAACTCCGAGCACGACGGCGCGGCGGTGACCGTCAGCGGCGGCGCGCAGGTCAGCGTGCCCTGGTCGCAGACGCCGTCGATGCAGTCGAGCCCGGTGAGGCAGTCCTCGCCGGTCTCGCAGGTCGCACCGCAGCTGCCGCCGCAGTCGAGATCGGTCTCGTTGCCGTTCTGGACCCCGTCGTCGCACGCCGGCGGCAGGCACACGAACATCGCCGGGTCGCACACCTGCGAGATGCAGTCGTCGCCGACCAGGCAGCCCTCGCCGTCGTCGCAGTCGGCGACGCAGCTGCCGCCGCAGTCCACGTCGGTCTCGTCGCCGTTCTGCACGCCGTCGTCGCACGCCGGCGGCAGGCACACCAGGCCCACGTCGTCGCACGAGCCCGAGAGGCAGTCGTCGTCGACCAGGCAGTCCTCGCCGTCGTTGCAGTCGGGGCAGGTGCCGCCGCCGCAGTCGACGTCGGTCTCGGCGCCGTTGTGGACGCCGTCGTCGCACGCCGGCGGCGTACAGGTGTCGCTCTTGGGATCGCAGACCTGCGAGAGGCAGTCGCCGCCGTCCATGCACGTCTCACCGTCGTCGCAGCCGGGGCAGGTGTCGCCGCCGCAGTCCACGTCGGTCTCGTCGCCGTTTTGCGCGCCGTCGCGGCAGGTCGCGGGCGGCAGACACACCATCGTGTCGGGGTCGCACGAGTTCGAGACACAGTCGTCGTCGACCAGGCAGCCCTGACCGTCGTCGCAGTCGTCGGGGCAGCTGCCGCCGCAGTCCACATCGGTCTCGTCGCCGTTTTGCGCGCCGTCGCTGCACGAGGTGCAGATCATCGCCTTGGGATCGCACTGCGACGAGATGCAGTCGTCACCGACCAGGCAGCCCTGCCCGTCCATGCAATCGGTCTTGCAGCTGCCGCCGCAGTCGATGTCGGTCTCGTCGCCGTTCATCATGCCGTCGCGGCACGAACCGCCGGGCCCACAGGTCATGGTCTCGGGGTCGCACATGCCCGACTCGCAGTCGTCGTCCGCGGCGCAGCCCTGGCCATCGCCGCACAGATCGGGACAGGTGCCGCCGCAGTCGACGTCGGTCTCGTCGCCGTTTTGCACACCGTCTTCGCAGGTCGGCGTGGGCTGGCACGTGCCGCCCTCGCAATCGCCCGAGGCGCAGTCACCATCGGCCATGCACCCCTGACCGTCGCCGCAGCCCGCGGGGCAGCTGCCGCCACAGTCCACGTCGGTCTCGTCACCGTTGCGCACGCCGTCGTTGCACGCGTCGCCGGCCGAGTCGCTGTCGGTCGCGCTGGCGCTCTCGGTCTCCCCGGTCGCGGTGTCCGTGGCGCTGCCGCTGACCATCGGGCAGTTGCCGCCGTTTTGGTCCTGCAACAACCCGTCGTCGAGACACGGGTCGGCGCACGAGGCCAACGCCATCACACCGAGCACGCCGGCGGCGTGGATGCGGCCGTAGACACGAAAGGAACGACGGAAGCGAATCGGCAGCATGAAAGGCCTCACGGTCTCGGATCGTACCGCACACCGGCGCGCGTGCGTGCGGCCCGTGCTGTCCGAGCACGCGCGATCGGGCGCGGGCCGTGGGGCATTTCGGGTCGGTCGATGTGCCGCGAGGTCGGCCCCGGGGCGCACTGCCACGGCCCCCAACGCAAACGGGCGCGATCCCGTGGTGGAATCGCGCCCGCGGCGCGTGGCCCGAAGGCGGACGCGGATCAGGCGTTGGGGACTTCGAACAGGCCCAGCAGCGCGCCGACGTTGTCCTGCACGACGCTGATCGAGCCGACGTTGGGCACGTCGATCTTCGGCATCAGCACCTTGCCGCCCTGCTTGGTCACGCGATCGTTGGCCGCGGCCAACGCATCGACGACCACGTAGGTGATCCAGTGCGCGGGCACGCCCGGCTGCGGCACGTTCATGTACGACGCGACCTGCACGTCGGCGGCCGAGAACACGTCGCTGCCACCGCCGCTGAACGGCGCGTGGGTCCAGCCGAACAGCTTGCCGTAGAACTCCGCGGCCGCCTTGGTGTCGGTGGTGTTGAGCTGCTCCCAGCAGAACTCGCCGCGACCGGGACGGGCGTCCGCCGCACGCTCCGCGTCGCCCTTCTCGCCGCGCCACACGCTGATGACCGCGCCCTGCGGATCCTGCATCGTCGCGAACGCGCCCATGCCCGGGATCGGGGTCGGGCCCATCAGGACCTTGCCGCCGGCGGCGGTGCAGGCCGCGACGCTGCGCTCGACGTCGGTGGTGCTGACGTACAGCGCCCAGTGCGACGGGATGCCCGGTGCGGGCAGCTTCATGCAACCGCCGACCGTGGTGTCGCCGGCCTTGAACATGATGTACTGGTTGCCGTCGGGCATCGGCATGGACTCGGACTTCCAGCCGATGACCTCGCCGTAGAAGCGCACGGTCGCGTCGGTGTCGGAGGTCAGGATCTCGCGCCAGACGAACTGGCCGGAGCGGTAGTTGTTCGCGGACATGGGGCCTCTTTGTGCCGGGGACACCGGCGAGTCGCGGTGATAGCGGGGCGACGGTGGGGCCGCAAGGCGGATGGTTGCGACCGCGTCGTGCTGCGAGGAACGCCGTTCGCACAGGGTCGTCCCGACCACGGGACGCTCGCACGCTCACCGCAGGTGGCGCAGGCAGCTCAGGCTGCGATCGTGGCTGCCCACGAGCAGCTCGTCGATGCCGTCGCCATCGACGTCGACCGGCACCGGCGGCGCCTCGATCTCGTCGCCGGCGTCGAAGCCCCAGCGCAACGTGCCGTGCTCGCCGTCGAGCACGCGCACGCGACCGTCGGCGAAGCCGGCGATGATCTCGTCGTGACCGTCGTGCTCGAGATCCGCGCGCACCAGCGCGGTCGAGGCATCGACCGCGGCGCCGACGTCGAAGCGCCAGCGCTCGCGACCGTCGAGGCCGCGCGCGACGACCTTGCCGTCGCGGGTCGCGAACACGATCGCGCCGGCGGCCGCCGACCACACCGGCCGCGAGCGCGACCAGCCCGCGTCGGCCATGCGCCAGCGCTGGGCGCCATCGCCCGGCGACAGCCCCACCAGATCCTGCGGCCGCTCGCGCCGATCGACGCCCTCGCCGGCCACGGTCACCAGCTCGGGTGCACCGTCGCCGTCGGCATCGGCGAGCAGCGGCGCGAAGGCGTTGCGGGCGCCCAGGGCCACGCGCCAGCGCTCGGCGCCGCTTCGGGGATCGAGCCCGCGCAGCGTGCCGTCGAGCAGCGAGACGATCCACAGCGTGCCCGTGGCGGTCGCCAGCTCGAGCGGCGGCGACCACGAACCCGCGCCCAGCTCGACCGCGAGCTCGCGCTGCAGCGTGTCCGGCCGCCAGCGCGACAGCCGACCGCTCCAGTCGATCCACGCCAGCGCCCGCGCCTCGCCGGCGCCGACCCAGCCCAGCGAGGCGTAGCCGGCACCACCGGTGGCGACGCGCGCGAGCACCCCCGCATCGCCGCCGAAGCGCACCAGCTCGTTGCCGACCACCGCCAGCAGGCTGGGCGCACCGCCCTCGCGATCGAGCAACGCCGATCGGATCACCGCGCTGCCGCCGATGCTGCCGCGCTGCTCGACCATGCCGGTGCGCGCGTCGAGCACGGTCAACACCGCGTCGCCGCCGTCGAAGCCGCCGAACAACGCCAGCTCGAGGGTCCCGTCGCGATCGAGATCCGCAACCACCGGCGCGGCCCGGATCGCGTCGGTGCTGCGGCGGCGCCACAGGATGCGCGGGCCCAGCACCAGCATCGGGCCCTTGGCCTCGAGCAGCAGGTCGTCGCTGCGATCGCCGTTGGCGTCGGCGGTCGCGGCGATGCGCTCGGGCCGGACCTCGAGCGCGACGCTGTCGCGCCGGCGGCCGCGGCGGTCGAACGCGGTCACGCCGGCGTCGTCGACGATCGCGAGCTCGCGCGTGCCGTCGCCGTCCCAGTCGACCGTGGCGCCCAGCTCGACGCGGCCGCGCGTACCCGCGAGCGCGACGCGCAGCGCGAGCGTGTCGGCCGCGACCACCGCGACGCCGTCGTCGTCCTGGCGCAGCACCACCGCGTCGTCGTGCCACGCCGAGACCCCGCGGTACTGCGACGCCGGCATCGACCAGCGTGACGCACCGTCGTCGTCGTGCAGCACCACGGTGTCGCGCTCGCGCAGCAGCACCTCGTCGCGGCCGTCGCGGTCGACGTCGAGCGCGGCGAGCCACTCGCCGGCGCCGCGCCAGCGCAGCGTGCCGTCGAGCCCGAGCAGCGACCACGTGCCGGCGCCCTGCACCGCGACCACGCTGCCGCCCTCGCCGCGGATGATCACCGGCGCGCGTGCGACCGCACCGGCGGGCGCGTCGGCGATGCGCCGCAGCGCGCCGGCGTGCAC
>JAIBBS010000138.1 GCA_019694555.1 Nannocystaceae bacterium
CAGACGCGCGCAGCGGGCCGCCGCGCGCGTCCGGGCGCCGCCCTTGCCAGCGCCTGCGCCGCGCTCCAAGATCGCGGGCGCCATGACGCACGTGCGCCACCTGCAATGCCGCGCATCCCTGCTCGCGTTCGCCATCGCGACCGCCGGCGCCTCCATCCACCTCGCGATCGAGCTGACGATGGACGCGTACGCGCAGGACGAGCGCGTGACGCCGGTGCGTTGTCCCGGCCTCGCCGGTGCGGCACCGGTGGTGACGCCGACCGGCGCGGTCGCGGAGCCGTCGTACCACGAGGCCGTCGCGCTGCGCTGCGAGGCCGCCGGCGCGCCGCGCTGCGACGTCGAGCACGTGTTGCCGGCACACGCGGCGGTCACCTCGGCGCAGGCGTTGTTCGGCGGCGAGCCTGCCGATCACGTGTTCTTGCGCTTCTCGCCGGTGCACCACCGCGTGGTCTGGACCGTGCGTGCGACCGAGGCCGGCCTCGTCGCCGACCTCGACGCGTTCCGTGGCGAGGTCGTCGAGTTCGCGGCCGAGGGCGTGACGACGAACTAGTCCGGGCAGCGGCGCGAGCCGCCGCGGGTCACTCGTCGTCGTCGTCGTCGTCGGGATCGTCGCGGTCCTTGCGAGGACGCGGCAGCCCCAGCTTGCCGAGCTTGCTGGTGAGCGTGCGCCGGGCGATGCCCAACACCTTCGCGGCGCGGGTCTGGTTGCCGCCGCAGGCTGCGAGCGCGGCCATGATGCGCTGCCGCTCTTCTTCGTCGGGATCGACGGGCGCCGCGACCGAGGAGGGTACCGTCGGCACCGGCGCGGGCGCCGGCGCCGGCGCGTCGCCGGTGCGGCCGGAGCCGCGACCCGTGCGCGGCGCGTAGGCCTCGGTGCGCATGTGCTCGGGCTGGATCACGCCGCCGGTCGCGAGCAGCACCGCGCGGTTGATGGCGTTGCGCAGCTCGCGGATGTTGCCGGGCCACGCGTGCCGCAGCATCCAGTCGACCGAGTCGCGCGAGAGCACCGGCTGACTGGCGAAGCCCGCGTCCTTGCACGCCTCTGCGATGAAGCTGCGCGCGAGCCCCTGCAGCTCGCCCAGGCGCTCGCGCAACGGCGGGATCACCAGCGAGATGCCGTTGAGCCGATAGAAGAGATCCTCGCGGAAGTTGCCCAGCTCGATCTCTTTCTCGAGGTTCTGGTTGGTCGCGGCGATGAAGCGCACGTCGACCTCGCGCGCGCGCAGGCTGCCCACGCGCATGACCTGGCGCTCCTCGATCACGCGCAGCAGCTTGGCCTGGGTCGACAGCGGCATCTCGCCGAGCTCGTCGAGGAAGACCGTGCCGCCATCGGCGGTCTCGATCAGGCCCGGCTTGCTCTGCTGCGCGCCGGTGAAGGCACCCTTTTCGTAGCCGAACAGCTCGCTCTCGAACAACGTCTCCGACAGCGAGGCGCAGTTGAGGCCCAGAAACGGCTTGCTCGCGCGCGGCGAGAAGCTGTGGATGGTGCGGGCCATCACCTCCTTGCCCACGCCGGTCTCACCCAGCAGCAGCACGTTGATGTTGCTGCCGGCGATGCGACGCGCGAGCTTGTAGATGCGGTCCATCGGGTCGTCGGGACCCGCGGCGGTGCGCTCGACGCCCTCGGTGCGCTCGAGCGGCGGCGCTGCGCCGCGCGCGAACTCGGGCTGCACGATGACGACCGTGGAGCCGACCTCGATGGTGTCGCCGACCGAGATCGGCACGCGCTCGTTGGCGGGGATCCGCGTGCCCCGCACGATGGTGCCGTTGCTCGAGCCCAGATCGCTGATCGCCAGCGTCGGGCCGACGTGGAGCACCGCGTGGACCCGCGACATCAGCGGGTCGGGCATCTGGATGTCGGCGCTGTCCGAACGGCCCAGGCTCACGTCACCCGAACGCGGCAGGCGGTGCGCGGTGTGTTGGTGCTCGCCGATGACGAGCAGCCGATAGCCACGCGACAGCCCGCCTTCGATGTCCTGCGGCCGCAGCGTCGTGCGGTCCAGCTTGCCCTCTTCTTCGGGCGGGTTGGCGCCGTGCTTGCCCACCAGTGCTTGCTCGGTCTGGGGCCCGACCATACCACGGCTCTTGGTGTGCACGACCACTGGCCCCGACGCGACGAGCGCAGGGCCCAGCGTGATCGTCATGCGGTTGTCGCCTTCCCTGCGTGCCATCGCGCTCCCGGTGCCGCGGGGCCGCGGGCCGCCCGCACGCGGGCAGCCGCGGCGAGCCGGGCCCCGCGCCAGGTCCTGGGCGGACCGACCCCCGGCGAGAAAAAAAACCCCGCGGCCGCACCACGCGACCGCGGGGACCCATTGGACGTTGGACACCGAACGAGAGAGAGAACCGAACGATCAGAGGAACATGAAGCTGGCGACCAGGCACCACGCGCCCAGGCCCATGCCGATGAGGCCGAGCACGCCCTGCTTCGGCGCGAGCTTCGCGACGAGCATGTCCATCTTCTGCACCGCCTGCGGCTGCTTGATGAACGTCTTGAGCGTACCGATGCCGAGCAACAGGCCCAGCGAGACGAGGATGACGTTGGTCGCCATCCAAGTGACCCACCAGATGAGGTGCGTGCTGAGCATGCCGAGGTTCAGCACGCAGCTGATGACGCCCCACACGCCCCACAACGCAGACACCGCGCCGATCCAGCCCTGGTAGGGCGCGAGCTTGGCGATCAGCTCACGGGCATCGGGCTTGCGAGCGATGATGAGGTTCGAGGCTCCGAGCACACCGAGCACAAACAGCCATACGCCGAAAAACATTGGGACGGACTCCTTCTCCAGCTTGTTGGATGAAGCGAGGCAGCCGCTGTGACTGCGTCGCCGAGGTTGACGTGGTCGGTCCGGCAACCGTTTTCGTCTTCGCCGGCCACACCAGGGTACCTCAGCAAGTCGGACGCCCGGTCCCCAAGCCCAAGGATTCCGCGAACTTCACACCTTCACGTCTGGTGCCGTGCCCAAGTTGAGCACGCGGTGGCACCAGTAGGGCAGCGCGCCCGATCGCAAGGTGCCACGCGATCGCGATCGGTTCCGATGTAGGCAACGCCGAGCCCGTACGCGATTGAACGTTGTTCGCACGAGCGCGCCCGCACTTCGGTTCAGCGGTGCGCGTCGAGGGCCGCGAGCACGCGCGGGATCTCGTCGATGTGGTTCGACCAGTGCGGCGCGAAGCGGAGCACGCCATCGGGGATCGCACACGCGACGCCGTGCTCCTCGAGCGCGCGATGCAGCGCGACCACGTCGACGCCCGGCGGCGGCTCGACCCCGAGGATGCCCGAGCGCGCCTCGGGCTGCGGCGCCCGACGGCTGCGGAAACCACGTTCCAGCAGCGCCGGCTCGAGCGCGTCGTGCCAGCGCTGCGCATGCGCTGCGATGCGCTCGACGCCCAGCGCGAGCAGCAGCTCGACCGCCGCGACCAACCCCGGCACCAACGCGAGCGCGCTGCCGCCGTCCTCGACGAAGTCCGCGCGCGCCCGCACCGGCCGGTCGTAGCGCAGCAGGCCGGGGCCCTGCAGCAGGAACGCGGCCGCGTCCTCGTGACTGGTCCAGCCCGCGACGCGCGGACGCAGCGTCCGCGCGAACGCGTGCCGCATCGCGACGAAGCCCAGGCCCATGGCGCCGCCGAGCCACTTGTGTCCGCCGCACGCGAGCGCGTCGATGCCCAACGCCTCGCAATCCAGCGGCACCGCGCCGCAGGCCTGGATGCCGTCGACCACGAACGCGGCCCCATGGGCGCGGCAGCAGCGGCCGATCTCCGCCAGCGGCATGCGCAGACCGCTGGCGAACTGCACCGCCGAGACCGCGACCGCGAGCACGCGACCCTGCGCGAGCGAGCGATCGAGCTCGGCGAGCCCGGCCTGCGGCTCCGACCACGTCGACAGCGGCAGCAGCGTGACGGTGCCGTCGAACGCCGCCGCGGCCTGCTGCCACGGCGTGACGTTGGCCGGGAACTCGCCGTCGAAGCCGATCACGCGGTCGCCCGCACGCCACGGCAGCCCGAAGGCGATCGCGCGCAGACCCGTGGTGGTGTTGGGCACCAGCCCGATCTCGTCGGCGGCCACACCGACCAGCGTGGCCAGCCGCGCGCGCAGGGTCTCGCGCGCGCCCAGCAGGCCCCAGCCCGCCGCGGCGCCGCGCGACGCGAGCTCGTCGACCGCGGCGACGATCGCCGCGCGCACGGGATCGCACGGCGGCGACATCCCGGCGAAGTTGGCGTAGACCGGGACGGTCAGGCCGGACAACAGCGTGCGCTCACCCAGGCGCGCGTGCGCGGTCCAGGTCGGCAGGGCGACGGCGGAGTCGGACATGGCCGGCGCAGCGTACCGCGGCCGGCGTCGGTCCGCGCAGGCGCGTCAGTAGCCCAGCTGCTTGGCCGCGAGCTCCTTCATGATCTCCTCGGCGCCGCCGCCGATCGAGAGCACCTTGGTCTCGCGGTAGATCCGCTCGGACTTCGCACCGCGGATGTAACCGGCGCCGCCGAGGATCTGCACCGCCTCCTTGGCGCAGTACTCGAGGCACTGCGTGGCCGCGTTCTTCAGCATGCACACGTCGGCGATGGGCCACTGCCCCTGCTGCACGCGCCAGGCCAGCTGCTCGAGCCACGCACGGGTGCACTCGATGCGCTGCGCCATGTCGACCAGCTTGTGGCGGATGACCTGCCGCGAGATCAGCGGCTTGCCGAAGGTCTGGCGATCGCGCGCCCACGCCAGCGCCTCGTCGAGGCAGGTCTGCGAGAACGCGATCGCCATCGAGGCGATCGCGAGGCGCTCGCCGTTGAAGTTCTGCATGATGCCCAGGAAGCCCTGGTTCTCCTTGCCCACCAGGTTCGCCGCGGGCACGCGGCACTCGTCGAAGTACAGCGTCGCGGTGTCCGAGCACCACCAGCCCATCTTCGACAGCGGCGTGCGCGTGAGACCGGGGCGATCGCCCTCGACCACGATCAGCGAGATCCCAGCCATGCCCGGCCCGCCGGTCCGCACGGCGACGGTGATGAAGTCGGCGCGCATGCCCGAGGTGATGAAGGTCTTGCTGCCGCGCAGGACGTAGTCGTCGCCGTCGCGGGTCGCGGTGGTCCGCAGGTTGGCGACGTCGGAGCCGCCGTCGGGCTCGCTGATCGCCAGCGCCGCCACGGCCTCGCCGCGCAGCACCCGCGGCACGACCTTGTGCTGCAGCGCCTCGTCGCCCAGGGCCACGATCGGGGGCAGCGCGATGCCGTGGCTCATCAGCCCCGCGACGAGGCCGCCCGAACCCACGCGCGCGAGCTCCTCGGTGACCACGATGCGATGGAACGGATCGCAGGGCAGACCACCGAGCGGCTCTGGGAAACCCAGTCCCAGGACCCCGAGCTCGCCGGCCTTGGCGTACAGCTCGCGGGGAAACGCTCCGGCCTCGTCCCAGGCGTCGATGTTCGGGGCGATCTCACGTTGCACGAAGCGGCGCACGGTCTCGCGCAGCCGATCGTGGTCCTCGGTGTAGTACGGCGCACGTGCGGACATGTCGCGGCGGCAGTGTACCCGCTGCCGCGTCCCCGGCGGCAACGACCCTGCGGCGCGGCGTGTCCGGCCAGGCTATGATGCACTGCCATGGGCGAGGCCAAGGTGCTGCGGGTCGGAACGCTGACGCCGATCGCGTCGCTCGACCCCCAGCGGGCCCACGACTTCACCGGCCACCTGGTGCTGTCGCAGGTGTTCGAGTCGCTGTATGCCCGGGTCGAGCAGCGCGTCGAGCCGCGGCTGGCGCTGGGCATGCCGCAGCGGCAGGCCGGGACCAACGCCGTCAACATCGAGCTGCGCACCGACGCGCGCTTCTCCGACGGCACGGCGCTGTCGGCCAAGCACGTCGCGGACGCGCTCGCGCCGATGCTCGCGCCCTACGGCGTCGACATCCAGGCCGCGGGCGCCCGTGTGGCCCTGCGCGCGAGCGCGTGGAATCACCGGCCCGAGGAGCTGCTCGCCGGCATCGGCATGCGGGTGGCTCGCGCGGGTTCGCCGTTCGCCATCGGCACCGGGCCCTACCGCATCGCCCACGCCACGCGCGATCTGGTGCGGCTGGTCCGCAACGAACACGCGGCGCGGCAACCCGCGATCGACACCATCGAGGTCAAGTGCTTCGCGCCCGGCGCGGACGGACGGCCCAGCGAGCTGCTCGCCGCGCTCGAGGACGGCCGCATCGACTTCACGCTGGCGCTCGCGCGGGACGACGTCGCGGAGCTCAAGTCGGCACGCAAGCTGTTCCAGGCCGGGATGAGCACGGCGTTTCTCGCCATCAACACCGAGCAACGACACCTGCGCGACGCGAAGGTGCGGCGCGGGCTCGCGCTGGCGATCGATCGCTACCGCCTCACCGAGCTGTGCTTCAGCAACCCCGCCGCCTTCGTCGCGCGCGGGCTGCTGCCGCCTGCGCTGGGCCGCGGCAACGACGGCCTGCGCCACGATCCCGCGGCCGCGGCCGCGCTGCTGGCGGACGCCGAGCTGCCCACGCTGCGGATGCTGCGGGTCTGGGGTCCCCGTCCCTACCTCGCGCGGCCCGACGCGGTCGCCGCGACGATCACCGCGCAGCTGCGCGAGCTGGGCGTCCATGTCGAGACCATCGTCGCCAGCGACAGCGAGGACTACGGTGCGCGCATCGCCGCCGCGGACTACGACCTCGTGCTCGGCGGCTGGATCGCCGACACGACCGATCCGGTCGACTACCTCAACTCGACCATCGGCAGCGCCGGGATCCTCGAGGCCGGCAACAACCCTGCGACCGCGTGCAACTACGCGCGCTGGCGCGACGCCACCGTCGACGGGCTGCTGCAGGCCGCACGCACCACCGGGGGCCAGCGCGCCATCGACGACGCGCTGGCCCGGGTCGCGAGCGAGGTCCCATGCATCCCGCTGATGTACGGCGCCCGCGTCATCGTGCACGGCTGGCACGTCAAGGGCTACGATCCCGAGGCGCAGCTGATGCCGGACTTCGCCGCGCTCACGCTCGAGAGCTAGCCGCGCCGCGTGCCCGGCCGCAGTCGCGTCAGTGCGCGCCGACGTGCTTGTCGTCCTTGACCTCGACGCGGATCTCTCGGCGTCCCTCCTCTTCGTCACCGTCGTCCTCGACCGTGACCTGCACATCCCCCTGCACGCCCTTGGCGCGCAGCTGCTCCATCACGCGCTGACGGACCACTTCGGGATCCTCGTCGCCGTCGACCTCGAGCGCTGGAAGCGACTCCGGCGCGGGCGCGTCGGCGGCCGCCGAGATCGCGATCGGACCGCTCGCGACTGCGGGGAAGCTGCGGCGCAGCCCCGCCACCAGCGCATCGTCACCGATGGCCGTGCGCCCCCACGCGTCGATGGTCAGCTGCGCCGCGCCGCCGTCGTCGGCCTTCTCCACGCGCACCGACAGCGACTCGGCACCGACCGCGGCCTCGATGTGCTTGGCGAGCGCATCGACCATCGCGCGATCGAAGGCGGCGTCGGGGATCGTCAGCGAGATGGTGCGGCCCACCAGCGGCCCTTCGGCTGCGCGCGTGGCAGCGGTGTCCGGTTGGCCGTCGGTGGTGCACGCGAGCAGGGGCGCGATCGCGAGCGAGAGCAGGGCAAGGGTGCGGAACATCGTTTGGTGGCTCCTCGTCGGGTTCGGCTGTTGCTACGAACGGACCCGCCGCGCGGTGACATCGTGGCGCCTCGTCACCGCGGTCGACCGCGGCGCCGCCATCGCGCACACTGGCTTCGTGAGCGAGCTGGCCGGCAGCGTCGGCGCGGGCAAGCTGCTCGTGCTGCACCCCGCGTTCGGCGGCGATCCGGAGGGCCTCGAGGCCGCGATCGGGATCCAACGCAGCCTGGCGCGCCTGCTCGAGCGCTGCGGTCGCCCGACCGCGTTCGCGTTGATGCGCGTGCGCGTCGAGGCGCTCGACCCCGGCGTCGAGACCGAGCACGGCGCACCGTTGTCGGTCGGCGACCTGATGCTGGGCACCGTCGACGCCTGGCCCGACGACGCGGTCGCGCCGCTGCTGGGCGCGCAGCTGGGCTGCCGCTTCGGCCTCGTGCTCGAGTTCCACGCGCTCGGGCCCCAGTTCCGTCTCGATGCGCGGCTGTTCGACAACGCCGGCGAGGACACTCCCCACGCCCTCGCGCAGTGGTCGCGCGAGGACGACAACCTGCGCCTGCCGACGTTTCTGTTCGAGCTCGTCGCGGAGGTCGCCGCGCGCACCGGCGTGGCGTGCCCATGGCCGGGCCCGTCGGAGATGTTCGGCACCGACGACGCGATCGCGGTGCTGTACTCGCTGCAGGCGCTGGGCTATTGCACCGAGCTTGAGGAGCAGTGCCGCGTGCACCTGCCGCACGTGCTGCACTCGCTGACGTCGTTGGTCGAGGCTGCGCCGGCCTTCGCGGTCGCGCACGGCGTGGTCGAGTCGACCCTGCTCGCGCTCGCGCGGCGCGGCGCCAACGACCTCGAGCTGGCGCGCTGGCTCAAGGAGCTGCGCGCGCTCGCGGGCGCCGACGCGTGGCCGGGGCTGCACGAGCGGCTCACGGCCGCGCGCGCGCAGCCTTGAACCACCGCGACGCCGCGGCTTCGCTCAGCTGCCGGGCTTGCCTTCGCGCGCCTCGAGCTTGGCCCAGCTGTCCTTGAGCCCGATGGTGCGGTTGAACAGCGGCCGCGCGGCCGTGCTGTCGAGGTCGACACAGAAGTAGCCCACGCGTTCGAACTGGAAGCGCGCGCCGACGGGTGCGGTCGCGAGGCTCGGCTCGATGCGCACGTCCTCGACCACCTCGAGCGAGTTGGGGTTGAGGAACTCCTTCCAGTCGCGGCCCTCGACGCCCAGCGGATCCGCCTCGGTGAACAGGCGATCGTACAGGCGCACCGTCGCGGCCACGGCGTGACGCGCCGAGACCCAGTGCGAGGTGCCGCGCACACGCCGGCCATCGGGCGCATCACCGCCGCGCGAGTTCGGATCCCAGGTGCAGCGCAGCTCGACCACGCGGCCCTCGGCGTCCTTGACCACCTCGCGACACGTGACCAGGCAGGCGTAGCGCAGGCGCACCTCCTGCCCGGGCGCGAAGCGGTACCACTTCTTGGGCGCGACCTCGCGGAAGTCGTCCTGCTCGATGTACAGCTCGCGGCAAAACGGCACCTTGCGGCCGCCGGCCTCGGGCTGCTCGGGGTTGTCGGGTGCGTCGAACCACTCCTCGGCGTCCTCGGGGTAGTTCTCGATCACCAGCTTGAGCGGCCGCAGCACCGCCATGCGCCGCGGCGCGGTGGCGTTGAGGTGCTCGCGGATCTCGTGCTCGAACAGCGTCACGTCGACGGAGCCGTCGCGCTTGGACACGCCCACGCGCTCGGCGACGTTGCGGATGGCCTCGGGCGTGACGCCGCGGCGCCGCAGGCCCGACAGCGTGGGCATGCGCGGGTCGTCCCAGCCGTCGACCAGGCGCTCCTGAACCATCTGCAGCAGCCGTCGCTTCGACAGCACCACGTAGGTGAAGTTCAGCTTCGCGAACTCGATCTGCTGCGGCCGGTGCTCGAGCGCGAGCGCCTCGAGGAACCACTCGTACAGCGGACGGTGGTCCTCGAACTCCAGCGTGCAGATCGAGTGCGTCACGCCCTCGATCGCGTCGCTGAGGCCGTGGGCGTAGTCGTACATCGGGTAGATGCACCACGTGTCGCCGGTGCGGTGGTGATGCGCGTGCTTGATGCGGTACATCGGCGGGTCGCGCATGTTCAAGTTGCCGTGGGCCATGTCGATCTTGGCCCGCAGCACGTGGGCGCCCTCGGGGAACTCGCCCGCGCGCATGCGCTCGAACAACGCCAGGTTCTCGTCGACGCTGCGGTTGCGGTAGGGGCTCTCGGTGCCCTTCTTGTAGAAGTTGCCGCGGCCCTCGCGGATCTCGTCCGGGCTCTGGCTGTCGACGTACGCCAGGCCCTTGCCGATCAGCTGCAGCGCCCAGCGGTACAGCTGGTCGAAGTAGCCCGAGGCGAAGTACTCGCGCTCTTGCCAGTCGAAGCCGAGCCAGCGGATGTCACGCCGGATCGCGTCGACGTACTCCTGCTCCTCGCGCGCGGGATTGGTGTCGTCGAAGCGGAGGTTGCACAGCCCCCCGAACTCGCTCGCGAGACCGAAGTTGAGGCAGATCGACTTGGCGTGGCCGATGTGCAGGTAGCCGTTGGGCTCGGGTGGGAAGCGCGTCATCACGCGACCACCGTGCTTGCCGGCAGCGACGTCCGCGGCAACGAGATCGCGGACGAAGTTGGGGGGACCCGAGTTTTCGCTCATCGTCAGGGCGCCGATGGTAGCGCATCGGCCCTGTCGCCGCCGGGCACCGAGTAGCCGGCCTTGCTCACCAGGGCACGAACCGCCGCGAGATCGACGTCGCCGTGGACCACCGCCCGGGGCGGCACCAGCGTCACCTCGCACGCGCGCACACCGGGGGCCGCCCGCAGGGTCTCTTCGAGGTGCGCGACGCAGCCCTCGCAGTTCATGCCCACGACGGTGACGTCGACGCTCGGGGTCGACGGCGGCACCGCGGACGCCGCGCGGCGGGCCAGCGCGCGGCGCAGATCCGTGACCGCGAAGCTCGCCAACAGCAACACCAGGGCTGCGCCCGCGAGCTGCTGCCACCACGCGCCCTCGTCGTGCAGGTGCGCGTGGACGTGGGCGATGGTCGCCGCGCCGAGCAGGGCATCGAAGGCCCACGCGAACGCCACCGCTCCGACCACGATGGTGCCGAGATAGATCGCGAGCGCGCGGCCACCGAAGCCGCGCGCGACTGCGCCGAGCGTCGCGACGTTGGTCGCGGGACCCGCCATCAGCAGCACCAGCGCCGCGCCGGGCGGGAAGCCGCCCGCGACCAACGCGGCCGCGATCGGCACCGACGCGGTGGCGCACACGTACAGCGGCACCGCGATCGCGAGCGTGGCCAGCACCACGACCCACGCCGGCAGCGACGCGACCGCGGCCAGCGAGGCCGGCGGCACCCACGTGCCGATCGCGGCGGACACCACCACGCCGATCACGATCCAGCGCCAGATGGTCTGCACGATCTCGAGCCCGTGGTGCACCACCGCAGCGACGCCGCGTCGCGGCGGGCCGGCCTCACCGGCATCCTGCGGCCGCGCGTCGTCGTGACCGTGATCGAAGCGATCGACCAAGGTCCCGGCCACGACGCCGGTGACCAACGCGGTCACGACCTTCCACAGCGCGAACGGCAGCCCGAGCATGCTCGCACTGACCAGCACCGAGTCGACGCCGGTCTGCGGCGTCGCGACCAGGAATCCGATCGACGCACCGCGGCTCGCGCCGTCGCGTCGCAGACCCATCGCCGCCGGGATCACGCCGCACGAGCACAGCGGCAGCGGCACGCCGATCGCGACGGCCTTCCACACGCCCGCGCGGCCGCGCAGGTGGCGATGCACGAAGCCCGGCGGCAGCACCACGTGCAGCACACCCGCCAGTGCCGCGCCCAGCAGCAGCCACGGCGCGAGCGCGACCGTCACGTCCCACAGCTGCTGCACGAACACGAGCATCGGCGTCGCACCGTTGCCATAGCGCAGCGACGCCATCCGCGCGAGCGCAATCTCGTTCCGCCCGCGCATCCGCCGACCGGCGCGACGCCGCGGTGCCATCGCGTGCCTCCGCGGCGGCGGCGCGACCCCATGCTACCGTGCCGGGCCGCATGAACGACGCAGCGACGCCGACTCCGCCGCGGGCCGCCCCCCGCGCCCACGCGATCACGCTGCACGGCCGCGTGCACGAGGATCCGTGGGCGTGGCTGCGCGACCGCGACGATCCCGAGGTCTTGCCGCACCTCGAGCGCGAGAACGACTACGCCGCCGCGATGCTGGCCGCCGCGCAGCCGCTGCAAGACCAGCTGGTGGCCGAGATGGTCGCGCGGATCCCCGATCACGACGAGACCGCACCGGTACCCGAGGGCCCGTTCGCCTACGCCGTGCGCACCACCGCCGGGCGCGACTACGCGGTGCACGTGCGCCGCCCCGTCGCGTCGCCGCAGGCCGAGCCCGAGATCGTGCTCGACGAGAACGCGCTCGCGGCCGGGCAACGCTTCTTCGCGCTGCGCGAGCTGCGGGCCAGCCCCGACCACCGCCGCATCGCCTACGCCGTCGACCTCCGCGGCGACGAGCACTGCTGCATCCGCGTCCGCGAGCTCGCCGGCGGGCAGGACCACGACGACGCGATCGAGGATGCTGCCGGGCAGCTGGCGTGGTCGGCCGACGGCACCGCGCTGCTGTACCTGCGGCTCGATCATGCCGATCGCCCGCACGCGCTGTGGCTGCACCGCCTGGGCACCGCGGTCGCGCAGGACGTGCTGCTGTATCAGGAACCCGACGAGCGCTTCCACCTGCGGCTGCGGCACGACCGCAGCGGTCGCTTCGTGATCCTGGACGCGGCCTCGCGCACCAGCAGCGAGCTGCGGCTGTTCGACGCCCACGATCTGCACGCGCCGCCGCGCCTGGTCGCGCCGCGGCGCGACGGCGTCGAGTACGACGTCGCGATCCACGGCGAGCGCCTGTTCATCGTGACCAACGCGGACGCGCCCGAGTTCATGGTGATGGAGGCGCCGCTGTCGCAGCCCGACCCCACGCACTGGCGACCGCTGCTGCCCTACCGCGACGACACGCACGTCGATCGCGTCGAGGCCTTCGCCGGTCACCTGCTGGTGTGGCTGCGCCGCGAGGGCGTGCCGCGGCTGCGCGTGCTCGACCTGCGGCGCGACACCCAGCACGAGGTCGAGATGCCCGAGCCGATCTACGCGCTCGACCCCGGACCCAACCGCTGCTGGGACACCGCCACGGCGCGCTTCTACTACAGCTCGATGGTCACGCCGCTCACGGCGGTCGACTACGACATGGACGCGCGGCGCTGGATCGTGCGCAAGCGCTACGAGGTGCCCGGCCACGAGCCCGCGACGTTGGTGGTCGAGCGCCTGCACGCGACCGCGCCCGACGGCACCGCGGTGCCGATCTCGTTGGTGCGACGACGGCAGGACATCGGCCGCGCGGTGCCGCTGTTGCTGCAGGCCTACGGCGCGTACGGTCGTCCGCTCGACGCGCGCTTCAGCAGCCATCGACTGTCGCTGCTGCAGCGCGGTGTGGCGGTGGCGATCGCCCACGTGCGCGGCGGCGGCGAGCTGGGCCGGCGCTGGTACGAGCAGGGCCGCGTGCGCCACAAGCCCAACAGCTTCCACGACACCATCGCGGCGGCCGAGCACCTGCTGGCGGCCGGCATCGCGCGCGCGGACGCGTTGGCCCTGCAGGGCGGCAGCGCCGGCGGCCTGCTGGTGGGCGCCGTGCTCAACCTGCGGCCCGAGCTGTTCACCGTCGCGGTCGCGGACGTGCCGTTCGTGGACGTGCTCAACACCATGCTCGATCCGAGCCTGCCGCTGACGGTCATCGAGCGCGAGGAGTGGGGCGACCCGTTGCTGCCCGAGGACTTCGAGGCGATCGCAGCGTGGTCGCCGTACGAGAACGTCCGTGCCGCGCGCTACCCTGCCCTGCTCGCGACCGCGGGTTGGACCGATCCGCGCGTGGGCTACTGGGAAGCCGCGAAGTGGATCGCCAAGCTGCGCCACGTCGCGCGGCCCGGCGGCGAGCTGCTGCTGCGCACCAGCATGGGCGCCGGCCACGGCGGTCCCTCCGGGCGCTACCCGGCGATCAGCCACACCGCGGTGTGGTTCGCGTTCGTGCTGCGCCACCTCGGCGTCGCGGCGTGACGCCGGGGCGCGCTCGCATCACGCGGCGACTTCGTCGTGCGGCGCGCGCTCGCGACCGCCGTGCGCGGCGTACCACGCCAGCGCCGCGCGTGCGACCGGCTGCAGCCCGCGCACGCTCCAACCCACCGACGCGAAGGTCTGCTCGAGGTCACCGCGATGCATCGGTGAACGCAGGATGCCGATGAGGTCGAACATGGTCACGCCGTTGCCCAGCTCGTCGACGACGTCGAGGCGGCCCTGCTGCGCCAGCTCGAAGCCGTGCCAGAACGCCGCGCTGCCGACGAAGCCACGCCGGGCCTCGAACGAGCGGTACCACGACTCGTGCTTGAGCGATTTCTCGGCCCACACCTCGGCGTAGCGCGAGAAGTAGCCGATCTCGAGCAGACCGCGGTGCTCGATCCCCAGCTCGCGCGACCAGTTGGTGCCTTCGAGCTGGAGATCGAGCGTGCCGGCCACCCGCGGGTAGCGGGAGCACAGCGCCGCCAGGGTCTCGCCGTACAACGTCATCCACTTGCGGATGACGTCGACGAACAACGCCGGGTCGGTGCCGGCGAAGAGCCCCGGCCGCACGCGGCGAACGTTGCGGACGAAGAACTCGTGGATGGCGCCGAAGCGCTTGCGCAGCAGGGCTTCGTCCATGTCGGGATCGTTGTTGGCGATCCACTGCGCGGCGCGGAAGTCCCCCAGCAGCACCCGCGCATGCCCGAGTTTCATGGTCTCCTGCATCACCGCCTCCGTCCGCGCTTCGTTCATGCCCGCGCGTGGCGGCGCACGAATCCTGTCGTCAGTACCAGCCGCCGCCGTAGCCGCCGCCGCCGCCCCAGCCGCCGCCGTAGCCGCCGCCGTAACCGCCGCCCCAGCCACCGCCGTAGCCGCCGCCGCCGCCATAGCCACCGCCGCCGTAGTTCGCGTTCGTGGGCTGGATCTGCCACCAACCCCACTCGCGTCCGCCTGCGACCGTCGCGAGATCCTGGTCCGACACGACCTCGATCGCGACCACCGTGTTGTCGATCTCGGGCTTGCTCTCTTGTTGCTTGCGCTTCATGTCTTGGTCTCCCCTTGCCGCCCGACCCCGTCGTCTGTCCCGTGATCGGTGTTGGGTTCGCACCCGTCGAGGTTCCCCGAATCGTCACCCATCGACGGGGTCGGGCTCGCTCGTGGGCACGAGCACACCCGCAGCGATCATGCCGATCAGCAATTGCCGCAAGTCGTCGGCGCCCAGCTGCACCGACTGCCCCAGCTCTGCGAGTGCAGCCGTCGGCGTGCGCGGCTGTCGGAAGCACGCGAGCACCTCGAGCTGATCCCACGCGAGCTGGTGGCGCGTGCCCGCGGCCACGTCCTCGCGCGCCAGCCCCGGGCTCGCGACCTCGAAGTCCGCGGTCGGGGCCAGGCGATACCAGCGCTGCCAGAAGTCCTCCGCGACCAGGGCGCTCGCGAGCCGTTCGCCGAGGTTGCGACGGGCCCGCTCGAAGAACGTCGCCGCGGCCTCGGGCGCCATCGGCACGCCGAGCAACCCCTGCTGACCGGGTGGCAGGTGGGGATAGGGCTCGCCGTGACTCAGGAACGCGAAGGTCTCGAGCGACGCCGCGAACGCCTGCAGGTGATGGCGTGGCATCTCGGCGAGCTGCAGCGCGACGTGGGCCGTGGCCGCGTCGACGCGGGCACGCTGCGACAGCTCCGGCTCGGGCGGGCGCGGACCGGGTTCGCCCAGGAGCACGCCGTCCTCGAGCATCGCGCGGACGCGGGCGATCGCGCGGTCGGGCTCGAAGTCGTAGTCGCGCGAGAGCTGCTCGAGCGCGGCCTGGGGCGAGCACGGCCGCGTGAACGCGCGCAGCAGCGGCAGATAGGCCCAGTCGAGGAAGTGCCGCACGGGACCGACGCGCAGCTCGACCGCGTCGCCGGCGAGGGTGACGCTGGCGCGGGGGTTGATCCGCAGCGGCGCATCCATGCGCGGCAGCGGTGCGACGCGCTCGCGCCGGGTCGTCGCGACCGCGACGCGCAGCTGCTCGTGCAGCGCGGCCTGCATCGCGGGCGTGCGGGCGGCCGCACCGTCGTCGTCGAACAGCTCGCGCTGCAACCGCTCGCGAAAGCGCCGCGCCTGCGCCGGCCCGACCGTGCGCGCGGTGACCATGGCATGGGCGAAGCAGGCGCTGAGATCGCCGCGCATGGCCGCGGACATGTCGAACCACCGCGAGTTGCACATCACGTTGAAGCCGAACGAGTCGACCGCGTGCCACCAGTGCGCCGGCAGGAACAACACGTCGCCGGGCTCGATGCGCAGCACCGTCATCGTCGGCAGCGCCTGCGCCAGCCGCGGGTAGCGCTCGAGGTCCGGCGCTCGCGGGTCGATCGCGCTGCGCATGGGATCGCCGGCGAGCTCGCGCCGTGGCGTGGTGTAGAGGTTGGGCAGCTGCTCGGGCGGGAACAGCAGGAACTCCTTGGCGCCCGAGACCATCATCGCGATCGAGTGGCTCTCGTCGCGGTGCACCGGCACGCGCTGGCCGCCGCTGCCGATCCACAGCTGCGTGCGCTCGTCGAGCATCTGCGCCGGATCGACCAGCCACAGCTCGGTCAGCGGCACCAGCTCCGGCAGGCACTGCCGCACCGTCGCGCTCTGCACGTAGTCGCAGTGCCCGCTCGGTGCGCGCAGCTCGGTCAGCACGTCCTGGGCGAAGTCCGCCAGGCTCGCGTCGCGGCTGCCCCAGTCGACCCAGCGCTGCTCGCCGAAGCCCATGCGCCCGGCCACCCGCGGCGGCGCGCTGGTGACCGTCAGCATGCGCTGCCCCGCGCGCGCGACCAGCTCGCGCAAGAACGCCTCGGGGCCCTGGCGCCCGAGTGCGACCAGCGGGTGCTCGGCCTGGGCCTGGCGCCACAGCGTGGGTACCTGCTGGGGATAGATGTCGCGCCAGAATTCCTCGCGCGTCGGTGCGCGGTCCAACACGCGCGGCTGCGGCGAAGACGTGGTGATCGGGTCGGTCGTGGTCGCCAGCGGCATGGTCGTGCGCAGTCCCCCATGGGCTACGTTGGCAGGTCCGCGCAGCGGGTTCCGCCGTGCGCGTGCCGGGGCAAGGGCAGCGCGCTGCCGCTGCCCTCGCGTGCGGTGTCGTGGCTCAGCGCTGCTGCAGCAACGCGGGCGAGCGCTGCAGCGCGAAGCCGGCGCTGCGCGCCAGCGAGAGCGACGCGAGGTTGTCGACCGCGCACAGGTACACCGCGACCCGACCGCGCGCGCACAAGCCCGCGGTCACCGTCCGCAGCAACGCGCGGCCGAGCCCGCGCCCGCGCGCAGCGCTGGCGGTGAAGACCTGCTGGATCGCGACGTGGTCGCCGTCGTCGACGGTGGTCTCGAGCACGCTCGCGATCACGCCGCGGTCGAGCACGCCGTGGTACGCGAAGCCGAAGCGCTGCCAGATCGGTGGCGGTGGCAGGCGATCGGCGATCTCGGGGTCGAAGCGCTCGCGCGGCGTGTCGGGTGTCAACGCCACGATCTCGGCGCCGCCGCCCGGCGGTGGTCGCGTGCAGGTCAGCAGGTGATCGGCCGCGCGGGCCAGCTGCGGCACGCGGGCGTGCACGTCCGCGGCGATGGCCTCGGGCACGTAGACGTGCAACCGCTCGCGCACCGCCGGGCGCTGCAGCAACCGTGCGATCGCGTCGGCGTCGTCACCGAACGCCCACGAGAACCCGACCTCGTAGCGGCCGTGCATGGGACCGCCGAGCACGAACGCGTCGCCGTCGACCGGCACAGCGAGCTCGGGCCGCACGCGCAGCAGGTGGCGACCGAACACGCCCCACAACCCCGCGGCCTGCAGCCGCGGCGCGAGCGCCCCCAGCGGCATCGTCGCGGCGGTGACGCTGGTCTCGAGCACTCGGAATCGGAGTCGCCCGAGCGGGTCACCAGGTTCCCACGCGCACGCGTGCACGCGCGAGGAACCTCCGGGCCCGTCCGACCAACGGTGGCTCGTGGGGGGCGCGAGCACGGATGTTCCTGGTCTCTGGCACCAAACGCAGCGGCACGTCGATGTGGATGCAGGCCTTCGTGGCCGCGAACGTGGAGGTCATCGGTCAGGCCTTCCCCAAACGCTGGGGCGACGGCGCGCTGCGCGAGGCGAATCCTGACGGCTTCTACGAGTCGATCTACCGCGACGGTGTGTTCTTCGGCACCAACCCGCATCCCGACACCGGCGAGTACGTGCGGCCCGAGGCGACGCGCGACCGCGTGGTCAAGGTGTTCGTGCCCGGGGTCGTGCGCACCGAGCTGGGCTTCATCGGCGGCGTGGTCGCGAACGTCCGACGCTGGCGCGACTACGAGGCCTCGGTCGCGCGACTGTGGGCACTCGAGGATCGCCAGCGCGCGACCGAGAGTCCCGACGAGCCCGCGCCGCCGCGACTGCCGGGCGCACTCGAGTGGTGGGCCGAGAACTTCTCGCTGCTGCGCGATCACAACCAGCGCGGCTACCCGCTGGTGATCCAGACCTACGAGCAGGTGCTGGCGCAGCCCGAGCGCTACGTTCGCCGCGCGCTCGCGGCGTGGTGCGAGCACAGCGGGCGCAGCTGCGACGTCGAGGCCGCCGTGGCCGCGATCAAGCCCGCCGCGCGCACACAATCGGTGGCGCAGTCCGAAGGCGTCGAGCCCCGCATCGCACAGGTGTTCGACGATCTCTACGACGCGATCGAGCGCGGCATCACCATCGACGGCGCGCTGCTGCGCACCCTGGTCGCGACCCAGCGCGAGCTGTATCCCCAGGTCACCGAGTTCAAGGTCCAGCGGGCGCGCCGCATGGTCGAGAGCGGCGGCCCGCCGCCGCCGGCGTTCCTGCTGGCGGCGTCGATGAGCTGAGCGACGCTGCTCGCAAGCGGAGTTCGGTGCGATCGCCCCAGCTCCAACGAACGCCCGAGGCGTCGACGACCACACGACTTCCGCGACATCTTCGGGCTCGTGCTCGGCCGGCGCGCCCTGCTCGACGACGACGCGGCGAACGCTTGCGCCACCGCCTCCTGTACCTGTACCGCACGCCGGCACTCCGCCACGTACCGCACCACCAACTGCTCGATCGGCTTCGTGCTGCGAGGAAAGCATCGCGGTCGTGGACTTGGATGCCGACGGCATCGACGACCTCGCCGGATCGATCAACCCGGCGGCTCGGAACTCCGCGTGACCGTCAACGCGCCGGGCGCAGCCGCCGGCAAGTCAGAGCGGGCAGCCCTCACCTCCACACGGACCGGCGATTGCCAGCCGCGGAACACGGGATCGCTGAGAAACGGAGGACCTTCGAAGCTGTTCTCGATCCCGGTCGCCACATTGTCGCAGTTCAGCTCGCACGCGGAAACGCTGAAGGAGGTCTTGGCGTGGTAGTCGAAGCCGTAGTACGCGGGCTCACCGAACAGCGTGTAGTCACGCCAGACGTCGCCCCACTCCAGCAGTCGCTGGTCCGGACCGATCGCATCCGGGTCGTCCTCGCATCCCGCCGGTCCAAGCGCGGACCACTGGTTTTGTTGCCACATCGCGGGTTCGCCCGCGGGGCAGAGCGCGAAGTCGCATGCCCGTCGTTCGACCTCGGTCGGTCCGATCGGATCGGGATAGTCGACCACGTAGGGCTCGACGAGAGCATCGATCGAGCGCCCAAACAGCGCCTGGTAGGCTGCGCGAACCTCCGCCGCACTCGAGCCACGCGGGACCGCATGCCAGAAGTCGCGCAACCCCTCGAAGCCGTGGTCCAACGCGATCTGCGAGACGACGAACCACGCGAGGTCGTAGTCTTCGTACGCGACGTTCGGCGCCTCGAGCAGGTCGTCGAGCGAAGCACTCTGGGGCCACGGGTAGGCGTCGTGCCACAGCCGCTTGCCGTCGAGCAACACCGCATAGCCCTCGAACAAGAAGTCGTTGGGCATCGGCCACGACATCATCTGTACCGCGTGGACGAGTTCGTGCTCCTCGACGAGGTAGACGTCGGAACGGATGAGCACGCCATCGCCGGCGAAGCTCGCACGACCGCCGCCGATCACAGGATCGTCCTCATCGAGCTCGAGCCACTCGAATCGAACGAACCTGCGGTCGGGCGGCGTCTCGTCGATGACGGCAAACACCGCCTCGATCACGCGGTCCATGTACGCCGCCGTGCCGCGGCACACCGGCTCGTCGCGCTCCGACGCGATCTCCACGTAGCGCCCGCGTGCCACGACCGGGAGCTTCGCCTCCTGGGGCGCACACGCCAGGACGCGAGACACCAGCGCTGACAAAACGGCCAGGCGAGAGACCGTCCTCTCTCTCGCACCGCGATGACTCGGTGCGCCGACGGAACATCTGCGCGGCAGATCACGCGCGCAGCGGCCCGCGTCGGCCGGCTCGACGCTCGTCTCCGTCGTCTGCCACCGGGCCCGCATGCAACGTGAGATCGTACTCGCCCGGGCGCGCGCGCACCAGCTCGAGCAGTCGGGCGCCGAGCTGTGCCACCTCCTCGGGCGGGCGTCGACGGCCACACGACTTCCGCGACATCTTCGGGCTTCCGCTCAGCCGGCGCGCCCTGCTCGACGACGACGCGGCGAACGCTTGCGCAGCCGCGTCCTGTACCGCACGCCGGCGCTCTGCCGCTACCAACGGCTCGATCGGCTTCGTGAGGTCCTCGGTGCTCTTCGGCGTCGTCTTGCCGTGGCATTCGCACTCCGCGATTCGCGACTCAAACCGGGGCGTGAACGGTTCCTGCTCGCGGAGCCTCCCCGCGTCATCCTCGAGGAGATCGTGCTCGCGGCGCTGCACGCTGCCAAACAGCGCCGCGCGGGTTGACGCGCTGGCGCCGACCTGCCGACGCGGATCACGGTGGACGCGACGCGGCCGCGATCGGAACGCACGCCCAGCGCGGTCGCGGCCGCCACGCCCGCGCGTCGCTCATGCGCGACGTCGCCGACGAGCCGCGATGACCGCGGGCCGGCGGTGCGCGAGCACGACGCGGCTCACAGGCAGTCCGCGATCGCCATCTCGCAGTCGATCCCGCCCTGGATGACGTGCGCCCCGAAACACGCGACCGAGGGATCGCTGTCGTCCACGCAGGTGGCGTAGAAGGTGTCCTGCATGTCCTGGTCGCACGACGAGCCGTAGACTTCGTAGCAGTAGCACAACGCCGCGACGCCCAGCGAGCAGTCCGCGTCGTTGGGCTCCGAGCAGATGCAGCTTTGTTGCGTGGCGTCGTCGCAGGTGCCCTGATCGTAGGCCAAGGCGGCGCAGTGCTCGGTGCAGGTCGACTCGACCCACTGCCCATCGACGCACGTGCTGAGGTTCTCGGTGCCCGCGGCGCAGAAGGTGTCGCCGTCGGGGCACACCGGTGGCGGCTCGCCGGTGCTGCTCGACTCGCCGCCGCCGCTGCTGCTGCTGCTGCTGTCGTTCGCGGTGGTCGTGTCGTCGGTGCCGGTCGTCGACGCGGCCGCGCCGGTCGACTCGGCCGCGCCGCTGGTGTCACCCGCAGGCATCTCGACACAGAGATCCGACAGGCACTGCAACCCCATCAGGCACAGGCCCTCGGGGGTGCACGCACAGGCCTCGTAGCCGGGGATGCACGCGCCCTCGGAGCTGCCGTCGCTGGTCGAGCCCACGACGCCGCTGCTCGATCCGGGGCCGGTCTCGGTGTCGGGACCGGGAGACTGCGCGGTCGATCCGCAGGCGAGCACGAGCCACAGGGCTGACAGGACGGGGGCGGTGACGATCCGCATCTTCAGGCGAGCTCCTGCCGTCCATCACGGGCGGCGGGGGTGCAGTGCGCAGCGTCGGAGAATCGATCCCTTGCGCGAACGCCGATCGATCGCCGGGCGCAGGCCCGCGCCGCACGCACTCGCACGCAAACCGGCTACCCTGGCGGCGTGCGCCCTCGCCTCGCGCCGCTGTGCCCGCTCGTCCTCGGCCTCGCGTGCGGCGGTGCATCGCCGCCGCCGTCGCCCGAGCGCGGCCCCGACGCCGCCCCCGCACGCAAGGCCGCCGACGCGTTGCTCGCCGAGGGCGAGGCCGAGTCGGTTCAGGCGGCGCTGCAGGGCACGTTCGCGATGCCGTGGTGGCGCGGCGACGGCGAGCGCCACCCCGAGGTCTGGTCGATTGCGGGCGAGCAGCTCACGCGCTGGGACGGCACGTCGACCGAGGTCGCGACGTTGCGAGTGATCGCGCCGTGTCTGGCCCGCATCGACTGGCCCTCGGGCAGCTTCACGTACCAGGAGTTCGTGCTCGACGGCGATCGCGTGTGGTTCGGCACCAGCGGCGGGCCCGCGCAAGCCGATCGCACGGTGGCGTGTTCGTCGCTGGGCGTGTGGGTGCTCGGGCCCGACGGCTGCAAGCGCTGGGCCCCCGGCGGCTTCTCGTCGAACGCATCGGGGCTGAGCGCGCACGATGCCACCTGCGCGCTCGCAGCCAACGGCGACTTCACGGCCGACGGCAACACCTGGGTGAAGCAGGGCGACGTCCGCTTCGAGCGCGCGTTCACGACGCGCAAGCAGACGCCGCCGGTGCGCCACGCGAGCCTCGCGGC
>JAIBBS010000139.1 GCA_019694555.1 Nannocystaceae bacterium
CGCGGCCGGGGCCGCGACGGTGGCGGTCGTGCGCGCGGGCGCGGCCGCGGGTGCCGCGGTGGCCTCGACCGCCTGCGCCGCTGCGCCGACGCGCAGCATCTGACACGCCCACAGCGTGAACACCAGCTGCGCCACGCGCTTGCGCGACGCGCCCGCGGTCCGCGACAGCGCGTCGAAGTCGGTCGCGTGGTGCAGGCGCTCGAGGATCGCCTGGTCGGCCGCGCCGAAGCGAAAGTGCGCGGTGTAGCGTGCCAGCGCCGAGGTCGCCGCGAGCGGCCCCAGCAGCGCCGCGCCCATCTCGGCGCTGACGCGAGCCTCGTCGTAGTGCGCGAGCACGCCGGCGAAGATCAGCTCGAGCGAGTTCACCTTGCCCATCGCAGGGCCATCGAACTCGCCGGGCGTGACGAAGACCTCGCCGCGGCGCAGCGCGAAGGCCTCGACCAGCTTGCGCGCACACTGGCGCCGCAGGCCCTCGGCCAGGCGCGCGTCGTCGATGACGCCCAGCGACAGCAGCACCGGCCCGAGCCGACCGCCCTGCGTCGCCATCGCGCGCAGCGCCTGGGCCAGATCCTCGGGCGCGATGATGCCCTCGGCGACCAACACCTCGCCCAGCGCCTGCGTGGCCGAGACCCAGTCGGTGAAGATCGGCATGCCGCCCGACAGCCAGATCGTGCGCGTGCCCGCGGGATCGGGCTGCTCGAGCTGCAGCGTCCCGGTGAAGCGTTGGTGCAGCAGCGCGAACAGCAGCCGCGACAGCGGCACCTGCTCGAGCAGCACGGGCTTTCCGCCGGCCCCCGGCGCGGTACGTGGACGCCCGAGCTCCATCGCGTGGTCGCGCCAGTCTACCGCAGCCGCGCGCGCGGCTGCGAGGGGCGCCGGGCCGCGGCCCCTGCGGTCCCACCTCCGCGGCCGCGACCGCGCCCACAACCGCTCCGGGATCGGCTAGCGTTCTAGACGGCGATGAGCATCAGCTTCCTCGACAGCGGCTGCCGCATCCGTTTCTCCGGCAAGACCGACATCGGGCGCGTGCGCGACCACAACGAGGACAACATCCTGCTGCCGACCGATCTGCCGCTCGCGGCGGTGTCCGACGGCATGGGCGGTCACGCCTGCGGCGAGGTCGCCAGCAACATCGCGGTGCAGACCGTCGGCGGCTACTACCAGGCGACCGCGGCCGAGACCGCGCCGACGTGGCCGTTCCGCATGCCGCAGCTGCACGTCGAGCGCGACCGCATGGTCGCGGCGATCAAGCTCGCCAACAACCGCATCCACGAGACCGGCCTGGGCGATCCCAGCAAGAAGGGCATGGGCTGCACCCTCGACGCGATCTACTTCACGCAGGGGCGCTGCTACATCGGTCACGTCGGGGACTCGCGGGTGTATCGCATCCGCGGCGGTCACATCAGCCAGCTCACCGAGGATCACTCGCTGCTCAACGACTACCGTCGCATGCGCGAGATGAACGGCGAGGAGCTGGAGAACTTCGGCTACAAGAACGTGGTCGTCCGCGCGCTCGGACTCACGCCCAACGTCTTCGTCGACATCGTGGTCGAGGAGTATGCCCGCGGGGACGTCTACGTGCTGTGCTCGGACGGACTCTCGGGGATGATCTCCGATGCGGTCATCATGCAGACGGTGACCCGCTTCGAGAGCATCGACACCGCCAGCAACCAGCTGGTCTCGCTGGCCAACGAGGCCGGCGGCGTCGACAACATCTCGGCCGTGATCGTGCGCATCGAAGCCGGCTGACCGGGCTCACCCTGCGAGGCCGGCGGCCCCCGCGCCCTCGCACGTGCGTTCGCGCCACGCCGCGGGCCCGCGGCGCTGATACGCTGGTGCCATGGTTGGACTCCGCTCGGGCCCCGTGACCACCGCGCTGCGCTACGCGTCCGCTGCCTCCCTCGCGTGGCTCGGCTGCACCGTCGAGCCGAACAACAGCTCCGCGAGCGGCGAAGAGGGCGAGGGCTCGGGCTCGACCGGCATCGGTACCGCGAGCGCGAGCGCCAGCGCCAGCGACACCACCGCGGGCACCACGGTCGGCACCGCGAGCGCATCGGCGGGCACCGGCGAGAGCAGCGGTGGTGGACCGAAGTTCGACGTCGGTGAAGGCGGTGGCAGCGACGAGTCGGGCACCACCGGCTACGACGGGCCCGGCTCGTGCCGCATGTCCGAGGTCTTCGGTGCCGCGGGTGGCTACCCCGCGTTCACCGATCCGATGTACAGCGACTTCCTGGGCAAGCAGGTGCTCGTCATGACGAGCTACGCGTACCAGGCCAACGACTTCGAGCTGCGCGTGATCGACATCTCCGGTGATCCGCCGCCACCGAACATGAACTACCCCGCGCCGATCTACATCCACCCGACGTGGACCTCGGCGACCTTCGGCGGCGGCATCTTCGGCCTCACGCTCGATTCGTACGGCAACATCTACGCCGCGGCTTCGCGCGTGTACGGCAGCACGACCACGCCCTCGACGATCTACAAGGTCGACAAGGACACCGCGATGGTCAGCACCTTCGCGACCATCCCCAACAGCGGCCCGGCGTTCGGCAACATCAACTACGACTGCAACAGCGAGACGATCCGCGTGGTCAGCCACGAGGATTGCCGCATCTGGCAGCTCGACATGAGCGGCGACGTCGTCAGCACCTACCACCACGGTCAGGGCGACGTGAGCATCGGCGCGCCCAACGACGCCAACGAGCCCGACGGCCAGTTCTGCCCGCTGGGCGAGCGCATGTGGGCCGTGCAGGCCCACTACGGCAAGCTCTACTACAGCGTGTGGTGGGAGGACGGCGGTCGCCAGAACGCGGTGCAGGAGAACGAGATCTGGTCGGTCGATCTCGACGACGCCGGCATCCCCGATCCCGACACCGCGGTGCTGGCCGCGACGATCCCCGGCCTCAACGGCGCCAACTACTCCAACCCGGTCTCGGACATCAGCTTCGCGCAGACCGGCTGGATGCTGGCGGCCGAGCGCACGATGTACGCCGACAACCAGACCAGCGCGCACCAGTCGACCACCTACGAGCTGCAGCAGCAGATGGACGGCTCGTGGTTCGTCGTCGGCACCACCTACGTCGTGGGCGAGCTGCCCAACAGCAGCGCCGGCGGCGTCGACCACGACTTCGAGGCCGAGGGCTACGTGTGGATGACGGGCGACGCGCTCGACTTCTACACGCCCGACGTCGTGTACGGCGTGCAGGGCACGCCCTACGGCGGCGGCACGATCACGACCAGCACGCTCATCGATCACGACGCAGAGGTCACGCAGCAGGACAAGACCGCGCTGGGTGACTGCGAGATTCCGATTCCGGGCGACGCCACGCCGCCGCCGCCGCCGCCCGCGGGTTGAGGCCAGCCGCGACCCCGCGGCCCGCGACCGGACCTTTGCGCTCGCGTCGCGGCCGCACATGCGGCACGCTGCGTTCATGGTTCGAGTGGGACGCGGGTGGGCGTGTGGGGTCGCGGCGTGGTCGTTGGCGTGCGGGCCGCAGGTCGGAACCGCCGACGGCGGTGGCACCGACGGCAGCACCAGTGTGTCCTCGAGCGTCACGGTCACCGCGTCGACCAGCGCGGGCACGAGCGTCGGCACCAGCGTCGGCACCAGCGTGGGCACGACACCCGAGGACACCGGTGTGTTCGACACCGGCATCGATCGCGTCGACTTCGGCTCCGAGACCTGCGGCTTTCTGGCCGACTGCGTCGACGCGCTGGTGCCGGCGATCGAGTGCGACGTGTGGCTGCAAGACTGCCCCGCCGGCGAGAAGTGCATGCCGTGGGCGAACGACGGCGGCCCGCACTGGAACGCCACGCGCTGCTCGCCGGTCAGCGACGTCGGCGCCGGCATCGGCGAGCCGTGCATGGTCGAGGGCGCCGTCGTCTCCGGCATCGACGATTGCCGGCTCGGCGCGCAGTGCCTGTGGGTCGACCCGGCGACGAACATCGGCACGTGCATCGCCAACTGCGGCGGCAGCTACGTCTTGCCGACCTGCGAGGGGGTCGGGGAGATCTGCGAGATCGCGTTCGACGGCGTCCTGCACCTGTGCCTGCCGCAGTGCGATCCGCTGCTGCAAGACTGCGCCGCGCAGGCCACCTGTGTGCCCGACGCCAGCGGCGATACGTTCGTGTGCGGCCAGCTCGCGGAGCAACCGCTCGGACTCGATCAGCCCTGCAGCGGCCCGTGGGATTGCGCGGCGGGCATGGCCTGTGTCAGCGCGGAGGTGCAGCCCAGCTGCACCGAGGCGTCGTGCTGCGCGGCGTTCTGCGACCTGCAGGTGGGCGACTGCGTCGTCGGCGAGTGTCTGCCGTGGTTTCCCGAAAACCAGGACCCGCCGGAGTTCGATCTGGTGGGCGTGTGCGTGGGTTGACGCGTCCGCGCGCGATCACGGCAGCGTGACCGGCACCTCGACGGTGTTGTTGTCGTAGTCGCGCTCGACCAACACCGGCACGGCCCAGTCGGCGCGGGCTTGGTTGACGCTCGCGCGCAGGACGTAGTCGCCCGCGGGCACGTCGGTGACGTCGATCCACTGGCACGGCAGCGCCGACTCGTAGATGTCGGACCAGCCGCGGCTGATGCCTTGGTTGGCGCAGTCGTAGTGCGCGTTGTCGCCGGGCCAGGCCCAGCTGAACGAGTCGAGCAGACAAAAGCCCAGCTTCTGACCGGTGCCGACGACGTCGGTGCCGTCGCGCAGCTCGTAGTGCGCGTACTCGTCGAAGTGATAGTGATCGTGGCAGCTGCTGTAGTGGAAGATGTCGGGGTTGTTCGCCGCGACGCCGAGCACGAGGTCGCGCGAGCCGAGGTTGGGCGTGACCAGGTCGAAGCGCAGGATCGTGCGCGTGCCGGTGCCGCTGACGCAGCCCTCGTACAGCAGGCAGCTGTCCTGATCGACCATGATGTCGGTCAGCACCGGCATGATGAACTGCTCCGAGATCGCGAGGTCCGGCGCGTCGCAGCCAGGGCTGCCGTTGCCGGGATCGTCGGGGCTCGCCGGCGGATCGTCGGGGTCGAGGCCGAGGACCGCGGTGGCGCAGCGATGTGCGCCGACCTGCACCGGACCCTGCGCGCAGCACAGCAGCGCGTCGGGACACGCGGCAGCGCCGAGGCTCGGATCGCACGCGCCGCCCTCGCCGGTGCTGCAGATCGTGGCCTCGTCGTGGGCGATCACGCGGACGGTGTCGATCGCGGCCTCGACGATGCCGCTGCCATCGTCGCGGGCGGTGATCCGCAGCCGCGAGTCGGCGACCAGCGGCACGCCGCACAGCACGTACTCGCGCGGAGTCCAGCGGTGCTGCGGATCGTCGGCGGTCGCGGCCGTGATCGACTCGAGCGGGTGCGCGGCGTAGCCGTCGGGCGACGCATCGTCGGGCACCAACAGCTCCACCGTCAGCGCAGCGCTGGCATCGGCCACGCCCTTGTACACGTGGCGCTGCAGCTGCACCGCGCCGGCGGCCGCGCGCGAGAGATCGAACGGCGGCGAGGTCAACGTGGTCGCACCGCCATCGACGTCGTCGAGCTCGGGATCGGCGTCTGGGTTCTGTCCGGTGAACCAGCACGCCTCGCCGCCCGCGCAGCGGTCGGGCTGGGCCACCTCGCCGCCGTCGAAGGTCGGCACCGGATTGCCGCGCACCCACGCGCCCGTGCTCGCGTCGCCGCCGACCTGCCAGTCCGAGGGATCCTCGAAGCGGTCCTCGAAGATCACGTGGCTGTCGACATCCGCGATGGTCGTGAAGCTCCACGTCGCGCTGGGCTCACCCTGCCGCGTGGGCGCTTCGGCCTCGAACGCCTGCACGCGCCAGCTGAAGGTGTGCTCGAACGCCAGCGACAGCGCCGGCGTGCACGGACCCTCGTAGCCGGGCTGGTCGCCCTGGATGCCCTCGGCCAGCTCGATGTCGTCGAGGAAGACGCGGTAGCGCACGGCATCACCGTCGGGATCGACGACCGGCTGCCAGCACAACGCGGTCTCGATCGGCACGTCGGTCGCGCCCTGCTCGGGGCTCTGCAGCGTGGGCGCCGGCGGCAACCCGCCACCGTCGCCGGTGGTGGTGCTGCTGCCGTCGCTGCCGTCGCTGCTGCCGGTCGTCAGCGGTGGCCACGTCGTGCCCGCGTCGCTCGTGGGCGCGCCGGTGGTGTCGTTGCCGGGCGCGGGTACGTCGGCACATGCGCCCACCCACGCGAGCACGCCGAGTCCCACCCGCGATCGCGGGGCTGCGCGCACGCGCGGCCACGGCTTGGGCACCACAGCGCGATGGTAGGCCACCGCGAACCGCGGCGTCGAGCCGTGGCCGGCGGTGGGCTACGCTGGGGCGGCACGATGCGCGGTGACGATCGACTCTCGCGAATGGTCTGGACCTCGCTCTTCGCGGTCGCGCTGACCGCCGCCTGCGCCAGCGAGGACGGCGCTGCCGACGGCGGCGGCAGCGGCGAGGGCGGCGCGGACTCGGGCAGCAGCGGCGGCGGCATGGATCGCGACGGCGAAGAGGTCTACATGCTGCTGTGCGCGTCGTGCCACGGCGCCGACGCGCAGGGCACGATGCTCGCGTACGAGCTGCGCCACCCCGTGCGGCCGTACGCGACGTGGGTCGTCCGCAACGGTCGCACCGGCAACGAGCTCGCGCCCTCGGTGATGGCCGCGTACCCGAGCAGCGTCGTGAGTGACGTCGAGCTCGAGCGCGTGTTCGACTTCCTCGATGCGTTCCCGCGCGCCGACGGTGGCGAGGCGCTGTACCTCGATCACTGCCGCAATTGCCACGGGATCGACGCCGCAGGCGGCGAGGTCGAGAAGGACATCCGGCCCAACCCGTTCCACGATGCGCTGGAGAAGGTCCGCCAGGGCGAAGGCGGCAGCGGTTACGGGGCCCGGCTCCTGTTCATGCCCGCGCTCGACGCGGCCGCGCTGTCCGACGACGAGCTGCAGCAGATCGTCGACTTCATCGGCACGCTGTGAGCCCGGCTCACTGCGGTGCCGCGGCGAGGAACGCGTCGACGTCCTCGATGTCGAGCGCGAAGGTCTCGGCGCCCTCGGCGACGTAGCCCGCGCGGGCGTCCCGCGCGAGCGCCACGGCGCGCTCGGGGTCGCGGCCGAGTCGGCGCAGCACCTTGGCCAGCTCGAACGCAGTCTCTGCGCGATGCAGCGGTGGCAGGTCGTCGCGCGTGCGCAGCGGCAACGCGATCTCGAGCTGTTCGCGCGCGCCCTCGAGGTCACCCTGGGCCGCGAGCACGCGACCGAGGCCGAAGATCGCCTGCGCCGTCATCGGATGCCCCGCGCCCAGGCCCACGCGCCAGATCGCGATCGCGCGCTGCAGCAGCGTGCGTGCGCGCTCGAGGTCTGCGGCGGTGGGCTCGGGCTGCGCCACCAACAGCAGGCCGAAGTTGCCCAGGGTCGATGCCAGCTCGGGGTGGTCGGCGGGCAGCTTGGCCTCGCGGATCGCCAGCGCACGCTCGAGCAGCGCCTTGGCTGCGTCGAAGTCGCCGTCGGACGCGACGTAGTTGGCGAGGTTGTTGAGCGCAGTCGCGACCGCGGCGCTGTCGTTGCCGAAGCTGCGCTCGACCGCCGCGAGTGCGCGGCGACCCATGGCGATGGCCTGTGGGATCTCGCCGAGGTGATAGTGCTGGTTGGCGATGTTCACCCAGACCCGCGCCGAGTTGGCGCTGTCTTCGCCCTCGCTGCGTTGCCACTGCGCCGCGGCCTGCTGGTACAGCTCCAGCGCACGGCGGTACTCGCCGCGCGCGTCGTAGGCGTTGCCGAGGTTGTTGAGCGCACCGGCGATGCGCGGGTGATCGGAGCCGTAGGCGGCCTCGAAGCGCGCGAGCGCCTGGCGTGTCACCAGCTCGGCCTCGTCGAAGTTGCCGCGCTCCAACGCGACGACGGCGAGATCGATCAGCACCGACGCGACCGCGGGGTGGTCGGCATCGAGCTCGCGTTCGTCGATCTCGCGCGCCTGCGCCAGCCAGCGCTCGGCCGCGTCGTAGTGCCCCGAGGCGCTCTCGGCCCGGCCGAGGTCGTGCAGGATGTCGGCGACCGCCGGGCTGTCGTGCGAGCGCACGCGTGCGAGCGCCATGTCGGCCAGCGGCAGCCACCGCTGCGCGATCGCAGGCTCGTGGCGATCGAAGCCGCCGATCGCGGCCGCGCGTGCGGCCGCGGCCGCGGCTGCACGATCGTCGCCGGTGCGCCCGGCGAGGTAGAACGCCTGCTCGCACTGCGCGACCGCCTCGTCGAACTCGTCGAGCGCCGCGAGCCCGGCCGCGAGCTCGAGTCGCGCCTCGACCTCGACCACGCTCGCGCCCGCCGCCGCGGCGGCGGTGACGGCCTGACGTGCCGCGGCGACGCGACCCTGGTCGTCACCCACCAACGATGCGGCCACGGCCTCGCGCAGCCGTTCGCGCGCGCCGACGTCGTCCACCTCGGCCTGCTCGCGCGCGAGCGCGGCGTCGTCGGTGCAGGGATCGATCGCCGGCAGGCCGCTCGCCGCGGTGACCGCCGTGGCGGCGCGTCCGGCATCGCTGACCAGCCACGTCAGCAGGCCCTCGAAGGTGCGGCGCCGCTGTTCGAGGCAGGCGACCGCGCGGTCGCGCAAGGCTTCGCTGCGCAGGCCCTCGACGGCGGTCGCGAGACAGACCTCGGTCCGCGTGGTCCGCCACTGCGCCGCGTAGCGGTCGAGCCAGGCCTCGGCCTTCGCCCACGACGCGCGCGCCGGCTCGCTGGCGTGCGTCAGGATCGCCGCGCTCGCGCGCTCACGCACGCTGTCGTTCCACGATGCATCGATCTCGGCCCCCTCGCGCTCGCAGCGGGCGCGGGCGCGCTGCTGCGGCACGACCACGGCGGCCGCGACCCCGGCCGCGATCGCACCGACGCCGGCGAGCGCCGCCCACCGCCGCCGCGCGCGGCCGCGTCGACCGCCGTGGGCGAGCGCCTCGAGCACCGCGTCCATCGTCGGGAAGCGGGCCGCGGGATCGCTCGCGAGCGTGCGCCGCACCACCTGCCGCAACCACGCCGGCGCGGCGCGGTCGAGCGGCTCCTCGCGAATCGTACCGGCCATGGTCGCGGCGGCGAGCTCGAACGCGTTGTCGCCATCGAACGGTCGCGTGCCGCACAACGCTTCGAACAGCACGACGCCGAACGCGAACTGATCCGAGCGCGCGTCGGCCGGCAGCCCGCGGTGCAGCTCGGGCGCGATGTACCCCGGCGTGCCCGCGATGCGCCCGGCGTGGGTCGGGATCGAGTGCGCGATGCTGCCCGGCGGCGGCAGCTCGCCGCCGTCGACGCTGGCGGGCTCGGTGGCGGGGCGGCTGTCGTGCGCGAGGCCGAAGTCCATCACGCGTACGCGACCGTCGTGGCCGACCATGACGTTGTCGGGCTTGAAGTCGCGGTGCACCAGGCCGCGCGCGTGCGCAGCCGCGAGCCCACGTCCGGCCTGCGTGAGCAGCTCGAGCACGACCGGCCACGGCGGCCGCGCCTGCAGCCGCGTCGTGAGCGTGTCGCCCTCGACCAGCTCCATCGCGATGTAGATGCGGCCGGCGTGCTCACCGACGTCGTGCACCGTGATGACGTTGGGGTGCGTCATGCGGGCCATCGCCATGGCCTCGCGTTGCAGGCGCCTCGCTTCGCGCTCGAGGCGGTCGGCACGGCTGGCGCGCATGAGCTTGATCGCGACGCGGCGATCGAGCTGCGGGTCGTACGCGGCCACGACCACGCCCATGCCACCTTGGCCGACGCGAGAGGTCACGACGTAGCGACCGATGACGGTGCCCACGGCGATCGTGACGTCGTCGCCGCGTGGGGCCGACGGCGCCCGCAGGTCCGGCTCGGTCGCGGAGTTCGGGGCGGTCACCGCAGCGCTCGATCGTAGCACCGCGGTGCCGCGCGAGCGCACGGGTTCAGCTGCCCCAGACGATGTCCTCGTCGCCGTTGCCGTCGAAGTCACCTGCGAACGGCACGAAGGCCCCGCCGGCGACCTCGTCGAAGGACACGGCGCTGCGATCGCCGTCGAAGACCCACAGGAAGTCCGTCGCGCTGCCGGGGCGATACCAGAGGATCTCGTCGTCGAAGAGGCTGTAGCCGAACTCGCCCGCGACCGGCACGTACGCGTTGAAGACCGAGTAGCTCACCGAGGTGAAGTCCGTCGGGCTGTCGCCCACGCCGTCCTTCCACCACAGGAAGTCGGGCTTGTCGGGGCCGGGGCCGTGCCAGAAGATGTCCTGCTCGAAGTCGCCGTCGAAGTCGCCGACGAACGGGATGTAGTCGCCCGTGACCGCCCACGGCTCGACCTCGAAGGTCGCACCGATCGCGCCGTTGCGCGGCTCGGGGTGCCAGATCTCGTCGCCGGTGGCACCGGGCCCGTACCAGAAGATGTGCGCGTAGCCGCCGCTCTCGTACACGAACGGACGGCGGCCGTCGGGCGCCTCGACCAGCTCGGTGACCCAGCTGCCGGCGTCACGCCACGCGATGATCTCCGACAGGCCGAACTCGCGGTACAGCAGCAGGTCGCAGTCGCCATCGTCGTCGAAGTCGCCGGCCAGGCCGGTGGTGATCGTGCCCGCGGCGAGAAACGGCAGCGTCGTCGAGGTGAAGGTCTTGTTGGCTTGCCCGAACCACGCCCGCGGGTTGGCGTTGTTGCCCCACCAGTAGATGTCCGCGCGACTGTTGCCGTCGATCGGACACGCGGCGCCGTGCATGCCGGTCGGGGTCGTCACGAACGTGGTCGTGTGGGCGTCGTCCTCCCAGAACCAAATCGGTGCGGCCTGGGCCGGTGCGGCGGCCACGAGCGTGAGCAGGGCAGGGACGAGCGCGAGCGTGCGGTGGACCATGCGCCACCACCCGAGCAACCGCCGTGCCACGCGCGCGCGCCCACGATTCCCGGCGGCCGCGGCCGTGCGCGCCCGTGCGTGAGACGGTGGCGCCGCCCGCCGTCCCGTGACGTCACAGCGACGCGCACTCGACTACGATGACCCCGAGGATGGGCCGCGCATGAGCGAGCAGGAGCCGAAGTCGCTGGTGCCGCGCGAGGAGCAGGCGGTCGACGCCTACGAGCAGAAGTACATGGCCGGCAAGGGCCGGGTGCTGCACCGCGACAAGCGGCCGGCGCCGAAGTGGATGCAGGCGTTGACCGGCAGCATGGCGCTGGTGGGCCTGGCGATGATGTTCACGCCGGCGTGGCTGACCGGGCTGGTGTTCGTGCCGATCGGCGTGGTGCTGTGGTCGCTGTTCGCGGTGCTGCGCTTCGTCGTCAGCGAGGGCGCGGTCGAGATCCAGTACGGCCTGTTCGGTCCCACGATCCCGATGGCTTCGATCGAGCGCGCCGAGGCGGTCGACTACGACTGGAAGACGTTCGGCGGCTGGGGCATCCGCCGCTCGCTCGCTGGCGAGACCATGTACAACATGCCCGGCGATCACGGTCGCGCAGTCCGCATCGTGTGGCGCGACGAGAAGGGGCGGCAGCGCGTCACCAACGTCGGCACGCCGCACCCCGAGGGCGCGGTCGCGGCGATCCGCACCGCGCAGGCGGCGTTGCCCGCGACCGCGAGAGCAGGCGCGCTGCCATCCGCGGACGAGTCCGAGTGATCAACCGGCGCAGATGCGTCCGGTCGCGCCCGGTGCGGCGCACGGACCCTGCGTGGTGTCGACGCAGATGCCCAGCGTCTCGAGTCCGGTCGGGGCTTCGCCATCGGGGTAGTACTGCAGGCACGTCGGCGGCGCGACATAGCCGTCGCCGTTGCCGCAGGTGTTCGCGCCCACGGTGCAGTACTTGCTGCAGCAGGCCTCGCCGTCGTCGCAGCTCGAGCCGGTCGCGACCGTGCGGGCCGGGAACGCGCCGGCGCCGACACACGTGGCGCCGTAGCCGAAGCACCCGCCGATGCAGTCGTCGCCGTAGCCGTTGAGGCCGAGGTCGACCAGGCCGTTGCAGGTGAAGCCGCCGGGGCCGTCGTTGCAGCCGGTGTTGGGGATCGCACCGTCGGGTTCGCGGCACCAGCTCGCCGCCGCCCGCGGATCGCAGCACGGCCCGCTCTCGCCCTCGGGTGTCATCGGGCACGAATCACAGGCGTTACCGATGCCGTCGTCGTCGCCATCGACCTGATCGACGTTGGGCGACATGCAGTTGTCGCAGGGCTCGCGGATGCCGTCGCCGTCGCCGTCGGGCAGCGAGGGATCGCTGCAGTTCGCGCACGCGTCGCCCTCGCCGTCGCCGTTCGCGTCGGCCTGGTCGGGGTTGACCACGCCGACGCAGTTGTCGAGCTCGTCGTCGACGCCGTCGTCGTCGTGATCGAACATCGCCGCCAGCGGCGGCGCGGAGAACGGCACGCCCAGCTGCTGCGCGTGGCTCTGCAGGTTGGCGAGCACGAGCGTCGTGTCGACGTGTTGCCCCGCGAGGTGCCAGATCTGGGCGCGCTGGGGTTGCAGCGCACCGTCGTCGGCGAGGTCGATCGCGGTCGCGTTGACGAGCGCCTGCAGCTGCGCGCTCGCATCGCCCTCGCCGGCCTGCTCGTGCGCGGCCTGCAGCGCCGCGGCCCCGACCGCGACGACATACGCGTTGTCGAGGTCGCCGTCGCCGTAGACCCCCAGGGTCTCGAAGGCCGCGGTGGGCACGTAGCCCACGCCGATCGGCAGCGCCGCGACGAGCTCGTCTTGGGCCTGGTCCAACGCCGAGGCCGGTGCGGTGCCGGCCGCGATCAGGGCCCGCGCGCGATCGGCCTGCAGATCGGTCAACACGTTGATGCGCTGCTCGAGCGCGGGGCCCTCGACCACGACCACCGCATCGAGCTGGATCGGCGCGCCCGAGAGCGCGCCGCCGACCTCGTCGTAGGCGAAGCCGCTGGCACTCGCGGCCGCGAGCGTGCCCGGGAGATCGACCGCGTAGCTGCCACGATCGTCGGTGACCTGCGCCGGGAACGACAGGCCGGTGGGCGAGCCGCCGTCGTCGAGCAGCGCCAAGGTCACGCTCGAGCCGAGGATGAACGGCCCCTTCTCGACCACGCCGACGACGTGCGCGCTGCCGTCGGCACCGCTGTCGCCGCTGCCGGCGGTGCTGCTCGAGCCCGCGCTCGCGGAGTCGGCGTCGCTGCCGCTGCCACCACCGCCGCTGGACGTCTCGCCGCTGCCCGCCGGCGTCGCGCCCGTGCAGGAGACCACCAACCCCACCACGACCCACGATTGCCGCACGATCGGGGCGATGGCCGCGCGCGGCGGATTCCGTGGGCGGGAGGCTTCAGAAGCACGAATTGGGACTGGTCGACCAGCCGCCGCCGCAGGCTTGCTGCAGCGGGCCCGCGTCGGTGCCGGCCATGCAGGTGTTGCTGGCGTCGCACCAGCCGCAGCCGACCGTGCCGGTGCACGAGATGCAGGTCATCTCGTCGCCGCAGTCCTCGGGGCAGATGTCGAAGTACCACTGTTGATCCTCGCACTGTCCACCGGGCGCGGGCATGTCCGGTGCGCCCGGCATGCACGTGCCGTTCGAGGCACACCAGCCGCAGCCGCTGTAGAAGTCCTGGCAGTCGGCGCAGTTGGTCTGCGCGAAGCAGTCGGCGGCCGGGCACGAGAAGAAGTCGCCCTCGATCACCCAACCACCGCTGCAGCTGCCGCCCGCAGGTCCGGTCGCGTCGCCGGCCGCACACGTGCCGGTCGCACCGCACCAGCCGCAGCCCTCGACCGCGCCGCAGCGCTCGCAGTCGCCGATGCCGTCGCACGCCGGCGGCGGCGCCCCCGTGGTGCTGCCCGCCGAGGCGCTGTCGTCGGAGCTGCTCGCGGTCGCGTCCGTGCTCGCGCTCGTGTCACTGCTTGCGCCCTGCGAGCTCGCGCTCGTGTCACTGCTTGCGCCCTGCGAGCTCGCGCTCGCGGTGATCGAGCTGCTGGTGTCGGCCGCGTCCGTCGATGCGGTTGCGCCGCTGTCGCCACTGCTGCCGGCGGTGCCGTCGTGTCCCTCGCTGCTGCCGGTCGACGCGGTGGTGGACGCGCTCGTGCCGGCGCTCGCGGTGTCCGCGGTGTCCTGGGCGGGGACGCACGCGGCGGCGAACAGGGCGAGGACGAGGTGGGGGACGCAGCGGGGTCGCATCGAGCCCGACGTTCCCCGCGCAGGCGATCGGTTTAACCCCGCCCTCGCTTGTCTACGAAGATCTTCGTTGACATCGACGAAGATCTTCGTAGGATGTCCCTGCGCATGGCCCCGCCCAAGCCGACCGCGGCCGAGACCGAGATCCTCACGGTGCTGTGGGACCAGGGGCCGTCCACGGTGCGGGCCGTGCACGAGGTGCTCGCAGCCAAGCGGCCCACCGGCTACACCACCGTGCTCAAGCTGCTGCAGATCATGGCGGGCAAGGGCCTGGTGCTCCGCGACGAGCGCGAGCGCAGCCACGTCTACCGCGCCGCGCAGCCGCGCGAGGTGGTGCAGCGCGAGCTGGTCGGCGATCTCATCGATCGCGCGTTCGATGGCTCGGCCGCGGCGCTGGTGTTGCGCGCGCTGTCCACCGGTCGGCCCAGCCGCGACGAGCTCGAAGAGATCCGCGCCCGGCTCGACGAGCTCGAGGCCGCGCGACCGCGGAGGCCGCGATGATGCCCGCGTCGCTGCAGGCACTCGCGTCGGCGTTGGTGCACACGCTGTGGCAGGGCGCGTTGGTGGGCGCGCTCGCGTGGGCGGCCGATCGCGCGCTGCGGCAGCGCAGCGCGGCGTTGCGCTTCGCGGTGCTGCACGCGTGCCTGTGGGCCTTGGTGATCGCGTTCGCGTGGACCTGGTCGCTGGCGTGGCTGCGTCTGTCGTCGCCGCGTGCGGCGCTGGGCGACGCTGCGCTGCCGCTGGGCCCCGGGTCGGGCGCGGCGGCGTGGTGGGTGCTCGCGGCCTGGGCCGCGGGCGCGGGCGCATACGGCTCGCGGCTCGCGCTCGGTGTCGTCGGTGTCGCGCGCTGGCGTCGTCGCGCCGTCGCGGCCGCGCCGGCGTGGTCGCGGTTGCTGCACGAGCTCGCGCTCGCGATGCGCGTGCCGTCGCGGTTGCGCGCGCGCCTGCAGCTGCGGGCGCTCGCGGGGCTCGACAGTCCGGTCGTGTTCGGCGTGCTGCAGCCGCTGGTGCTGGTGCCGCTGTCGTGGGCCACCGGTGTGCCCACCGCGGCGATGCGCGCCGCGCTGGCGCACGAGCTCGCGCACGTGCTGCGGCACGACTACCTGCTGCAGCTGCTGCACGGCGCGATCGAGGCCAGCTTCTTCTATCACCCGGCCGTGCGCTGGCTGTGCGCACGGCTGCGGGTCGAACGCGAGCACTGCTGCGACGAGCTCGCGATCGCGTCGTCGTTCGATCCGCTCGAGTACGCGCGCGGGCTCGTCGAGCTCGAGGGTGCGCGTGCACTGCCCTCACCGGCCCTCGCGGCCACTGGAGCGTCGCTGATGTCCCGCATCGATCGCATCGTCCGTGCTTCCGCGAAGCCTCGCCGCAAGCCGCCCGCCGCGGCGGCGCTCACCGCCTGTGTCGGCGTGGCGCTGGCGCTGCTGCCCGCGGCGGTGGTGCCCGCCTGCGTCGCCGCCGGCGACGACGCCGAGGCCACCGCGCGCCCCGAGCCGACGGCTCCGCGCGCAACGACCACGACCGCGCCCACGCTGGCCCGCGCCGACGCGCCCACGCCCACGATCGCGGTGCCGTGGCTGGCCGAGCCGCTCGCGGTCCACGCCGCGGCGATCGATGCCGCCGCGCGGCGACACGGCGTCGATCCGTCGCTGCTCGCGATCGTCACGTGGGTCGAGTCGCGCGGCGACGCCCACGCCCGCAGCCCGATGGGCGCGCGCGGGCTGATGCAGCTGATGCCGCGCACCGCCGATGCCATCGCGCGCGAGCGCGGCCTGGCCGACCACGACGTCGAGCGACTCGACGACGCGGCCTACAACCTCGATCTGGGCGCGTATCACCTCGCGGCGTTGATCGAGGAGTACGGCGCGGGCGACGAGCTCGACGCGGACGTGATCGCGATCGCGGCCGCGGCCTACAACGGCGGCCGTCGTCGTGCGGATGCGTGGCTCTCGGGTGCGGCGCTGCCGGAGGAGACCGCGCAGTACAAGGATCGGGTGGTCGCGCTGTGGCAGGCGCGCGACGAGCCGCGGCCGCCGACGCGCTAGCCCCGATCGCGCGCCGCGGATGCCAGCGGCGCGCCAGCGCGGACGCGCCGCAATCGCCTGGAACCGCACCCGCGGCCACCCGCGGGCAGCTCGCGACCCGCCCGTTGGGGGGCCTTGTGCGGACCGCGGCCGATTGCGCAGCATGTGACCGCTCGCCTCGCCGTGTCCGATCCCTCGCCGCCCGATCTCGACGACGCGCTCGCGCAGCTGGGCTACGCCGCGTTTCGCCCGGGGCAGCGCGACGCGATCGAGGCGCTGCTCGAGCACGGCACGCTGCTGCTGGTCGCACCGACCGGCGGCGGCAAGAGCCTGTGCTACCAGCTGCCCGCGGTGGCGCTGCCGGGCGTCGCGCTGGTGATCTCGCCGCTGGTGGCGTTGATGCAGGATCAGGTGCAGTCGCTGCAGGCGCGCGGCGTGTCGGCGACCTACCTCGCCGCGACGCTCGAGGGCGACGAGGTCCGCGCGCGCATGGCCGCGATCGGTCGCGGTGAGCACAAGCTGGTCTACGTCGCGCCCGAGCGCCTGGCGTTCCCGGGCTTCCGCTCGTTGCTCGCGCGGTTGTCGTTGTCGCTGGTCGCGGTCGACGAGGCCCACTGCATCAGCGAGTGGGGCCACGACTTCCGCCCGGAGTACCTCATGATCGGCGAGCTGCTGCGCGAGCTGCAGCCGCCGCGGATCATGGCCTGCACCGCGACCGCGACGCCGGTGGTGCGCGACGAGATCCTCGCGCGCCTGGGCCTGCCGGCCGAGACGCCGCAGCTGGTCCATGGCTTCGCGCGGCCCAACCTCAGCCTGCGCGTGGCCGAGCTGCGCTTCGCCAAGGAGCGCGAGCACGAGACCGACGCGATGCTGGCGCTCGCGCTGGGCTCGGCCCGGGCTGCGCACGGTGCTGCGATCGTCTACGCGCCCACGCGACGCAGCGCGCAGGAGGAGGCCTCGCGGCTGGCGCGGCTGGGCTGGCGCGCGGCGGCGTACCACGCGGGCATGGACGGCAGCCACCGCGAGCAGGTGCTGCGCGACTTCAGCGATCGCAGCCTCGACGTGGTCGTCGCGACCAACGCGTTCGGCATGGGCATCGATCGCGGCGACGTGCGGGCGGTGCTCCACCTCGCGCCGCCGGGATCGATCGAGGCCTACTACCAGGAGGTCGGTCGCGCCGGTCGCGACGGCGAGCCCGCGTGGGGCCTGATGATGGTCGCGCCGTCGGACCTGCCGCTGCGTCGGCGCCTGCTCGAGCGCGACATCGACGATCGCGCGCCCGACCCCGCGGTGGTCGAGCACAAGTGGTCGATGTTCCTCGAGCTGATGCGCTGGGCCGAGGGCGGCAGCTGCCGCCACGACGCGATCCTGCGCTACTTCGGCGACGAGGCCGAGACGCTGCACGGCTGCGGGCGCTGCGACGTGTGCGAGCACATCGGCAGCGACGCGGTGCCCGACGCCGAGGTCGAGGTCGTGGTGCGCAAGGCGTTGTCCGCGGTCGCGCGGGTGCACGGCCGCTTCGGGCTGCAGACCGCGACGCGGCTGCTGCTGGGCGTCGACGATCCGCGCCTGGAGCGATCCGGACTCGCGCAGACGAAGACGTTCGGCGCGCTGTCGGATCGCAGCGACGCGTGGATCACCAAGCTGCTGCGCCGCTGCATCAGCGCCGGCTGGGTCGACTTCCACGGCGACGAACGACCGGTGGCGGTGCTGACCGAGCTCGGCCGCGAGGTCATGACCGGCCGGCGGCCCGCGCGGTTGCTGTTGCCCGGCGACGACGTGTCGCCGCCGCGTCGCAGCGAGGGCGGACGGCGCGGCGAGGCGCGGGCGCGTGCGTCGGCGGACGCGGTCGAGCTCGACCCCGAGGCGGTGGTCGTGTTCGAGGCGTTGCGTCGCCATCGCATGGACCGCGCGCGCGCCGAGGGCGTGCCGCCGTACGTCGTCGCCAGCGATCGCACGCTGCGGGAGATCGCGATGCTGCGACCGCGCACGGCCGCGGAGCTGTCGATGGCCCACGGCATCGGCCCGGCCAAGCTCGAGCGCTACGGCGAAGGCCTGCTCGCGGCGGTGGCCGCGGCACGTGGGCCCGGCTGAGCGCCACGCGCGTCGCTCACACGCGGCCGCGCGTGACCGTGAGCCCGAAGCGAATCATCAAGATGCCGGGCAGCGCCAGCCCCAGCATCGGCAGCGCGGCGAACAGGTCGCCGCCCAGCAGGTGCAGCAGCGCGAGCAGCAGCGTCGGCGCCGCGATCACGCCGCCCAGGCCCACGTACAGCGCGCGCGTGATGCCGCGGTTGTTGTTGGCGCGCTCGAGCAGATGCTCGCTGCGGACCATCAGTGCGAGCTCGCGTGCGCGGGTCGCCGCGGCCTCGTCGAGCTGTGCGCGGCAGGCGTCGCTGCAGGCGAACTCGCCGCCGGCGACCACGCAGCGCTCGCACGCGCCGCGCCCACAGGCCCGGCACACGCCGATGGCCTCGCGTTCGCGGTGTTCGAAGCATCGCATCGGATCGTGACGGTCGCCGGCGCGGCGACGGCCGATCCTCGCACGGGCGCGTGCGGCTCGAAAGCCCGGGCGCGAGCCGTGGTGCCCGGCGGCGCGGCTTGATAGGCTGGCGCTGGCGTGCGTGCTGCCCCGCGCGCGGCGCCGCACGCCCCCGCTTTGGAGAGATTGACCATGTCTGCCCGCCGTGTCGCAACCGTGTCCTGCCGTCTGTCGCCGTGGCTCGTGCTCGCCGTACTCGCGAGCGGCTGCCCCGACAACCCCACCGAGGCGACCAGCGACACCGAGGGCAGCAGCTCGAGCGGCGGCGAGGAGACCACGACCACGACCGAGACCACCGATGCCGACTCGAGCACCACGGTCGTGAATCTGTGCGGCAACGGCACGCTCGACGAAGGTGAAGTCTGCGACGGCGCCGAGTTCGGCGATCTCAGCTGCCAGAGCCAGGGTTTCCTGTCGGGCGAGCTCACCTGCGCGATCAACTGCAAGAGCTTCGGCACGTCGATGTGCATCCTGTCGGTCTGCGGCGACGATCAGGTCGACGGCGACGAGGTCTGCGACGGCACCGACCTCGCCGGCGAGGACTGCATCTCGCAGGGCTTCCTGGCCGGAACCCTGGCGTGCAACGAGTTCTGCAACGCCTTCGACACCAACGGCTGCGCGCCCAACATCTGCGGCAACGGCACCATCGAGCGCGGCGAAGCCTGCGACTCCGACGACCTCGGCGGCGTGACCTGCGTCGATTTGGGCCACGACGAGGGCACGCTCGCGTGCGCGGGCGACTGCAGCTACGACGAGAGCGGCTGCATCGACTACAGCTGTGGCGACGGCATCGTCAACAAGGACAACGAGGAGTGCGATGGCGAGGACCTCGCCGGCGTCACCTGTGCCGATGGCGGCTTCGGTGCCGGCGCGGTCGCGTGCAGCAAGACCTGCACGCTCGACTTCACCGGCTGCTGTGGCGACGAGAACCGCGGCGGCGACGAGCTGTGCGACGCGCTCGACTTCGGCGGCCAGACCTGCGCCGACCTCGGTGACTTCGACGACGGCACGCTGGTGTGCGCGGCGACCTGCGACGCCATCGACACCAGCGCGTGCACGCTGTGCGGCGACGACGTCGCCGAGGGCAACGAGGCCTGCGATGGCACCGACCTGCAGGGGCTCGACTGCACCACCGTGCCCGGCGGGTTCGTCGCCGGCGTGCTCGCGTGCGACGGCAGCTGTGCCATCGACACCACCGGTTGCAACTTCTGCGGCAACAACACCGTCGACCCTGGCGAGGACTGCGACGACGAGGACCTCGGCGTCGGCGACTGCCTGTCGCTGGGCCACACCGGCGGCCTGATCGGCTGCGCCGCCGACTGCAACTACGACGAGTCGCTGTGCACCGACTTCCCGGTGCCGCAGGCCGACGAGCTGTACATCACCGAGATCATGCGCGACCCCACCGCGGTCGGCGATCCCAACGGCGAGTGGTTCGAGCTGTTCAACCCCAGCGGCGGCACCAGCTACCAGCTGTTGGGCTGCACCGTGCAAGACGACGGCGGTGAGAGCTTCGACATCACCAGCGACCTCGTGATCGGTCCCGGCGAGTCCATCACGTTCGGCCGCAGCGCGAGCCCGGGCTTCACGCCGTCGTTCGTGTACGGCGGCATGGTGCTGGGCAACGGCGACGACGAGCTCGAGCTGTTCTGCGGCGGCGTCAGCATCGACCGCGTCGCGTGGACCAACGCGACCTTCCCCGCACCGGTGGGCGCGTCGATGGAGCTCGATCCGCTGGTCGGCGATGCGACCACCAACGACGACGGCAGCAACTGGTGCACCGCGGGCGACGTGTACTTCATGGGCGACCTGGGCACGCCCGGCGCGGGCAACACCGGTTGCGGGTGAGTCGGTGTCGCCGCGCGCCACGATCCTGCGCGCGGCGGTGCTGCTGGTCGCCTACGTCGTGATCGCACACGGCGTCGGCAACCTGTTCCCGTTCTCGGGCTTCGAGATGTACGGCGCGACACGGCTGGGCAGCAGCAGCCGCATCGCGGTGCGCACGGCCGCGGGGCTGCGCGAGGTCGAGGCGTTCTCGGCCTGGCGCTGCGAGCTGCCGCCGGATCCCGATCCGCGGCAGTGCGCCGCGCAGTGGCCGTTCTTCCACGTCGAGGCGCGCGACCGCGAGGCGCTCGCCCACGTCGCGCACGCGCCGGCACCGACGCACGGCGAGGCGGTGGTGTTGATCCGCAGGGTCTGGCGGCTCGAGCAGGGCGCCTACGAGGTCGACGACTGCGAGCTGGCCCGCTGCGAGGTCGCGCCGTGAATGCGCCGTGGTGCTGGCGCGTGGTCGCGGGCGTCGCGATCGTCGATCTGCTGGGGCTCGCGCTCGAGCTGGGCGCGGCCGCGAGCGTGCCCGCACACCCGGACGCGCCGGCGTGGCTGCTCGCGATCGCGGGCGCGCCGGCGTGGCTGCTCGCGGCGATCGGTGTCGTCGCTGCGCTGCGCTGGCTGGCGCGACCGCGGGCCACGGCAGCGATCGCGGCGCTGTGGCTGGTCTTGGCGCTGCTGGTGGAGGCCGCGGCGGCGCACGGGCCGGGACCGTGGCGCGCGCGCTTCTTCATCGGCGCGGTGCTGCTCGGTGTGATGGCCGCGCGCGGCTGGTCGCATCGCGCCGGCGTGCGCGACGATGGCCTGGCCCGCACCGGCGCAATGGCGTGTCTGGGCGGGTGCTATGTCGCCGCGGCCACCAGCAAGCTCGGCGGTGCGGGGCCGGGTTGGATCGATGGCGATACCCTGCGCGCGGTCGCGCTGTCGCACGCGCATGTCGACGGCGCCGCGCTCACGGACTGGCTCGCGCGCGCACCCGCGGCTGCGCGCGCGCTGGCGGGCGCGACGGTGATCGTGCAGCTGGGCGGTGGACTCGGCCTGCTGGTGGCCGGGCGCACGCGCGTGATCGCGGCTGCGTCCTTGGTCGCGTTCCACCTCGGCGTCGCCGCGTTCACGCGCATCGGCTACTGGCAGCCGGTCGCGCTGCTGCTCGCGCTGGCGGGGCCGTGGTCGCGCGCGGACGCGGCACCGCAACCGCAGCACGCCGCGCGGGCCGATCGTGCGGTGCTGCTGGCGATCGCGGTCGCGATCGCGATCGCGTGGTTGTCGCCGCTGCGCCGCTACGCCGCGGCACACCATCGCACGCGCCTGCTCGACGCCGGCGAGAGCGTGGCCCGCGAGCCGCGTGCGTCGCTGGGTCCGCTGGTGCGCGGCGAGGCCATCGCCGACGGCTGGGCCGTCGATGCGCTGGCGTGCGAGTCCGACCGCGCGATGATCGTGCTGCGCCACGCCGCCCATGGCCGCGCGGTGCTGTGGCTGACCGCGCCCGGCTCTGGCCCGCGGAGCCCCTTCGATCGCGCGCACCTGCAGCTGGGCTACGAGGCCACCGCGGCCGCGGCGTCGCTGCGCTTCGCGGCCGCGGCGGTGGTCGTCGCCGATCGGCTCGAGGCCGCGGCGACGACCGGCACCGCGATGCCGCCGTGCGGCTGAGCC
>JAIBBS010000006.1 GCA_019694555.1 Nannocystaceae bacterium
CGGGCGTGCGCGCGCTGTGGGCGTGGCACCTGGGCTGGGCGCCCGCGCGGCTCGCCGGCGGCACGCGCTGGCAAGCCGCGCTGTTGGCCGAGGCCCTGGTCGATCCCTATCCCGCAGTGCGCGCGGTCGCGTGGCGATCGCTGCTGCAGCTGTTGCCCGAGGCGCCGCGGTTGCCCGACGGCGTGTTGCCCGGCCCCGACGAGCAGGCGTGGGCCCGCGACGCCGCGCGGGCGCTGGCGCCCGATCGCAGCGGCGACGCGGTGCTGCGCAGCAGCGACGGTTCGCTCGATCACGCGCGCGTGCGCGCGCTGCAGGCCGATCGCGATCCCCAGCCCATCACGTTGGCCGAGTGAGCACCGCCGCGGTGCCAGCTTCGCGAGGCTCGGGTCTCGCTCGGCCGCGCCGCAGCTGTGCGGTCGACCCCCCATCTTTCATCGACGCTCTACGCAATCCGCCGGCACTGCTCGTGAGACATTGTCCCGCGGGGGTGAGCAGCGTGCAGCACCGACGGGGAGCACTCGTGTCGGCGATCGCAGCGATCGCGGTCTTGCAGCCATTGGGCTGCTACACCGGGCTCGACGGGCGCGCCAGCGGTGAGGGCCCGGGCGGCGGCAGCAGTGCCGACGGGGGCAGCTCGACCGCGGGCGGCGAGGACGGTGGCGACGATGGCGTCGGCGCCGACTTCGAGCCGGCGCCGGTACGCCTGCGGTTGTTGCTCGCGCGACAGTATCGCCACAGCGTCCGCGATCTCCTCGGTGCGGCCGCGCAGGCCGCCGCGACGCCGCCGGTCGACGCGGCCATCAACGGCTTCGACTCGGTCGCGGCGGCGCAGCTGGCCCTGACCGACGCCAAGGTCGAGGCCTACGAGGCCTCGGCGCGCGCGGTCGCGGACGCGGCCGATGCGACGCTGCTCGCGGCGCACCACAGCTGCGTGCCCAGCGGACCCGCGGACGACGCGTGCATGCGCGAGTTCATCAGCGGCTTCGGGCGCCTGGCGTTCCGCCGCGACGTCAGCCCCGACGAGCTCGACGACTACGCTGCGGTCGCGACCGCGGCCGCCAGCGACTTCGACGACTTCGAGTACGGCAAGCGCACCGTGGTCGCGACGATGCTGCAGTCGCCCAACTTCCTGTACATGGTCGAGATCGGCGAGCCCGGCGACACGCCGGGCATCCGTCGCCTGACCGGACTCGAGCTCGCGACGCGGCTGTCGTTCTTCCTGCGCGACACCACGCCCGACGCCGCGTTGCTCGATCTCGCCGAGGCCGGCGGGCTCGACGACGCCGCGGGCGTGCGCGAGGCCGCGACCGCGATGCTCGAGAGCACCGAGGCGCGCGAGTCGCTGGCCGACTTCGCCTCGGAGGTCTACCGCCTGCGCGAGCTCGCGACGGTGCCCAAGGATCCGACGGTGTACCCGAGCTTCACGCCCGCGTTGGCCGCGTCGATGGCCAAGGAGACGCTCGCGGTGCTCGGCGACATCGTGTGGGAACGCGACGGCGACGTGCGCGAGCTGTTCGACGCCGACTTCACCTACGTCGACGCGCAGCTGGCCGCGCACTACGGCCTGCCCGATCCGGCGCAGTACGGCGAGAGCTTCACGCGCGTCACGTTGCCGGCCGAGCAGCTGCGCGGCGGTCTGCTCGGGCACGCCGGCATGCTGTCGCTGCTGGGCCACGTGACCTCGACCTCGCCGACCTACCGCGGCAAGTTCGTGCGACAGCAGCTGCTGTGCCAGGCGATCCCGGCGCCGCCCAACAACGTCGACACGCAGCTGCCCCAGGGCGAACAGTGGCAGACCATGCGCGAGCGGCTCGAGGCGCACATGTCCGAGCCCAGCTGCGCGGGTTGCCACAAGATGATGGATCCCATCGGCCTGGGGCTGGAGAACTACGACGGCGTGGGGCTGTTCCGCACCACCGAGAACGGCGCGACCATCGACGCCAACGCCGACCTCGACGGCGTCGCGTTCGCCGGCGCGCGGACGCTGGGCACGGCGATCCGCGAGCACACCGACAGCGCGCCGTGCCTGATGCGCAACCTCTTCCGTCACGCCACCGGCCACATCGAGGTCGACGGCGAGCAGGGGGAGCTCGACGAGATCGCGGCTGCGTTCGCCGACGACGGCTACCGCATGAAGACGCTGATGGTCGAGCTGGTCGCGAGCCCTGCGTTCCGCATGGTCGGAGACGCAACCTGAGACATCCCGGCGGAGGCGCAACGTCATGATCATCAAGAGCCCTCGTTCACGCTTCGCACTCAGCCGCCGCACCATGCTGCGCGGCGTCGCCGGTGGTGCCACGGTCGCGCTCGCGCTGCCGTTGCTCGACGCGATGCTCGACGACCACGGCGAGGCGCTCGCCGCCGGCGGTGCGCTGCCCCGGCGCTTGCTGACGTGGTTTTGGGGCAACGGCGTCGCGCTCAACGACCCCAACGACGGCAACAGCGGCCTGCGCTGGACGCCGGCGAGCCAGGGGCCGGCCTACGAGCTCACGCCGCAGCTGCAGCCGTTCGCGAACGTCCGCGACTACGTCTCGATCCTCTCGGGCTTCTCGGTCGGCGCCGCGGTGCCGGGCCGCCGTGGTCACCACGACGGCTGTGCCATGTTCGCCGGGCACCCGTTCATCGAGCTGCCCGCCGGCAACGCCAACTACGCGTCGAAGTTCGGCGGGCCGACCATCGATCAGGTCGCGGCGGCGAGCATCGGCTCGCAGACGTACCTGCCGTCGCTGCAGCTGGCGGTGTCCAAGCGCATCATCGGCAGCGAGGGACCGACGCTGCAGTATCTGTCGCACAAGGGGCCCGACGAGCCGCTGCCGCAGATCTTCGATCCCCGCGAGGCGTGGACCAAGCTGTTCGGCTCGTTCACCGTGCCCGACGATCCGTCCAAGCCCCATCGCATCGCCAGCCTCGACACCGTCAAGGCCGACGTCGAGCGGCTCAAGCAGCGGGTCGGCGCGGCCGATCGCATGCGCCTCGATGCGCACCTGGCCAGCGTCGAGCAGATCCGTTCGCAGATCGACGCACTCGCGCCGCTGTGCGAGATCCCGCCGATGACGCAGCAGAACAACGACGACATCGAGGGCCAGGAGCAGCTGCAGGCGGTCAACGCGGCGATGTCCGACCTGGTGGTGATGGCATTCCAGTGCGACGTCACCCGCGTCGTCAGCGTGCAGTTCACCGGCTCGGTCGGCTACACCGTGTTCAACACCGTCGGCGCGACCATGGGCCACCACGATCTGACCCACGACGCGGGCCAGAACGACATGGTGGATGCCGCGACCATCTTCACCATGCAGCAGCTGGCGTACCTGCTCGAGCAGCTGCACGGTGCCAGCGAGGGCGCGGGCAACATCCTCGACAACAGCGTGCTGTTCGCCTCGAGCGACGCGTCCTCGGGCCTGACCCACTCGACAAGCGACATGCCGATCGTGCTCGCGGGCGGCGGTGGCGGCACGCTGGTCCACCCCGGCATCCACTACCGCTCGCCCAGCGGCGAGAACACCTCGGACATCCTGCTCGCGATGCTGCAGTGCGTGGTGCCCGAGGCCACCGAGGTCGGCTCGGGCAACGGCCACTCGACCACGCCGCTGGCCGCCCTGCTGGCCTGAGCGCGCGACTCACTCGCCGCGGCAGTTGGCGAACAGCGGCGCCGCGGGGTCGCAGCCGCAGCGGCCGTCGATGCACGCGCCCGCTGTGCCGATCCACGTGCCGTCGGCACCGGGGCCGCACGCGGCCTTGACCGGGCACTCGGGTCGGCCCGACGCGACGAGCCGCTCGTTCGCCTCGGCCGCGTGCTTTCGCAGCACCGGCGTCGTGTCGCAGCAGCCCAGCGCGACGAAGGTGCACTCGCGGTCGGCGCGGCAGCGCTGCCATGCGATCGGCAGCACCACCGGCGGCGGCGCGTCCGTGGGCGAGGTCGCGGCGGCGCTCGGCTGCGGCGCTGCCGGCTGTGGCGTCGCGGGCTGCGGCGCTGCGGGCTGCGGCGCCGTGGGCCCCGGGGCTTGCGCGACGGGAGCCGCGGTCGCCGGCACTGGGTTGCACGCGCTCGACGACAGCGCGCAGAGCAAGGTCAGGAGCACCAGCGGTGGCCGCACGATCGCACCGTAGCAGGCCTGGCGGCGGTGCGGTCGGGCGTGCGATCCGAGCCCGTCACAACCGCTGCGCCGCCGTCTCGGTCGGGGCATGAGACCTCGCGCGTTCGTGTGGCTGTTGGGGTGCTTCGCTTCCGCGTGTGGCACGCCGCTGGAGGCATCGCTGCCCTCGCGCACCGAGGCACAGGCGGTGTATCTCGCTCTGGCGGGCGCGAACGCGGGCCCGGGTTGGACGTTCAACGGTGGCGACGGCACGCGCTTTCCCGACGCGAACGCAGCCTGTTCGGCCTTCGCCGACAGCTACGGCCAGGGGCTCTCGGTCGATCGACTCGAGAGCACCGCGACCGCCGGCACCAAGCGCTGCTGGGTGAAGGCGGCGCAGGACAAGACCGCGACGCAGATGACCCTGGTCCAGCTCGAGGGCGAGGACAACGCGGTCGCGCTCGCGGACGCGTCGGGCCTGGGGCCGATCGAAGCTGCGCTCACGGACATCGCCAAGGCCTGCGAGTCGGAGGTCGGCCAGCCCACCGGTCCGCAGACCTGTGCGGAGCTCGGCCGCAAGAAGCACCAGTGCGCGATGGCGCAGATCGATCGTGCGGTCGAGCTGCAAGACGGTCCGCCGTCGGTCTACGGCGCGCCCGCGTTCGATCGCTTCGGCAACATGTTCGGCAAGCTCAACCCCGAGGGCGCGACGCCGCCGCGGATCCCTCGCAGCGAGGGCGCGATCGAGTCGGAGGCCATCGGCTTCTTCCAGAGCGGCAACAGCGGCTACGCCAGCGTCGGCGAGGCCATCGCGGCGGCCAAGCGCGGCAAGCTCTTCCCCGACGTGGTCGTGCCCGCCGACCCGGCCCAGCGACTCGAGCGAGGCAACGCCGCGGCGATCTACGACTTCAAGTTCCCGTGCCCACCCGACAAGAAGGCGCCGTGGGGCTACAGCCACGGCTCGCGCAAGCGGCAGGATCGGGCGTACGACGACGCGCTGCAGCCGGGGCAAGGTGCGAAGCGCATCCAGCCCGGTGGATGAGCACGATCGAGATCAGTGCGCCGCCACGGTGGCGTCGCGGCCACGGCTGCGGCCGCGCACGAAGCCCGGGGCGCTGCGCGGACCGTAGCGCGCGTGGTACTCGCCCGGGGTCATGCCGGTCAGCCGCGTGAAGAGCTTGCGCAGCGCCACCGGATCGCCGTAGCCCAGCGCCGCGGCGACGGTCGACAGCGGTGCGGTGCTGCGCTCGAGGTGACGCTTGGCCGCCTCCACGCGCACGCGTTGGATGTAGCCCAGCGGCGAGTCGCCGGTGGCCTCCTTGAAGCGCCGCACGAAGTTGCGCTCGCTCATGCCGACCGCGCGTGCGAGCTCGGGCACCGCACGATCCTGCCCGGGGGCGCGCTCGATCAGATCCTGCGCGCGCAGGATCGCGTCGTCGCCGTGATCGCGTCGGCCCGCGAGCACGGCGTAGGCCGACTGCGGTGCCTTGTTGACGTCGATGAGGAACATCTTCGCCATGCCGGCCGCGACCTCGACACCCAGGCGGCGCTCGATCAGGAAGTGCACGAGGTTGATGAACGACGTCGCGCCGCCGGCGGTGCAGATGCGACCCTGATCGACCAGCACCGCCGCCGGCTCGAGCTGGACCCGCGGGTAGCGGGCCGCGAACTGCGGCTGGAACGCCCAGTGCGTGGTCGCGCGACGGCGCTCGAGCAGGCCCGCCTCCGCCAGCACGAACGCGCCGGTGCACGCGGACGCGAGGTCGGTGCCCGCGGCATGGCGCTCGCGGGCCCACTCGACCACCGCGCGGTTCTGCTGCAGCCGCGCCTCGATCTCGGGATCGAGCGCGCCGACGACCGCGAGATCGAAGTGCTCGCGATCGCCGAACGTCACGTCGCACGCGATCGGGACCCCGCCGGCCGTGCGCACGCGGCGATGCGCGCCGACGAAGCGGACCTCGACCGCACGCGCCTTGGGGTCGTTGGTGTACTCCGGCAGCATCTCGAGCTTGCGGAACAGATCGGCCACGCCGATCGGCACCATCGGCGTGCAGTCTTCCATCACCACCACACCGACGCGCAGCGTTCGATCTGCCATTGGCGGATTCATACCTCGAAAATGGCGGATCTGCCACCTGGTCCCAGACCCACCCCGGCGCTAGACCACCGACATGTCCAAGTCCTCCCTCAATCCCCGCGGCCTCGGCAACCTCATCCCGCAGCTGGTGGTGCGCAACGGCCACGCCGCGCTGCGCTTCCTCGAGCAGGTGTTCGACGCCAAGGTCGGCCAGGTCATGCCCGGCCCCGACGGCAAGGGCCTCATGCACGGCGCGGTCACGATCAGCGACTCGACGGTGTTCATCGCCGAGCCGTTCGGCCCCGCCGCGATCACCAGCGCGAACCTCTACGTGTTCGTGCCCGACGTCGATGCGACCGTGGCCAAGGCCAAGGCCGCCGGCGCCGAGATCATGAACCCGCCCACCGACATGTTCTGGGGCGACCGCTGGGCGGTGATCCGCGATCCCTCGGGCACGACCTGGCAGGTCGCGACGCACGTCGAGGACGTGTCACCCGAGGAGATGCAGCGTCGCATGGCGGCCGCGCCCAAGCCGTGAGCGACGGCGGCCCAGCGCCGCGAGCAGCAGCCACGGCAACGCAGCGGTGCGGGGGTCCGCGCCGCTGCGGCACGTGCACGCGCCGGGTGCATCCTCGCCCTGCCCACCGGGCAGCGAGCCCGGATCGCCCGCGTCGTCGCTCGCATCGCCACCGTCGCTGCTGCTGCCGCCTTCGCCGGGTGTGCCGTCGTCGGCACCGCCACCGGTGTCACCGCCGGGACCCGACTGCGGGGCATCGTCGACCAGCAACACCGTGCTGCCGTCGACGGTGAGCAGCGCCGGTGCCTCGCGCAGCGGCGGGCCCTCGCGCCACTGCGCGAGGATCTCGTCGGTGACGAGCTCGGCCTCGTCGACCGCGAGGTGCCAGCGCGCCGCGACCTGGGGATCGGGCACGAGGCGACGCCAGCCGTCGTCGACGAGCCAGAGCTCGGGCGCCGCGTCCGTGCGCACCAGCAGCGGCGCCGCCGGCAACGCGGTGCCCGGCGGCAGCGACTCGAGCTCGAACGGCTGCACGCGCAACGCCTGCCACAGCGGATCGAACGCCCACGCCGACGCCGCCGCGAGCGAGACCTCGCGCAGCACGCCCTCGGGCAGTGGTGGACGCACGCACTGCAGCTGCGCGCCCTCGGTCGACAGCAACGTGGGCTCGCCGCCCGCGTCGTCGCGCGCGTACACGAACACCGCGTGCGAGGCCCCGTCTTGCAGCAGCAGCGGCATCGGCACCTCGAACGCGTGGTTGCACGAGCCCAGCGCGTCGCACAGATCGTCGCGCTGGCGATCGGCGTGCACCACGATGTTGCGCGCGCCCGCGTCGCCGGCGGGACCGTCGAACCAGATCTCGACGTCGAGGCTGGCCTCGGGCGCGTCGGGATCCTGCGCCCAGCCGGAGATGGCCTCGCACGCGGTCGCGTCGAGCGAGCCCGTCGGCGGCGCCGCGATGTCGCAGATGCCTCCGCCGGGGCCGCCGCCCCACCACTCCCAGTGCCAGTCCTCGCTCGGTACCGTGCGACTGAAGCCGAACGACTCGCCGTGTGCAGACAGCCACTCGTAGACGCCGGCGTCGCCGGTGTTGAGATCCAGCGCGTGGCCGCTCTGATGGTTGCTGTACCCCGGCTGCGCCGCGAGGTTGCAGTTGTTGCAGCAACAGCACTCGTAGCACATGTAGAAGTACTCTTGCTCTTCCATGGTGCGGAAGCCCGACACCACGTGGATGTCGACGCCGTCCTGCTCCGCGGCCGCGGCCATCACCCAGAACGCGTTCGCGGTGTCCTTCTCCACCGGCTTGCTGTCGAGGTGAACGACCGTGATCTCGAACGGGTCGCCCTGCGAGTAGCCGGTGTCGACGCTCTGGGCGCAGTCGAACGTGGGCGCCGCGGTGGGATCGAGGCCACCGGAGAGTTCGTGCCACGGCGGCGGCGCTTCGTTGCCACACACCGTCGAGCTGGGCGCGAGCGCGGGCTCGTGCAGCTGCGCGGTCAGGGCAGGCAGCGACGCGAACAGCAGGGGGGCGAGCAGCAGCGGCATCGTCGAGTCGGGAGCCTCACCGCAACAGTACCCACCGCCGCGCAGCCGCGCCCCCGCGCTCGCGCGCGCCTGCGCGAAACTGCGTAGCTGGGATCGCGCAGCGGCGCGGGGTTTGTGCGAATCGTGCGCGGCGGCGCGCGGGCCAGGGCCGATCCCCGAGCGTGCCATGGGGCTCGGGCACGGGTTGCCGCGCCCACGCCCGGGTTCCCGCGATCGCTCGCAAACCCGGTCTGCGGCAGAGAATTCGCGGTTCGCGGAACAGTTCGCCCGCGCGACCAACTTTTTGCGCAGGGCCCCGGAAAGCCGCCCGGCATCGGGAGTCTCACACGTCGGAGCTTGTGCGGGCCGAGGCCCGAGGCTCCCTCCGCCTGGTTCTCGCGCCGCGTTCCACGACGCCGTCGCCGAGCGAGGAAGGTCCACCATGCAGCGTGCCGCACACCGAGTTTCGATCGGGGTCGTCCTGGCCCTTTGCGCGTGCCACCGCGACGACAGCGGTCACGCCGGTGACGATGGTGCCGACTCCGGCACCGGCGGCACCGAGGCCAGCGCGACCGCCGGCACCGGCGACACCGCGGCGACCGAGGGCGCCGACTCGGGCGATGCCACCGGCGATCCGGTCGACGTCTGCTCGACCATCGAGTTCGACAACGTCATCGACCAGGCCGCGTGCCCCGACATCCAGGGCATCGGCGTCAACCCGCCGCCGGCCGACGGCGTCGAGATCTGCCGCCGCCTCTACATCGACCTGCTCGGCGAGTCGCCGACCGACGTCGAGTACGAGCAGCACTGCAAGTACCACACGGCCGACGAGCTGGTGGACGACTTCATGGCGCGGCCCGAGTACATCCGCACCAGCCAGCGGATGTGGGCCGATCTGTTCCAGATGAACTCGGCCGTCACGCACTACGCGTACATCGCCGAGCTCGACGCGATGGTCGGCCAGGTCTACGCCGGCACGATGACGCTGGGCCAGTTCGCCGGCATCGCGGCGACCCATCCGGGCTTCCTCGGTCGCTGGGACGGCAACGATCTGGTCGCGTTCAGCTTCCGCGCGTTCCTCGGTCGCGAGGCGACCCCGGCGGAGCGCCTCGCACTCGAGCCGCTGTGGCACCTGTGGGAAGAGCGTCCGGTCGCGGACCCGTACCAGAGCAACGCCAAGAACGTCGTCGTCGACACGCTCAACTGCGTCGCGCCCAACGAGGCCGACTGCCACAGCGACTTCTGGGGCGACGAGACCGTGCTCATCGCGCCGCCGGCACCCGGCGACCAGAGCGACCCCGGGCCCAACATCCTCGATCAGAGCACGCTGACCGATCAGCAGTGGGGCACGCTGCGCAAGCCCGGCGTGCTCATCGCGCAGCAGGCCGCGTTCTACGAGTCGTATGTCGACCGCGCGCTCATGCGCTACCTCGGCTACGACGCCGGCGCTGCGCTGCCGCTGGTGCGCCAGGCGCTGGTCGATCTGATGACGCAGACCGACGGCAACGTCCGCGCGGTCGACTACCAGATCCTCACCAGCATCTTGTACCAGTCGACCAACCGCTACGACGAGACCGAGACGCCCGACGACGAGGACTGGGATCCGCCGTACCTCTCCGGCCCGCTCAAGCAGATGGACGCCGAGGACTGGCTGCGCAGCGCGTACAAGCTGGCGGGCGCGCCCAAGCTCGCCTGCGATCACCGCTACCCCGAGGTGCAGTCGGGCGCGATGGGCTTCCACCCGCACACCTACGCGACGATGCCCAACGGCTCGCCCGACTACGAGCTGCGCGACAAGGCGCAGCTGCTGGGCGGCTGCCCCGACCGCGTGGCGCAGTTCCGCGAGTCTCGCACCGGTCTCATCGCCGCGCTGACGCAGGCGACGCTGACCGCCGAGCTGTGCGCGATGGCCGGGGCCAGCGCGCCGATCTACCCCTTCGCGGTCGTCGACGATCCCAACGACAAGTCGGAAGAGGCGCTGTGGGAAGCGGTCGATCAGGTCTACTCGGCCGCGCTCATCCGCCCGGTCATGGACGGTGCGACCGACGGCGTCGACGAGGGCATCACGTTGTGCCGCGACGACCTCGAGTGCACGCCCACCGAGTTCGCGGTCCAGGCCTGCCGGCTCGTGCTCAAGTCGGCCGACTTCATCTACTACTGAGATCCACCTCGCCACGCCCAGGGACACCACCATGCCGAAGCTCTCGACCAATCGCCGGAACTTCCTGAAGCTGGGTCTGGGTGGCATCGCGACCGCTGCGGTCGCGCCACACCTGTGGATCCCGCGGATCAGCCGCGCGGGGATGGACATCCCGCGCTCGCGCCACAACCACATGCTGCTGTTCAACCTCGACGGCGGCGCGCGCACGGTGCCGATGTTCAACGGCGACGTCGACGCGATGTGGAATCCCTACGGCACGCAGTCGGGCAGCCCCGGCACCGAGTGGGGCGTGGGCGCGGTGTTCGACAACATGCCGTACCAGGACACCGTCGCGATGGGCATGGCCGCGGTGCCGCCGATCACGGCGATCAGCCACGAGATCGCGGTGCTCGCCACCATCGATCACACCCCGGGCGCGTCCTCGGGCGTCGGTGATCACCAGACCGCGCGCAACTGGATCGGCTCGGGCTTCGGCGAGGGCGGACCCGGCATCATCAGCCGCATCTACTCGGGCCACAAGAACTACACCGAAGGTGGCGGCGGCCTGGTGTTCCCGCCCGCGGTCATCGGCACCGGTCAGGCGACCACACCGCTGGGCATCCCGCACGGCTCGATCACGCCGGTGATGGTGCCGTCGCACGCGGAGTTCGTCGCGCAAAACGGTGACGACGCCGGTGGTCAGCCGGCGTGGGCACGCGCGCTCGAGGCCGGACTCGACGGCTACGCGGTCAGCTCGCGCAGCAATCGCCACAAGCAGGTCATCTCGCGCCTCGCCAACGGCAAGGCCAACGTCGAGGCGTTCCGCAACGTGTTCCTCGACCCCGCGCTCAAGGTCGAGGCCGAGCCCACCGGCAGCGCGAACGGTCTGACCAACGCGCAGCTGGCCGCCATCCTCGGCACCAGCCAGCTGGGCCGCGACACCGCGCTGGCGCTGCGCTTCCTGGGCTACGGCTCGGCGGCGGTGTGCATCGGCGACGCCGGCAACGCGGCGGCTTCGGTCGGCGGCTGGGACACGCACTCGGGCGAGATGACCGCGTACCCCGACTCGGCCAAGAACCTCGCGCGCGTGCTGTGCGGGGTCAACTACGCGCTCAAGCTCATGCCGCATCCCGAGGGCGGCACCTACTGGGATCACACCATCATCGGTTGCGTGACCGAGTTCGGTCGCGACAACGTGATGGACAATGGCTACAACTCGGGCGGCGGGTCCGATCACACCGGCGGTCCCGGCTCGCGCTACCAGGCCTACTTCGTCACCGGCGGTCTGGTGACCAAGGGCGGCAAGATCTTCGGGCGCACCGATCCGTCGACGATGGACCTGATGCCGGGCGAGCCGGTGTTCGGCACCACCGCGTTGTACGCGATGCTGTTCGCCGCGCTCGATATCGAGACCGAGAGCTTCTGGCCCGGCATCGCGCCGGTCGACGTGGTCTTCGGCTGAACCGACAGGGCAGGGGGGGCATGCGCACGCGCTCATTCGCAACCGTGGTGTCGCTCTGGCTCGCAGCCGGCTGTCAGGTCGGCGATGGCGGTCGCTCGCAGTTCGGTGCCGACGGTGGCGACAGCACCGGTGAGGCCGGCTCTGCCACCGACGCCGACGGCGGCAGCTCCGGCGACGACGGCAGCGGCAGCGGCGAGTCGGGCGAGCCCGCGGACACCGGCGCGACCCCGGCGGCCGAGTACATCGACGAGGCCAAGAAGGAGTTCCCGACCTACCTCGATCTGCACGGCAAGGTCATCACGCGCACGTGCTCGCCCAACGGCGGCGTGTGCCACAACGAGAAGGAATACCCGGATCTGCACACGCCCGACACGATGCTGTCGATGTTGGACGTGCCGTGCAACCTCGCCGAGACCGATCCGCTCAACCTGTTCGACGGTTGCGAGCCCACCGGCGACCGGCTGCGCTTCACCACCGGCAACAACACCACCTTCTCGTCCGAGATCGCCTACGTCGTGCTCAACGACGACGGCATGGGCACCACGCTCAACGCCGTGATCTACCTGCGCGACGCCATCCCCAACGCGATGGCGATGCCGGGCGTGTTCGAGAGCATCGTCATCGAGCGGCAGACCGCCAACGCGATGCTCACCGTCGGCATGATCGATGCTGCGGCCTCGTACGCCCCGGGCATGACCGCGCTGCAGATCAACGGCTTCGAGATGCTCTCGACCGACGCCAAGACGCTGCTGCAGACCGACGTGCAGCAGGGCGATCCCAACCGCAACGGCACCTTCGGCGCCGACGAGCCCTACCGCATGCTGCTGCCGGGCGACCCGTGGAAGTCGTACATGCTGCAGCGCGTGCAGGGCAACGTGCCCGGCAGCCCGATGCCGCTGGCGAACCAGCCGCTGTCGTCGGCCGAGATCATCGCGATCGCGTGCTGGATCGAGGGCGCCGCCGAGGAAGGCGGCGACAGTGCCTACGCCGCGATCGACTACGACGGCTGCCAGTACGCCGCGGAGTTCGGCGAGACACCCACCGGCAGCGGCACGACGTTCTCCGAGGCGGTGCAGCCGATCCTCGCGTCCCGCTGCGCGACGCAGGGCTGCCACGGCGCGGTCGCTCCCGCCGCGGGCCTCGACCTGACGCTCGCCAACGCCTACGAGCAGCTGATGCTGCCCTCGACGCAGAACCCCGACGTGCCGCGTGTGACGCCCGGCAACCCGACCAACAGCTACCTGATGACGAAGCTGATCGGCAACGGCGTGTCCGGCGTGCAGATGCCGCTGGGCGCCGCGGCGCTGAGCGAGGAAGAGCTCGGCATCATCCGCACCTGGATCTCGTACGGCGCGCCCAACGACTAGCAGCGCGTGCTGCCGGGTTTCCCCACGCGCTGCCAGCGTCCGGCGCGACCTGTGAGCGCCCAACCCGCGGGGACCGCATCGGGTATCCTGGCGGTGGAGTCCCTGCCGTGAGCCGCGTTCGATCCCAGCGACTGTTCGTGATCGCCGGCCTCTGCACGGCGCTCGGGTGCCACGCCGAGGGCGAGGGTGGCAGCTTCGATTTCGGCCAGACCACCGGCACCGGTGGCACCACCGCGCCGACGGGCACCAGCAGCGGCAGCACCAGCACCAGCGGCAGCGGCAGCGGCGAGAGCAGCAGCTCCGGCGGTTCGAGCAGCTCGAGCAGCACCGGCGCCGACGAGTCCTCGTCCGGCGGCCTGCCGACCGAGCCCTGCACCGGGCTCGACATCCTGGTCGTCATCGACAACTCCGACACCATGGCCGAGGAGCAGGCGAAGCTCGGCATGGCGCTGAGCCCCTTCATCGCGCAGCTCAACGAACAGCTGCCGGGCATCGTCGGCTCGATCCAGGTCGGCGTGATCACCACCGATGCGCCGCAGATGGTCGTGGCCAACCCGACCATGACCTGCACGCCGTACGCGAGCGGTACCAACTGGATGAGCTTCGGCCCCACGCTCGCGACCGAGCTGGCGTGCGCGAGCGCGGTCGGTACGATGGGCGATCCCGACGAGCGCCCGATGCAGATGGCGATCGAGTCGCTCGGCGTCGAGCTCGTCGGCGACGGTGGCTTCAACGAGGGCTTCTTGCGCGAGGGCGCGCCGCTGCTGCTGCTCATCCTCAGCGACGAAGAAGACGACTTCGAAGCGATCACCGAGTGGGGCAGTCAGGGTGATCCGGCCGATTGGGTCGACGCGCTCGCGGCGACCCAAGGTGGCTACGTGCAGAACGTGATCCCGCTGGCGCTCGTCGGCACCGACCCGCCCAACGCGTGCCCGCCGTTCCAGTGGGACGGCGTGACCGGGGCCGAGATCGCCACCCGCATCGCCGAGTTCGTCGACGCGTTCCCCCATGGCGGCGTCGGCGACATCTGTGCGGCCGAGTACATGACGTTCCTCGGCGGCGCGGTCGCGGACGTGGTCGCGGCCTGCAACGCGCACGTCCCCGAGTGACGCCGCGCGGCGCGAGCGTCCGCAGGCCGCGACGGTTGGGGGCCAGTGGCCACGCTCGGTGGCGACGTGCGTGCCGATCACGTCGTCGGGGCCACGCCACGAACGCGCGCACGCACGCCCCGGCGGACAATCGTCGCGATTGCGCGCCGAGGCTGTAACCAACACGCCGCTCGTGTCACGCACGCCCTCGCGATGCCCTGCTCGCGTTCGCACGCGTCGATCACGAGCCGCAAACGGCTTCCGCCGGGCGCCGCGCTCCTCTACTGTTTTCATCGCGCGCGCACGCCTCGGCGTCAGGGGGTCTCGATGTCACGCACATGCCTTGCCTTCACTTCGCTGCTGGTGACGCTCGCCGGCTGCTACAAGGGACCGCCCGGCGCCAGCGGGGACGCCAGCGCCGACGGTACCGCCGATGGCACCGCCAGCGAGGGCGGCAGCAGCGGCGGTACACCCGAGGCGCCCGAGCTCGGCGGCGTGGGCCAGGTCGGCATGCGCCGGCTGTCGGTCGACGAGTACGACCGCACCATCGCCGACTTGCTGGGCGACGACACGCGGCCGGGCGCGACGCTGCTGGCCGAGGACGTCGCGGATCCCTACGACAACCAGATCTCCAACCAGCAGGCCAATCGTCCGCTCATCGAGGCGCTCGAGCAGCTCGCCGGCGAGATCACCGGGCGCCTGCTCGAGGACACCGCGCGCCGCGACCAGGTCGTGGGTTGTCAGCCCGCGGCGACGGGCGACGAGGCCTGCATGAGCGAGTTCACCGCTCGCTTCGGCCGCCGCGCGTTGCGGCGGCCGCTGTCGGACGAGGAGGTCGCGCGCTACGTCGACCTGGGCCTGCAGTTCGCCGCCGACGAGGACGACTTCTACGCCGGCGTCGGGGTCATCCTGCGCGTCTTCCTGCAGGACCCCGAGTTCGTGTACCGCGTCGAGGTCGGCACCGAGACCGACGAACCCGGCGTGTTCCGGCTGTCGTCCTTCGAGGTCGCGACGCGGCTGTCGTACTTCCTGTGGGGCACCACGCCCAGCGACGAGCTGCTCGACCGTGCCGAGGCCGGCGAGCTCGCGACCGCCGAGGACGTGCGCGCGGTCGCGGCCGAGATGATCGCAGACGAGCGCGCGATGGATCGCATCGACCGCTTCCACTCGCTGTGGCTGGGCTACTACCGCCTGCCGCACTCGGCCGAGCTGACCACCGCGATGCGCACCGAGACGCGCATGCTGCTCGAGAAGACCATCATGCAGGACCAGGGCGACTGGCGCGGGATGTTCTCGGCCACCGGCACCTTCGTGAACGACTTCCTCGCCCAGCACTACGGGCTGCCGGCGCCGGGCAGCGACGCGTTCAGCTGGGTCGAGTACGGCGACTCCGGCCGCGCGGGCCTGCTCAGCCACGGCTCGTTCCTGTCGGTCGCGGGCAAGTACGGCGACACCAGCCCGACCCAGCGCGGCAAGATCATCCGCAAGCGTCTGTTCTGCCAGGTCATCCCGCCGCCGCCGCCGGACGTCAACATCGACGAGCCGCCGCCGGAGGTGGACAGCCCGTGCAAGATCGACCGCTACAACATGAGCCGCATCGACGGCTGCAGCGCGTGTCACTCGCTGATGGATCCGGTCGGCTTCGGGCTGGAGAACTACGACCAGCAGGGCCGCTTCCGCACCACCGACAACGGCCTGCCCGAGTGCGTGATCGAGGGCAGCGGTGAGATCGACGGACAGAGCTTCCAGGGCCCCGCGGGCCTGGCCACGCTGTTGGCCGAGGAGGGCCTGCTCGACACCTGCATCGTCTACCAGAGCTATCAGTTCGCGATGGGCCACCCCGTCGCCGACGACGACCAGCGCTACGTCGACGATCTCGTGACCGCGTTCGCCGACGGCGGCTACCGCTTCGACGAGCTCGTGCTCGACCTCGTCGGCGACGAGGCGTTCCTGTATCGCCGCGAGGAGGAGGGCTGAGCCATGGCCATCAAGTCACTGCATCGACGGACGTTCCTGCGTGGGCTCGGTGGGATCGCGGTGGGCCTGCCCGTGCTCGAGATCATGCTCGACCGGCACGGCCGCGCGCTCGCGGGGGGCGGCGCCATGGCGAAGCACTTCTTCGTCGGCTTCCACGGCCAGGCCATGGGCGGCGACGGCGATCCCGAACAGGATCGCTACCGACCCGACACGCTGGGGCCGAACTACGACCTCAAGCAGGCCACGATGCCGCTGGGCAACTACAACGACGTGCGCCAGCAGGTCTCGATCATCAGCAACCTGCGCATCCCGTACAACAACTCGGGGCCCGGCAGCTGGAACACCGAGTTCCACCTCGGCGCGATGCCGCCGCTTTTGTGCGGCGTCAGCAACCCCGACGACAGCAGCGCGTGCCGGGGCATCACCGCCGACCAGGTCGTGGCCAACGCCATCGGTGCCGGGACCAAGTTCGCGACCGGCTTGCAGTACAACGTGCAGCCGTCGTGGTACCTGACCGACAGCGCGCCGTACGGCCGTGACGTCATCTCGTACAAGTCCGACGGTGCCGGCGGCGTCGTGCCCAACCCGGGACAGACCAGCCCGCAGGCCGCGTTCATGGCGCTGTTCCAGGGCTTCGTGCCGCCCGATCCCACCGATGCGCTCGCGGCCCAGCGCGAGCTCGCGCGGCGCAAGAGCGTGCTCGATCTGGTCCATGGCGACATCGATCGGCTGATGCCGCGGCTGAGTGCCGCGGACAAGATCCGCATGCAGCGTCACCTCGACGAGATCCGCGACCTCGAGAACCGTCTGGCCGCGATCCCGCCCGATGCCGGCGGCGAGTGCATGATGTACGCGGACCCCGGTGCCGACCCGCCGATCGGTGGCAACAATGCCGGCACCGGCGGCGACGGTTTCGACACCAACGCGGGCTACAGCGACGAGGACACCCGCGCGCGGCGCTTCTCGGATCTCGTGCACATGGCCTTCGTGTGCGACCTGTCGCGATCGGTCGCGATGCAGTACACGATGGCGCAGTCGCACATGAGTGCCTTCCCGTTCACGGGCATCCCGTACGACCAGCACGAGGTCGGACACTCGGTCGGCACCACCGACGCGGTCAGCCAGATCCTCGCGTGGCAGCTGGATCAGTTCGCGTACCTGGTGGCGAAGCTGCGCGACACGCCCGAGGGCGCCGGCTCGGTGCTCGACAACACCGCGATGGTGTTGCTGTACGAAGGCGGCCACGGCCTCGATCCCGCGACCGGCGATCCGAACCGCACGCACTCGACCGAGAACATGATCGTCACGGTCGCAGGCCGTGCCGGCGGCATGCTCGCGGGCCATCACCTCGACGGCGGCGGGCTGCACCCGGTCAACGTGCTCAACACGGCGATGCGGGCGGTCGGGGTCGACGAGGACCTCGGCGAGGTCGTCGGCATCGTGCCGGAGCTGTTGCCCTGAGGTGAGCGCGCCATCGGCATTCCGGACCGATCTGTACGCGGGCAAGGTCGCGCTCGTCACCGGCGGCGGCTCCGGCATCGGCAAGGGCATCGCGGCCGCGCTGCACGACCACGGCGCGACCGTGGTCGTGCTGGGCCGCACGCCCGAGCGCCTCGATGCGGCGGTCGCCGAGCTCGGCCCGCGTGCGCGCGCCCGCGCCTGCGACGTGCGCGACGCGGCGGCGGTCGACGCCGCCGTCGCCGATGTCGTCGCGTGGCACGGGCGCCTCGACGTGGTCATCAACGCGGCCGCGGGCAACTTCCTCGCGCCGGCCGCGACCCTGTCGAGCAACGGCTTTCGCACCGTGCTCGACATCGACGCGGTCGGGACCTACAACGTCTCGCGCGCCGCGTTCCTCGCGGCGCTGCGCGATCACGGCGGCGCGATCGTCAACATCTCGGCGACGCTGCACTACGGCGGCACGCCGCTGCAGGTGCACGCGGCCTCGGCCAAGGCCGCGGTCGACGCGATGACGCGTACGCTCGCGGTCGAGTGGGGGCCCGCCGGCGTGCGCGTGAACGCGATCGCGCCCGGACCCATCGCCGGCACCGAGGGCGTCGATCGCCTGGTGCCCGCGGGCCTGCGCGCGAGGCTGGAGCGAGCCATCCCGCTGCGCCGCTTCGGGCGCATCGACGAGATCGCGAGCCTGTGCCTGCTGCTGGGCAGCGACGCCGCGTCGTACGTGACCGGTGCGGTGTTGGTCGCCGACGGCGGTGCGTGGCTGCCGGGCGGTCCCACCGCGGCGATGGCCGATTGACGCGGACGGGCCCGCGGTCGTAGCGTCGCCGTCGACCATGACACGACGATCGAGGTTGCTGCTGGGGCTCGCCGCGGTCGCGTGCGGCGGCGCGGAACCTGCCGGCAGCACCGCGGCCGCCGGGTCCAGCACCGGCTCGAGCAGCGCGACCAGCAGCAGCAGCACCCACGGCAGCGCCGCCGAGGGCACCACCGCGGGCGGCAGCGGCGACGCGAGCACGTCGGCCGGCAGCAGCGGCGGCTCGACGGCGGCGGACGCCGGTTCGAGCGGCAGCAGCACCACCGGGGCCGAGCGCCCCTGCGCCGGCGTGTTCCCCGATCACTGGATCGACGGCACCGACTGCAGTGAACCCGAAATCATGGTCCACGCGTATGACGACGACACCGTGATCCTGCGGCAGTCGCTGTGCACCTCGTTCGAGGGCCCGTTTCTGTACCTGCTCTTCGGGCAGGACCGCGTCTTGCTCGAGGACACCGGCGCGGGCGGCATCGCGGTGGCGAACATGGTCGGCACCGTGATCGAGGAGTGGCTCGCGGCCCACGGCCGCTCGAGCATCGAGCTGGTGGTGGTGAACTCGCACGCGCACGGCGATCACGTCGCCGGCAACCCGCAGTTCGAGGGCCTGCCGGGCGTGACGGTGGTGACGCCCTCGGTCGCGGGCCTGTCGCAGTACTTCGGCATCGACAGCTGGCCCGACGACGTCGTGCAGTTCGACCTCGGTGGCCGCGTGCTCGACATCATCCCGATCCCCGGCCACCAGCAGAGCCACATCGCGATCTTCGATCGCGGCAGCGGCCTGCTGCTCACGGGTGACACGCTGTACCCCGGGCGGCTGTACATCGAGGACTTCACGGCGTACCGCACGAGCCTGGCGCGTCTGGTCGATCACGTCGATCCCACCGCGGTGTGTCACGTGATGGGCACGCACATCGAGATGACCCAGACCCCCGGCGTCGACTTCGAGTTCGGCGCCGACGAACACCCCGACGAGCACGTGCTGCAGCTGGACTGGACCCACCTGCTCGAGCTGAAGGCGGCGGTCGATGCCATGGACACGCCGCAGATCGAGATCCACGACGACTTCATCGTGTACCCGCTATGACCACGCCACGACGGTTGCTCCTCGCCCTTGCCCTGTGCGCCTGCGATGCCCCCAGCAAGGAGGACGTCGCGGGGCTGCAGGCCCGCGTCGACAGCGTCGCCAGCGAGAACGCCCGGCTCGCGGGTGAGCTCGCGACGCTGCGCGGTGACCTCGACAAGCGCAGCACCGCCAGCGACGCGTTGCAGGCCAAGCTCGACGATGCGCTGGCGCGGCTCGATCGACTGCAGAAGACGGTCGAGGCCAAGCCGCCCGAGCCGATCGCACCGGCGCGCCCGTCGCTGGCCGGTCGCGCGGTCGCGGGCACGCGCTACGACGTCGACATCGGCGACGCGTTCACCGACGGCTCCGCCGACGCCAAGGTCACGCTGGTGATGTTCACCGACTTCCAGTGTCCGTTCTGCGCCCGTGCCGACAAGACCATCGTCGATCTGCAGAAGGACTACGGCAGCGCGCTGCGCATCGTGGCCAAACACAACCCGCTGCCGATGCACACCAACGCCGAGGCCGCCGCGCGTGCGGCCGAGGCCGCCGGTGCCCAGGGCAAGTACTGGGAGATGCACCGCAAGCTGTTCGAGAACAGCCGCGCGCTGACGGCGACCGACCTCGACGCCTACGCGAAGGACCTCGGCCTCGACATGAAGCGGTTCGCCGAGGACCGCGACGACGCGGCCACCACCGCGCGCATCGAGGCGCACAAGAAGCAGGCCATGGTGCTGGGGGCGCGCGGGACCCCGTCGTGGTTCATCAACGGCAAGTTCCTGTCGGGCGCGCAGCCGATCGAGGCGTTCAAGACCGTGATCGACGCCGAGATCGCCGAGGCCGACCGACTCATCGCCGCGGGCACGCCCGCGGCGCGGGTCTACGGCGAGCTCATGAAGACCGCGAGCCCGCCCGCCGGGTCCCCGTCGCCGTGAGGCGGGACCCGGCGTCGGACCCGATCCCTCAGCGGCGACGGCGGCGGCTCGCGAAGCCGACCGCGATCACACCGAACGCGCCGAGCAGCGCGGCGGTGCGGCCGTAGTCGCTCTGCTGCGGGTCGACCGCGCACGAGATCGATCCGCCCGCCGAGCCGCTGCAGCCGCCGGCGTGGCACTCGCCCTCGGCGTAGCCCTCGACGGTGATGTCGAGCACCGCGCGCAGCGAGTCGACGCACTCGTCGAGGTTGCCGCCGTGGTCGACCCACTGGCCGTCGCAGAACAGCGCGCCCTGCTCGACGTCGCAGTTGGCCTTGCAGCCGCCCTCGAGGTCGACCTTGCAGCTCGCGTAGCCCGAGGCCTGGCAGTCGATCTGGCAGTCGAGGTTGGCCTCGGCCTCACAGCGGCCCGAGCACGAGGCCTCGCACTTGCCCGAGCAGTCCGCCGACGGTGCGATCACGTCGCAGCGCGCCGAGCAGTGGCCCTCGCAGTTCGCCTCGCACGACGCGAAGCACTCGCTGCCGCTGTCGCCCGCGCCGCAGCGGCCCTCGCAGCCGCCGCGACAGTCCGCGACGCACTCGCCGCGACAGTCGAACTGCCCCGGATCCACCTCGCACGAGCCCATGCAGTTGGCCGAGCAGTCGGCGTTGCAGTCGACGTCGGCCGTCAGGTTGCACATGCCACCGCAGTCGACCTGGAGCTCGGCGGCGCACTGGGCCTGCACCGAGACGGGCGTGCAGTGGGCCTCGCACTCGATGCCGCCCTCGACCTGGCACTGGGCCTCCGCCTCGACGTGGATGTCACCGCAGGCGCCGATGCCGGCCTGGGCGGCGCCCGACCATGCGAGCGGTGCAAAGAGTGCGAGCGCGGGAAGAATCGAACCGATGATGCGTTGCATGGACAAGTTCCGGCGTTGGGGCGCCCCGGCCGGGGCGCGATGGGGTCGACGAAAGGACTGACGGACGCCGTGGCCGGCGGTCGCCAGGGCTGGGGTCGCGGCGCGTCCACAGGGCGACCGGGCCACGACCTTCGACGAGCATAGCTGGAGGTCGATGCACGCCGAGGCCAGCGACATCGGCGTCGTGGTGCCCCGCACAGCCTGCCGAGGCTGCCCCCGCGGCGCGCGGGCCGAGCGTGGCCGCGATCGGGCGCCCGGCGTCCGCGCGGCCGCCTGCGCGGTGTCGCGCCGCGGCCCGGTGCGGTCCTGCTAGGTTCGGCCCGAGGACGCCCATGACGATTCCGCAGCTCTTCGCCGCCATGTCCACGCGCTATCGCCCCGGCAAGATCGACCGCAAGCTGACCTACTACTTCTCGATCGGCGACCACAAGTACACGGTCGTGGTCGAGCCGCAGTCGTGCAAGGTCGAGGAGGGCAAGACGGTGGAGAACGCCGACTGCGTGCTCAAGACCACGCCGGAGCTGTTCGAGAAGATGGTGATCCACGGCAAGATGCCCGGACCGATCGACATCGCCCGCGGCAAGGTCAAGACCAACGACACCGGCGCGCTCATGCGTCTGCGCGAGCTGTTCGACTTCTCGGGCGTGTGACGCGTGGCCATCGCACGGACACAGGCCACCGGCGACGCGCTCGACCCGGACATGCTGGCGTGGTCGAGCTCGTTCGCGATCGATCGCCGCCTGCTGCCGCAGGACTGTCGCGGCAGCGTCGCGCACGTCGATGCGCTGCTGCGCGCGGGGTTGCTCTCGCCCGACGAAGCCGGGCAGCTGCGCGAGGCGCTCGAGCGTCTGCCGTCGCGGGTCGACCACGGCGAGGTCGAGCTGCCACGCGACGAAGAAGACGTGCACATGGCGGTGGAGTCGTGGTTGGCGCGCGAGCTCGGCGGCGTCGCGGCCAAGCTCCACACCGGGCGTAGCCGCAACGATCAGGTCGCGGTCGACCTCGCGCTGTGGTGTCGCGATGCCGTGGCCGCGCTCGAGCGAGGCCTCGAGGGTGTGCTCGCCGCGGCGGCGGACTTCATCCGCGACCACGGCGAGACCCCGATGCCGGCGTACACCCACCGGCAGGTCGCGATCCCGGTGCTGGCGCGCACGTGGATCGAGGGCGCCGTGATCGAGCCGCTGCGTCGCGATCGTCGGCTGCTGCTGCTGTGCGCCGACGAGCTCGTGGCCTCGCCGCTGGGTGCCGGCGCCATCGCCGGCACGAGCCTGCCGATCGACGCGGAGCAGACCGCGGCGGCGTTGGGCTTCGCCCATGGGCCGCGCAATCCCATCGACGCGGTCGGGCATCGCGACCACGTGCTGTCGTTGGCGTTCGCGTGCGCCCGCATCGGGCTGCACCTGGGACGCTTCGCTGCCGACGTGGTCGAGCTCGCGTCCGACGGGCTGGTCAAGCTCGGCGGCGCCATCGCCGGCGGCTCGTCGATGATGCCGCACAAGCGCAACCCCGACCTGTTCGAGCTGGTGCGCGGGCATGCAGCGCTGCGGCAGGGCGAACTGACGGCACTGATGTCGCTGCTGGGCAGCCTCGGCAGCGGCTATCACCGTGATCTGCAGCACGACAAGGCGCTGGTCTTCGGCGCCGTCGACGGCGCGCGCGGCTGCCTCGCGATGATCGCGTTGGGCCTGCGACACATCGCGCTCGAGCCGGCCGCGTGCCTGCAGGCACTCATCGACGGCGACGCGGTCGCGACCGACCTCTGCGAGGGGCTCGTGGCCAGCGGCGTGCCGTTCCGTCAGGCCTACGCGCAGGTCGGTGCGCTCGTCTCGAACTTGCGCGCGCGTGGGCGCCGGCTCGCGCAGCTGAGCGCCGACGAACTCGCCGAGCATGGTCTGCCGACATCACTGTTGGGGCGCCTCGACCCCATCGCAGTGGCCAGGCGTCGCAGCGCGCCGCGATGATTGCGTCGCGATGCTCTGCGTCTGCGAGCTGGGCGACACCGTCGGCACGCATCGATCGGGCGCGCGTCACGACGCAGTTTTTTGTCGTCGAATCGACGCGCGAGCCTGCAACGATCTGATCGCGACGTGCGTCTCGTAACCCGACGTGGTGGACGAGGGCGGCGACCAGCTCGAGCGCGATCCGTTGGACCGTCAACCGTGGCTGCGGATGCCGCTGACGCGCTGGCGCGTGCGACCGCCGGCCGCGCTGGCCCGCGCCGGCGAGCAGGTGCTCGCGTGGCTGCGCGGGCCCAAGAGCACCGCTCGACCCGACGCCGCGCGCGCCGACTGACGGCGCGGCGCCGGTGCAGCCGGCATCACTCGTCCTTGGGGATCGCGCGACGCACCGGCGGGCTCGCCTTGGGCGCGGCTTCCTTGGGGGCCGCCTCGCCCTTGCCCGCGGTGGTGTCGTCGGGGAAGTGGCCCGACCAGTACAGCAGGCGCCCGCACGATTCGCACGCGGGGATCTCGTCGCCCTTTCGCAGCAGCACGTAGATCTGGTGCGGGATGGCCATCTTGCAGGCCATGCAGCGCTCGCGGTGGGCGGCCACGAAGGCCAGGCCGCCGAGGCGCTTGCGGATGCGCTCGTAGGTCTCGAGCAACTCGTTGTCGAGCTTGCTCGTCAGCGAGCGGCGGCCCGCGCGGAGCTTGCCCAGCTTGGTCTCGACGCGCGCACGCATCTCCGTCAGGCGCTGGCGCTCGGGCTCGGCGGCGGCGCGGAGCTCTTCGAGCGCCTTGCTCATGGCCTCGATGCGCTGCTCGGTCTCGGCGACGCCGTTTTGCAGCTTGCCGATCTCCTCGGTGCGCGCGGCGATCATCTTGCGCGTGGACTCGAGCTCGCGCTGCGTCGCCGCGAGCTCGCGGGCGGTCTTCACTTGGTTCGCGCGCTGCTTGCCCTGGCGGACCAGGTCCTCGTCCTCGGCGAGCAGTGCCCGCTGCGAGCGTTCGAACGCGCGGGTGTCGTCACACTTCTTGCGCTCGTTCGCCAACATCGCCTCGAGGCGCGCGAGGTCCTCGTCGAGCTCCTTGAGCCGCGTGGGGATGGCCTCGAGCTTGCGCTCGAGCGAAATCAGCTGACGGTCGCGGTGCTGGAGCTCGTGGAGCGCAGGGATCTGCGGATTCATGGTTGCTCGACTGGTGTCGGTAGGCCCACCTGGGATCGAACCAGGGACCAGCCGGTTATGAGCCGGCCGCTCTGACCGACTGAGCTATGGGCCCGAAAAGACAAGCGGGGAAGCTGCGCGAACCATAGGGACCGCAGGCGGGGGCGTCAAACAGCGCGTCGTGCGCGTGCGCACGGGTGCGAGGGCGCTCTCGTTGGCGCGATCACCCTCGCTGCAGGCCGCACGCCGTCGTCGGCTCGCGGCGCAGCTGCTCGCGGGCGTGCGTGCGGCAGCACGCGATCCGTGCCGATCTGCCACGGACGGGGCCTTCGCCCGCCCGCGCGCCGCCACGTCGCTGCACGTGGCCGGCCGCGACGCGCTGCGGCACACTCGCGAGCGCCTCGCGATGTCGCAAGCACAGCCGAAACTCGCGCCTGGACGCGACGGGATGTGGCTCGGCGCCGCGAAGCTGTGGTTTCTGGTGTCGAGCTACGCGATCACGATCGCGCTGACGCACCTGCTCACCGCGGACGTGTATGGCAGCTACTACGCGATCGCACGGCTGGTCGCGGTGCCCAACATGGTGATCATCTACACCGTGTTGTTCTCGGTCAGCCGTCCGCTGGCCGCACAGTACGATCAGGGATGCCCCGATTTCGCGGGCATCCGCGCGCGAGGGCTGCGGCTCGCGCTGGTGCTGGGCGTGCCTGCGTGCGCGGTGGTGCTGCTCGCGGCGCCGTGGTTGGCGCGGTGGCTGGCCGATCCGTCGCTGACGCGACCGCTGCAGGTGGTCGCACCGATCTCGCTCGTCTACGCGGTCTATGCCGTCAATCTCGGCACGCTCAACGCGGTGCGGCGGTTCCGTCGTCAGGCCGCGCTCGACATGGCCATGGCCGGCAGCAAGGCCGCGCTGATCATCGGCGCGGCCGCGGCGGGGCTCGGCCTCGACGCGACCGTGGGTGGCTTCACGCTGGCGAGCGTGTTGGCGCTGCTGCTCTCGCGCGCGCTGGTCGGCGGTGTCGCGCCGCGCCCGGTCGGCGCCGCCCCGGCGGGCGCCTCGATGGCCGGGTTCGCGGGCCAGCTGATCGTGTTCACCGCGGTCACCAACCTGCTGCAGTCGGCGGACGTGCTGCTGCTCAAGTCCCACGCCGCCAACGAGGCCCAGGCCAGTGCGGTGGGGCACTACGCCAGCGCGCAGCAGATCGCGCTGGTGCCCTACAGCCTGATGAACGCGGTCGCGCTGCTGGCGTTCCCGCTGATCGCGGCGCTCGATCAGCAGCAGACCGCGAAGGTGCGGCTGTACGTGTCGCAGACCGCCAAGGTCACGCTGGTGCTGCTCGCGTTCATGAGCGCGGTCGGCTCGGCGTGCGCGCGCGAGATCCAGGCGTTGCTGTTCCCCAAGGCCTACGGTGCGGTCGCGAGCGAGCTGCGGCTGCTGGTGTGGGGCTTCTCCGGCTACTCGTTCGCCGTCACCACGGCGTGGATCCTCAACAGCGCCAAGCGCCCGCGCGCGGCGGTGTTGCTGGTGGCCGTGCCGCTGGCCGTGGTCGTGGTCGCGGCCAGCGTGCTGGTACCCGGCTCGTTCACCACCGGCGCGGCGTGGGCGGTCGCGGCCGCGGGCGTGGCCGCGGCGATCGTCGCGATGGTGGTGCTGCGCGCGAGCTTCGGCGCGGCGGTGTCGCTGCTGCAGCTGGGTCGCATCGCGCTGTGCGTGGCCGCGGTCGAGGCGGTCGCGTGGCTGTGGCCCACGACCGCCACCGGCGGGCTGCTGGGCAAGCTCGCCATCTTGGCCAAGCTCGTGGTGTTGGCGGTGGTGTTCGTCGCCGCGGCGCTGGGCAGTCGCGCGGTGACGTTGACCGAGCTGCGGGGGCTGCGGCGTGGTCGCTAGCCCGACGTGGCTGCTGCTGGGCAAGCCGCTGCGCGCGCCGCTGCGCGATGGCACCACCGTGCTCGCGTCGAGCCTGGTCGCCGCGCTGCCGGACACCCGGCAGGTGGCGTACCTGGGCGACCCCGGTGCGCCGGTGCGGCCGGGTTTCGATCGCGTGCTGCCGGCGGCGCCGATCGGCTACGCGCCGAGCCTGCTCGACCGTGCGCGGCTGCTCGCGACCCTGGTCGATCCGCGGCTGCGGACGCTGCACGTGCACCTGTTCTTCTCGCCCAACCCCGCGAGCCAGGCGGTGCTGACGACGGTGCGCCGCACGGTCGCGCGCGGCGGCACGCGTCGCTTCGTGCAGACCATCCCGGCCGGCACCGGCGCGACGCGTGCGGTCGCGGGCCTGCGCGTGCTCGATGCCGTGGTCACGACCTCCGAGCACACCCGCGCGTCGCTCGTCGCCGCGGGGCTCGACGAACGTCGCGTGCACTGCATCCGTCCCGGCGTGACGCTGCCGCAGCACGCGGCCGTGCCCGCGCGCTCGCGACGGCTGCTCTACGCCGGTGACCTCGACGAGGCCGTGGCCGAGCGGGCCATCGCGCTGGCGCGGCTGCTGCGTCGCCCCGAGCTGTCGGCGTGGCAGCTGACGCTCGCGTGTCGGCCCAAGGCCGAGGGCGACGTGGTCGCGCGCGCCCGCGTGCGCCGCGAGCTCGCCGATGCGGTCGCCGACGGTCGCGTCGAGGTCCGCGCGGAGGTCGACGACATGGACGCGCTGCTGCGCGACACCGCGGTGCAGCTGTACCTCGCCGACCACGCGCGCGCGAAGGTCGATCTGCCGCTGGTGCTGCTCGAGGGACTCGCGCGCGGCGTCGGCGTGCTCGCGGTCGATGCCGCACCGGTGTGCGAGCTGCTCGAGGTCGCGACCGCGGCGCGCTGCGACATCGGCGGGCTGGTGCCGCCGTCGCCGGACGCGTGCGCCGCCGCGATCGCGCGGCGGCTGCTCGAGCCGCAGGCGATCCCGGCGTGGGGCCAGGCCGCGCGCGCGCTGGCACGCGGTGCCTTCGCGGCCAGCGACATGGCCGCGCGCTACGTCGCGCTGTGGCAGGAGTTGGAGCGAGCATGACCGACAACCGCGCCTACTACGACGCGTTCGCACAGCGCTACGACGACGGGCGCGACCGCGGCTACCACCGGCTCATCGACGATCAAGCCGCGGCGTTGGTGCGTCGCGTGGGCGAGGGCCGTGACGTGCTCGAGGTCGGCTGCGGCACGGGCCTGGTGCTGCAACGCGTCGCTCGCTTCGCCCGCAGCGCGCAGGGCATCGACCTGTCGCCGGGCATGCTGGCGCACGCGCGTGCGCGCGGGCTCGATGTCCGCGAGGGCTCCGCGACCGCGCTGCCGCTGCCCGACGAGAGCGTCGACGTCGCCTACAGCTTCAAGGTGCTCTCGCACGTGCCCGAGCTCGAGCGCGCGCTGGCAGAGATGCTGCGGGTGGTGCGACCCGGCGGCCACCTGGTGTTCGACGTCTACAACCGCCACTCGCTGCGCTACCTCATCAAGCGCGCGTTCGGACCCCGCGCGACCTCGCAGCAGTTCGACGAGGCGGCCATCTCGACCGCGTTTTTGACCCCCGACGAGGTCGTGCGCAAGCTGCCGCCGGGCGGCCGACTGGTCGCGCGCGCCGGCATCCGCGTGCTGGTGCCGCACCCGGCGGTGTTCGCCGTGCCGGGCGTCGGCGCGGCCGTGCGCGCGCTCGAGTGGTCGCTGATGGACTCGCCCGCCGCGCGCTTCGCCGGCTTCGCGGTCTACACGGTGGAGAAGACGCGATGAGCCGTGTGCTGGTCGTGTCGACCACGTTCCCGCAGTACCCCGGCGACCCGCGCGGCGAGTTCATCCTGCGTCACTGGTCGCAGCAGGTGCGGCGCGGCGCGAGCGTGCGCGTGCTGGCGCCGCGCACCGCGTGGTGTCACGGCGATCCCGGCGCGGCGCACGGCCTCGACATCGTCCGCTTCGACTACGCGCCCAAGCGCGTCTCGAGCCTGACCGGCAACTTCGGCATCCTCGAGAACATCCGCGAGCGACCGTGGCGCGCGGCGCTGGTTTGGCCACTGTGGCGCGGCCTCGCGGCGGCGCTGTCGCGCGAGCTCGATCGCGGCGGCATCGATCGCGTGGTCGCACACATGCTGCTGCCCGGCGGCTGGATCGTCGCACGCGAGTGCTCGCGCCGTGGCGTGCCGTTCGAGCTGTTCGGTCACGGTACCGACGTCGACGTGTTGTTGGCCCTGCCGGCGCCGCTGCGTCGTCGCTTCGCCGGGCACGTCGCGGCCGCCACCGCGCTGCGCTTCCCCTCGGCCGAGAAGCGCGCCCGTTTCGTGCGCGCGTGCCCCGAGCTGCCGGCGGCGAAGCTGGTGGTCGAGCCGATGGTCCACTGCGTGGCTCCGCCGCCGCCGGTCTCGTCGCGGCCGCGCGGCGACGGTCCACCGACCGTGCTCTACCTGGGACGGCTGATCCCGCAAAAGGGCGTCGACGATCTGTTCGACGCGGTCGCGCGGGCGCTGCCGGACGCGCGGCTCGAGATCGCGGGCGACGGGCCGCACCGGCGTCGGCTGCAGCGACACGCGCGACGGCTGGGCCTGCGCGCGCACTTCCACGGCTTCGTGCACGCCGACGCCAAGCACCAGCTGCTGTCGCAGGCGGACGTGGTCTGTGTGCCCTCGCGCGAGGTCGCGGGGCTGTCCGAGGGCGCACCGCTGGTGGTGCGCGAGGCCTTCGCCTACGGCGTGCCGGTGGTGGCGACGCGGGTCGGCGGCATCCCGGAGCTGCGCGGTGGCGGACGTCTGAGTCTGGTCGTGCCGGGGGACATCGACGCGCTCGGACGCGCGTTGTCGCAGGTGCTGCGCGAGCTGCAGACCGAAGGGCCAGCGGCGAGCGAGCCCCACGAGCCCGCGCGTACGCGAGCCGGTCGCGTCGCGGCGCGCACGTGAGCCCACGCCGGTGCGCGCCGGCGAAGGTTTCACGCGACCGTGCTAGAACGCCGCGTCTCGGAGGCAATAGACCATGCGATCACGCCCATCGATCCTCGTCCTCCTGCTCGCCGTGTGGTTGCCGCTCGTGGCGCTCGTGGGCCTGGGCGGCCCCGGCAGCGCCGCTGCGCACACGCTCACCACCAGCATCGTCGCGTCGGCGCCCGCCGCTGCACCGGCACCGGCACCGGCACCCGCGCGCGCGGTCGAACCCGCCAGCGACGGCGGCTACGACGGCTGGACCACGAAGTTCCGCGTGCTCGCCAACGACCAGGCGGTGCACACCGGCGCGCGCATCGTGCTCGCGGTGTTGCTGTTCATCGTCGGCTGGATCGTGGCCAAGACCGTGGCCTACGCCGCGTTCCAGCTGCTGGGTCGCACCAAGCTCGACAACATCATCGCCGAGAAGCTGGGCCTGACGCTGCTGCTGCGCGAGCGCAGCGGCGGCGCGCCGGAGGACGGCAGCGTGGTCGAACGCTTCGTCTCGCGCGTGGTGTTCTGGCTGGTCATGCTGCTGGTGATCGTCGGCGTGCTCGAGTTCGCCGGGCTGCAGCAGGTCGCGTCGCCGATCCAGGGCATGGTCGACACGGTCGTGCAGGCGCTGCCGCGCGTGGGCAAGGCCGCGCTGATCCTGCTGGCGGCGTGGATCGCCGGCCGCGTGCTGCGGATCTTCGTCACCGGTGCACTCGAGCGCGCTGGCGTCGACCGCCGCTTCGCCAAGCTGACCGAGTCGCGCGAGGGCGAGACGCAGCAGTTCTCGCAGACCATCGGTGCGGTGGTGTTCTGGCTGATGATCTTCTTCGGTCTGGCCGGCGCGTTCGATGCGCTGGAGATCGGGCCCATCGCCGATTCGCTGCGCAACGCGGTCGACTACGTGGTCTCGCTGGCGCCGCGGCTCGCGATCGCGGCGCTGCTGGTCATCGCCGCGTGGGTCATCGGCCGCATCGTCCGCACGGTCGTTCGCAACCTGCTGCAGTCGGTCGGCTTCGACAAGCTGGTCGCGCGGCTGCAGCTCGACAAGCTCACCGGCAAGAGCTCGCCCTCGGATCTGGTCGGCCTGGCGCTGTACGCGTTCGTGATGTTCCAGGGCAGCATCGCGGCCCTCAACAAGCTCGGGCTCGAGACCCTCAGCGACCCGCTCACCCACATGATGACGCGGTTCTGGGGGCTGCTGCCGGCCATCGCGGTGTCGGTGCTCATCGTCGTCGTCGGCGTGATCGTCGGTCGGCTGCTGCGCAAGCTGGTCGCCACCGCGCTGGCCAACGTCGGCTTCGATCGCCTCATGGCGCGGCTGGGCTTCCAGAAGCTGCCCGACCGCCCCGATCATCTCGACCAGTACAGCGAGATCGTCGGGCTCGCGCTGCACGTCGGGATCATCCTGCTGGCGTCCGCGCAGGCGCTCGACAACCTGCAGCTGGACACGTGGAGCGCGTACGTCAACGCGTTTTTGGCCTACATGGTCAAGAACGTCGCGGTCGCACTGCTGGTGGTGGGCGTGGGCTTCGGCCTGGGCAACTACGTGCGCGACATGATCCGCTCGCGCCGGGCCGAGGGCGCCGCGGAGCAGGCTGCGGCGCCGCAGCAGGAGTGGCTGGGCGAGTTCGCACGCTACGCGGTGCTCGTGTTCGCGTTCACCATGGCGGTGCGGCAGCTCGATGTCGCCGAAGACTTCGTGCTCATCAGCTTCGGGCTGAGCTTCGGTGCGCTGTGCCTGGCCGCCGCGCTGGCCTTCGGCCTGGGCGGGCGCGAGGTCGCGGCCGACATCGTCAAGCGCCGCTACGAGGCCGCGCGGCAGAAGCAGACCCCCCCGGAGTGATCCGCGGCGGCGACCGGGCTATGATCCGCGTAGCCCGATGTGCACGCTGATCGTCGCGACCGGGATCTGGCGCACGAGTCCGCTGCTGGTGGCGGCCAACCGCGACGAGCTGCTGGACCGCCCCGCGCGGCCGCCCGCCGCGGTCGTGCAGGGCGGCGTGCGCTTCTTTGCGCCGCGCGATCTGCAGGGCGGCGGCACGTGGATCGGCGTCAACGCCAAGGGCGTGTTCGTGGGCATCACCAACCGCTTCATGCCCGGGCGGTCGCGCAGCGCCCCGCGTTCGCGCGGGTTGCTGGTGCTCGATGCGTTGTCGGAGGACTCCGCTGCGCACGCGGTGCGGCGCGTGGCCAGCGAGCCGCCCTCGCGCCACGAGCCGTTCCACCTCGTGATGGCCGATCGCCACGAGGCCCATCTGGTGTGGAACGACGGTGAGCGTCACCACCACGAGCCGCTCGCGCCCGGTCTGCACGTCGTGACCGAGCGCAGCTTCGGCGCCGCGCCCACGCCGCGGATCGATCGGCTGCGGCGCGAGCTGCCGGCGCTGTTCGGGCCCGAGCCGCCGCCGCCGGAGCGCTGGATGGCGGTGCTGCGGGACCACGGCGACGGCGATGGCATGGAGGGCACCTGCGTGCACGCGCCGCAGATGCGCTACGGCACGCGCTCGTCGTCGCTGGTGGCCCTGGGCCCGCAACCGCGCTTCTGGCACGCGGAGGGGCCGCCGTGCACCGCGGCCTACGTCGACCTCAGCGAGGCGTTCGCGCGCGTGCTCGGTTGAGCCGCCGCGGCGACGCGGCCTATACTCCGCCGCCAGAATCGCCATGACCGACCGTGATGTGTCCCTCTCGCACGCGATCCGCGAGGTGTTGTTCGACCAGGCCACCATCGCGACGCGGGTCGCCGAGATCGCGTCGGCCATCGCGTACGACTACCGCAAGCGCCGGCCGCTGGTGGTCGGCATCCTCAATGGTTGCTTCCCGCTCATCGCCGACCTGGTGCGCTCGATCGACATCCCGCTCGAGGTCGACTTCATGGCGGTGTCGTCCTACGGCAGTGGCACCAGCTCGTCGGGTGTGGTCCGCATCCTCAAGGATCTCAACCAAGCCATCGATGGTCGCGACGTGCTGCTGGTCGAGGACATCGTCGACACCGGCCTGACGCTGCGCTACCTGCTCGACAACCTCAACACGCGGCGGCCGGCCAGCATCGAGGTCTGCACCCTGCTCGACAAGCAGGAGGCGCGCACCGAGCGGCTCGAGGTGCGCTACGTCGGCTTCCGCTGCCCCAACGAGTTCGTCGTGGGCTACGGCCTCGACTACGCCGGGCTGTACCGCAACCTGCCGTACATCGGCGTGCTGCGGCCCGAGGTGTACCAGAAGTCGTGAGCACCGCCGGCGACATCGTGCTGCGCGGCGGCACCGTCGTCGCGATGGACCCGGCGCGCACGGTCGCGCCGCTCGACGTGCGCTTGTCCGGCGGGCGCATCGCGGCGATCGGCGCGGCGCTGCCGAGCGACGGCGCGACCGTGGTCGATGTCCGCGGCCTGCACGTGTTGCCGGGCTTCGTGCAGGGACACACGCACCTGGGCCAGGCGCTGCTGCGCGGTCTGGCCGAGGGCCGCGATCTGCTGCGATGGCTGCGAGAGCGGGTGTGGCCGCTCGAGGCCGCGCACGACGACGAGAGCGCGTACTGCTCGGGCATGCTCGGTGCGGTCGATTGCCTGTCGTCGGGCACGACCACGATCCAGGACATCGGCATCGTCACGCACATGGACGCGATCTTTCGCGCCATCGCCGACAGCGGGCTGCGGGCGATCGCGGGCAAGTGCCTGATGGACGAGGGCCATGGCGTGCCGCCCGGGCTCGCGCAGCCGACCGCGGTCGCGCTCGACGAGGTCCGCGCCCAGCACGCGACGTGGCACGGTGCCGCCGACGGCCGCATCTCGCTGCTGCTGTGTCCGCGTTTCATCCTGTCGTGCTCCGCGGCGCTGTGGCGCGGCGTCGTGACGCTCGCGCACGAGCTCGCGCTGCCGGTGCACACCCACCTGCTCGAGCATCCCAACGAGGAGCCCGAGGTCGTCGCGCTGCTGGGCAAGGGCCAGCTCGAGCTGCTCGACGAGCTGGGCGTGCTCGACACGCGGCTGTCGATCGCACACGGCGTGCAGTTCGACGCGCGTCACGCCGAGCGCCTCGCGGGGCGCGGGCTGGGCATCGTGCACTGTCCCTCGGCCAACCTGAAGCTGGGCTCGGGCATCGCCGATCTCGGCTACCTCGCCAGCGTGCCCGGCGTGCGGCTGGGCATCGGCTGCGACGGCGCGCCGTGCAACAACGACATGGACGTGCTCGAGGAGATGCGGCTGGCGGCGCTGCTGCAGGGCATCAAGGCCGGCCCCGGCCGCTTCGCGAGCGAGCGCGCGCTGGCGCTCGGCACCATCGACGGCGCGCGCGCGATCGGCCTCGAGCACGAGGTCGGCAGCCTCGAGGTCGGCAAGCGTGCCGACGTGGTCGTGCTCGATCTGGATCGGCCGGGCAGCTTCGGCGGTACGCAGGTCTCGGTCTACGATCGCATCATCTACGGCACCGCGCGCGATGCCGTCGTGCACGTGTTCGTCGACGGCGTGCCGCGGGTGCAGCACGGCGCGCTGATCGGCCTCGCGCTGCCCGAGCTGCTGGCGCGGGCGCGGCGGGCTTGCGATGCGCTGGTGCAGCGCGCCGGGCTCGCGGGCGTCGCCTGAGCGGCGCGCTGCCGATCACGCCGCGGACGCGTCGGCAGTTTCGGCGAGCCAGTCGGCGATCGTGGTCGCGCCGTCGGGCAGACGCGAGGCCTGCAGCGCCGCGCGCAGGCGCTCGCGCTCGGCGTCGTCACCGAGCAGTCGCTGCAGCGTGCCTCCGAGCCCGTCGAGGTTTGCCTGGGGATCGATGCGATCCTCGACCACGATCGCGCCGCCGGCCTCCAGCAGCGGCTCGACGTTGGCGCGCTGGTGCCCGTCGGCATGGTACGGGTTGGGCAGGAACACCGTCGGTGCGGCGTTGGCCCACGCCTCGGCCACGCTGCCGGCGCCCGCGCGGCTGACCGCGAGCGCGGCCGCGTGCCAGGCGTCGCCCATGCGATCGCAGAAGGCCACGACCTTCGCGCGCACGCCGGCGTCGTCGTAGGCGCGCTGCAGCGTCGCGACGTCGAAGCTGCCGCACTGGTGCAGCACCTGCCAGCGCGACAGCGCCTGCGCGCGGGCGGGCGCGGCCACGAACGCCATCAACGCGCGCACGATCGACTCGGCGCCGTGGGTCGCACCGGTCACGAACAGCAGCGGCCGTGCGGGGTCGAGCCCCAGCCGCGTGCACGCGTCCTCGCGGGATCCGCTGCCCAGCGAGACCCGCCGCAGCGGAAAGCCGACGTGGCGCGCGCCCGGCAGCGCCGCCTGCACTGCCGCGGTTACGTACGCGCTGAAGACGACCGAGCACTCGCGGCGCAGGTGCGCGTTGGCCTTGCCCGGGATCGCGTCGAGGTTCACCATCGCGCGCGGCAGGCCCAGCTTGCGCGCGGCCACCAGCGCCGGGCCCGAGACGAAGCCGCCGGTGGCGACCACCGCGACCACGCGCTCGCGTTGCAGCAGCGCGACCGCCTGGGCCACGGCGCGACGCCAGGCCAGCAGAAACGGCAGCGCCCGCCAGGGCTTGCGCACGCTGGGCAGGGGCTGCACGCAGCTGGTGTGCATCGGCAAGCCCAGCTTGCCGAGGATCGCCGCATCGCCGGGACGCTCGGAGACCAGGAACGCAGGTGTCAGCGCCGACGCGCGCTCGCGCAGGCGCTCGACGATCGCCACGTTGGGGTAGATGTGCCCACCGGTACCTCCGCCGGCGAACAGGACGGTGCGCGACACGGCGCCGATGGTACCAGGTGTTGCGCTACACTCGTGTCGTCGCGAAAGGTGGCTGACACGCGCAACAACCACGTCGACGCGTTCCTCGACCGCCTGGCGCCGAGCCAGCGAGCGGTCTACGCGGCGATGCCGAACCTCGGCGATCTCCTGGGCGACATGCTCGCGCAGGCGCTGGCGTCGTGGCCACAGATCTCGCTGTCGGCCGAGGAGTTCCTCGCCCACGTCGCCGCCCGCCTGCCGGCCGAGCTCGCGCCCGAGGAGGCCCTCGGCGGCTTGTTCGTGGCCGATCTCTTCCTCGCCTGCGCCTGTGCCAAGGCCGACCGTCGCGCGCTCGAGGCCTTCGAGCACGACTTTGCCGGCGAGATCGCGCGCGGCCTGACCTCGCTCGCCGGCGACGAGGTCCGCGGCGACGACTTCAAGCAAGAGGTGCGACACAAGCTGTTCATCGGCAAGCCGCCGGCCGGGCCCAAGATCGGCGAGTACTCGGGGCGCGGCAGCCTGCGCCGCTGGGTTCGCATCACCGCCAAGCGCACGTACATCGATCTCATGCGCTCCAAGCAGCGCGAGCCCGAGGTGCTCGCCGGCGACGAGGCGGTGTCGGAACGCGCGAGCGAGCAGGACCCCGAGCTGGTCTACGTCAAGGAACGCTATCGCCAGGAGTTTCGCACCGCGTTCACCACCGCGCTGTCGACCCTGACCACGCGGCAGCGCAACATCTTGCGCCACCACTTCGTGCACCGGCTGCGCTTCGACGAGATCGCCGGCATCTACCGGGTGCACCGCGCCACCATCGCGCGGTGGATCGCCGACGCCCGCGCCGCGCTGCTCGAACGCACGCGCGCGGCGTTGCGCGAGCAGCTCGCGGTCGAGGGCGCCGAGTTCGACAGCATCATGCGCCTGGTGACCAGCGACATGGACGTGACCGTCAGCCGTCTGCTCAAGCCGCCGGGGCCGTGAGCGGCCGCGACCGCGCTCAAGGGTCGCCGGCGATGATGCGGATGCCGCCGATCGAGAAGGTGCCCGCGACGAGCTCGGCGGCCCCGTCACCGTCGAGGTCGGCGAGCGCGAGCTGATCGACGCCGACGCCGACGTCGACGGTGGCGCGCCGGGTCCAGCCGCCGCGGCCGTCGCCGAGCCACAGCTGGACGTCGCGCTCGCCCGGCGCGAAAAAGCCCAGATCGAGGCGGTCGTCGCCGTCGATGTCGCCGCCGGCGAGCAGCCGGTCGTGCACCGACTCGATCGCGGTGGTGCCGGCGCGGCGCAGCGTGTCGAGCGTGCCGCGGTAGGCGACCAGCTGCGCCGGCACCGACTGCACCGCGAGCAGCTCGCGCGCGCCGTTGCCGTCGAGGTCGAGCACGGCGATGCCGGTGGCGGACGGCAGCTGCGGCGCGGGCTCGCGCGCGCCGAATCCATCCGGGCCACCGCGGACGAGCTCGGCCGCCGCGTCGCTGGCGTGGGCCAGCAGCGCGTCGTCGTAGCCGTCGTCGTCGAGCGCGCCCAGCGAGAAACCGGTCGGCGCGCCCGGGTCGCCCGAGGTCGCCAGCACGCGCACGCGCGGGGCCTCGAAGCCGTCGGCGGTGCCGCGCGCCCACGCCAGCGCCACCTGCTCGCCCTGCAGGCCCAGCGCGACGACGTCGCCGATGCCGTCGTGGTCGACGTCGGCGATGGCCGAGGTCTGCGTCGCGAGGTCGACGTCGACGATGCGCGGCGCGCTGAAGCCACCGCTGCGGTCGGCGAGGTAGACCAGCATGGTGTCGTCGCAGGCGTCGACCAGCAGATCGATCGCGCCGTCGCCGTTGGCGTCGCCCAGCGCCGGATGGGCGCTGCAGCCGATGATCCCTGCGTCGCGGGGGGCGGCCAGCGTGCCGTCGCCCTGGCCTGCGTGCATGGTCGCGGTCACGGCCCCGGCCGCGTCGACGCCCAGCAGCAGCACGTCCGGCGCGTCGTCGCCGTCGAAGTCCGCGACCCGCAGCGCCAGCGGCACGTAGTCGACCGCGAGCTCGAGCGCGGTGTCGCCGAAGCAGGCCTCGCCGGCGACGGCGTGGCCGTCCCCGCACTGGCGCGCCGGCAACACGCGCGACACGCACGCGCTCGTGCCCATGAGCGCGAGCACGGCGGGTCCCAGACCGCGGCCCACGGGCCACGGGCGGGATCGGCCCGGCGACGGCTGGCGCGCCACGTCGACACGCTAGCAGCCCGTGGGGAAACCCGGCAACACGAGAACAGCGCCCTCGGCCCCCATGGCCGCGTTGCTCGGAGCTCGCACGGCAGGACCACGACGCGGGGCCGCGATTCGGTCGACAATCGCGCCATGGGCAATCGCCAAGCGCGCCGTGCAGATCGATCCTCGAGCACCAAGCCGAGGCGCAAGCGTCACGGGCCGCCGGTGCTGCACACGCCGCCAGGAACGATCACGATCGAGCCGGGCGCGCAGGCGCCGGTGGTGCACGTGATCGCGTTCGGTTCGCCCGGCCGCGGCGCGGACGGCGAAGATGCCGACGAGCTGCGCAGCTTCGACGCCGCGCGCGTGGCGGCGTTGCGCCGCGAGCGGGCCGTCACGTGGGTGCACGTGGTCGGCCTCGGCGACGCCGGGTTGATCGAGGAGATCGGGCGCGCGTTCGCGTTGCACCCGCTCGCGCTCGAGGACGTGGTCCACACCAACCAGCGGCCGCGGGTCGAGCGCTTCGACAACGTCATCCAGATCAACATCCGCATCGTCGACGACGTCGGATCGCCGGAGACCGAGCAGCTTTCGGTCTTCCTCGGTGACGGCTTCGTGGTCAGCTTCGAGGAGCGCAAGGGCGACATCTTCGAGGTCGTGCGCGAGCGCATCCGCGAGGGCGCGGGTGCGCTGTGCGAGCGCACCGCCGACTTTCTCGCCTACGCGCTGCTCGACGTCGCGGTCGACGCGTTCTTCCCGGTGCTCGAGGCGGTCTCCGACGACCTCGAGGACATCGAAGATGCGATCCCCGAGGCCACGCTGCCGCAGCTCACGCCGCGCCTGCGGCGGGCCAAGCACCAGCTGCTGGGCCTGCGGCGCGCGTTGTGGCCGATGCGCGAGGTGCTGGGCTCGCTGGCGGCCGAGGACTCGCCGCTGGTCCACGCCGAGACCCGCGCGTACCTGCGCGATTGTCAGAGCCACTGCGCGCAGCTGATCGACATCGTCACGACCAACCGCGAGCTCGCGACCGATCTCGTCGATCTGCAGCTGTCGGTCGCGGGTCAACGCATGAACGAGATCATGAAGGTGCTGACGGTGATGGCGACGATGTTCATCCCGCTGACGTTCATCTGCAGCGTCTACGGCATGAACTTCGACCCCAATGCCTCGCCGCTCAACATGCCGGAGCTGCGGTGGTTCTACGGCTACCCGTTCGTGATCGCGTTGATGCTCGCGACCGCGGGTGGGCTGCTGTTCTACTTCCGTCGCCGCGGCTGGCTGTGAGCACCGGCGGTGCCGCGATCAGAAGCGAGACTCGACCTCGAACCACAGCCAGTGTTCGGGGTTGGGTCGGCGCGCCAGGGTCGTCTCGCGGCGGTCGAGCCGGAAGATCACGTCGTAGCGCACCCGCGGCACGAACCAGCGTCGCACGCGGTACGACACATCGAAGTAGCCCCACATCGACTGCTCGTAGCGGGCGCGGTTGCCCATGTCGTCGTCGTAGTAGCGCCAACGCATCCGGATGCGCAGCGGGTCGATCGGGCGCGTGCTGATGAGGAAGTACCCGGCGCCGTCGTGGCGCACCGAGCCGGGATAGTCGGTGTCCTCGGTGAAGTCGTGGCGCCACTGCAGCATGAACCACACCCGTTCGTGCGGGTCGAAGCGCATGCGGCCGGTGAGGCTGTAGCGTTCGCCGGTGCAGGCCACGACCGTCTGCGTCGGGTCGGTGGTGGGCATGCTGTCCTGCGGGTCCTCGGTCACGACCGAGCCGTTGGCGTCGGTGTCGTACGCGTTGTCGCCAAGGTCGCAGTACGACTCGACGCCACCGTTGCGCGTGACGTCGCGATCCTGCAGCTGGAACCATAGCCCCGGGCGGAACCACTTGGTCGCCTGGGCGTCGGCGCGGGCGTAGAACTTGAGCTGCGGCCGCGCCCGCTCGACGCTGCTCCACACGTCGAAGAACGCGCGCAGCGACACGCGATCGGCAAGAAACGCGCTGTAGCGGACGCGGCCACCGGCCTCGTCGCTGGCGCGCACGCCGGCGTTCTGATCCGCGGCCGACAGCGGCCGCGCGAACGGGTTGTTGAAGGCCCTGTCGTAGTAGCGTGCCGAGACCTCGATCTCGTGCACGTCCCAGGTCGCGGTGTGACGCAGCAACCCGGCGAAACCGCCGCCGCCGGTCTTGCCGTCGCCGACGTCGTCTTGGTGATCGAAGCTGCGTGTGACCTCGGCGAACAGATCGGCCCAGCGGTAGCCCCACGACGCGTCGGCGCCGACGGCACCGAACGCACCGCCGTAGGGAAACGGCGAGTAGGGGCGATAGTCCAGATCGACGCCCTGGGTGCGCCACCGCGGCGCCGCACCGTAGCCGGTGACGCCGACGTGGGTCCGGCGATCGCGGAACCAGCCGAAGTTGCCACCGCCGAGCATGAGGTCGAACATGTTCGGCAGGGTCTGGAACGAGTACTCGCTGGTGCGCTGCAGAAGCGGATCGTCGCGCTTGAACACCGGCGGCGCGCTGCAGTCGGGGTTGTCGGCGTCGTTGGGATCGCTGCAGCGGCCGCGGTCGTAGACCTGATACTGGTAGATGTCGCGCGGCTGGAACGAGAAGAAGCCGTACAGCTGCAGCCACCCCACCGGCAGCTGGATGTGCTTGGCACCCGCGGCGACGCCGAGCAGGCCATAGCGGAAGCGATAGTCGGGCGTGGCGTAGCGCGTGTCGTCGCACGGCGCCTCGCCGAGCTCGCCTGCGCTCTCCTTGCACAGCCGCGTGAGCTTGACGCGGCGATAGTAGGAGTCGTCGAGGAAGAAGCCGTTGGGCGTGTAGCGACCGCTGTTGTCGAAGGTGAGCCGCTGGCCGAAGCCGATGCGGTAGCTGCCTGCGATCACGCCCCACTGCGGCGTGTCCCACTGCACGAACACCTTGGGCAGCCACGGTCGCACGGCGTTGGGCTCGGCCGACAGACCGTCGCGGTTGGGATCCCACGCGACGCTGCCCAACCGATTGCGCGTCAGCGTGCCGGCCATGCCCAGCGTCAGGTGCTTGAGCGTGTTCACGCGGGCCTGCAGCACCATCGGCGGCGCGCGCAGGTCGCCCGAGGTCCAGATGGTCTGGTACTGCACGAAGCCGTTGACCGGGGCCTTGCGGCGGGGACCCTCGCCGACGGTGAGGTACGGCGCGATCGAACCCAGCGTGGTCTGGCTGAGCACGCCCGCGGCCACCAGCGCCGCGGGATCGCGGATGTGGCCGGCCTCGGTGCGATACGCGAGGATGCGATCGACGTCGGCGTAGGTGAGGTTGGGCAGCGCGTAGAGCTCTTCGCGCGCGGCGGTATCGAGATCGGTGCCGCGCCGCATGAGATCGACCAGGGTCGTGTACGTGCCCTCGCTGATCTGCCCGGTGTTGTACAGCTCGTAGAGCTCGTCCTCGTCCTCGGCGTCGACGAAGATCTCGTACTCGATCGCGTGTGCAGTGTCGGGCACCGCCCAGCTCGCCCCCGCCGCCAGCGCGAGCGCGAGCCAGCCGCCGCGAGACCGCCGCCGTCGCTCAGTCACACGTCACCTCGGCGCACGCGCCCCACAGGCCGGTCTGCCCCTGCTGCGCCGCGGCCTCGAGCGACTCGAACTCGTCGACGCGAGCCTCGCCGTTGGGCGGGATCTGCAGCACGCACGCGAAGCCGCGCTCGACCAGCAGCGCGTTGACCTCGCGGCCGGCGACGGTCACGTACGCGAGCAGGCGGCCGTAGTCGTCCTCGCAGACCTCGTCGTACTCGAGCCCGATGGCCTTGCCTTCGACCAGACTGCGGTTGAAGTCGGCGGCCTCGCTGCCGTAGCAGTCGTGCTTGCCGCCGGTGCTCTCGGGTGTGTCGACCAGCAGGTAGCGAACGCGGCGGCCGTCGTCGAGCTCGACGGTGTCGCCGTCGATGACGCGCGCGACCGTCGCGTGCGCGGGGCCGCAGCGGCCCTCGTCGCTGGCACAGCCGGGCCACGTCGCCGCGGCCGCGCCCAGGCCCAGCGCGAGCGCGACGACGCCCGGTCGTCGCAGCGACGCCGACGCGGCGTCGCGGTGGTCGGTCGCGCTCAGCACCCGTCGTTCGTCGCGAGCGGCGTGCCGAGATCACCGGCACCGTAGGCAGTGGAGGACGCGCACCAGTTGGCGTCGTTGTCGTTGGCGACCGGGTCGAGCGCGGCCTCGTCGAGCGAGCGCGACGCACCGGTCGGCGTGGTGGCCCAGGTGACCGCGTCGAGCACGGTGCCGTCGACCCCGAGCGCGAGGCCGTCGGTCGAGTTGACCAGGCCGAAGGCGAACACGAAGCCGCCGTCGGGCAGGCCGCCGTTTTCGGCCATGGTCGCGTTGCGCACGAACAACACCCGCGTGTCGGCCGTGACCGCCAGGCACGCGCTGTTGTCGACGGTCTGCTGCAGGTTCACGGTGACGCCGTCGTCGGTGGTGGACAGCTGCAGGCCGTTGAGATCGAAGTCGCCGAGGATCGCGACCTCGAACCACTCGCCGTCGGCGTCCGCGACCGCGGCGGGGTTGGCCATGACCTCGCTGATCACGAGCTCACCCGGCGCGGGCGGCACGATCGCCCGGAGGTTGCCGCCGTCGTCGCACATGCCGTCGGTGTTGCCGACGCAGTCGAGCCCGACCGCCCCCGGCGTGCCGAGGTCGCCGTCGCCGTAGGGCGTGGTGCCGGCGCAGAAGTTGCCCTGGTCGTCGTTGTCGGTCGGGTTCTCCGCGTCGGGATCCAGGCTGACGGAGGCACCGGCGCTGGCGGCCGACCACGTCACGACGTCGAGCGGTGCGCCGCCGTAGCCGACCACGAGGCTGCCGCCGCCGTTCGCGAGTCCGAAGCCGAACGCGGCCTGCACCGCGGGCAGGCCACCGTTGCTGGCGCCATCGGTGCTGCGCGCGAACACCACGCGCGTGCCCGCGGCGACGGCGATGCAGTCGCCGCCGACCGGCAGGGTCTCGTCGGCCATGCCGACCTCGGTGCCGAGCTCGAGCCCGTTGAGATCGACGTCGGCGGTGACGAGCACCTCGAACCACTCGCCGCTCGCGTCGCTGACGGCGGAAGGATCCGGCATGAGCTCGGTGATGACCACGTCCCCCACGCCCGGCGGCACCGCGGCGCGGCGGGTGCCACCATCGAGGCAGGTGCCGGGGTTGACGGTGCCGCACGCGGGGTTGGTCGCGCCGGGGCTGCCGAGATCGCCGTCGCCGTAGGGATCGATCGCGTCGCACCAGTGCGCGGGGTCGTCGTTGTCGCCGGGATCGGTGAAGGAGGGATCGAGCTGGGTCGCGGCGCCGGAGCTGCTGCTCGGCCACGCGATGTCGTCGAGCACGGTGCCGCCGAAGCCGACGTTGAGCGTGCCGTCGCTGTTGCCCAGCGAGAACGCGAAGGTGGCCGCGACCTCGGGCAGGCCGCCGTTTTGCGCGGGGTCGTCACCGCGCGCGAGCACGACCGCGTCGCCCACGCCCACGAGGATGCAGTCGGCGACCTCCACGGTGTCCTCGACCTCGCCGCCGCGGCCGAGCTCGAGGCCGTTGAGGTGGAAGGGTGCGTTGGCGGTGAGCTCGAACCACTCGCCGGCGGCGTCGTCGACCGCGGCCGGGTTGGCGTGGAACTCGGTGATGACGACGTCGCCGGGCCCGGGCGACATCACGTCGATGAACTGCGTGCCGTCCCAGCACTGGCCCGCGGGCGGGGCGATCTCGCACTGCGTGTCGTTGGCGGCCGCGGGCGTGCCGAAGTCGCCGTCGCCGTAGGGCGTGGTCGCGGCGCAGAAGTGGCTCGGATCGTCGTTGCCCTCGGCGGTGACGAAGTCGGGGTCGAGGCTGTTGGCGGCGCCGGGGTCGGTGCCGGTCCAGCTGATCTCGTCGAGCACGTCGTCGCCGTAGAACAGCAGGAGCGAACCCGCGGAGTTGCCCAACGCGAAGTCGAACAGGCCGACCGGCGCCGGCAGGCCGCCGTTGGTCGCCGGATCGTCGCCACGCGCGAACAGCAGGTAGGTGCCGGCCTCGATCGAGATGCAGTCGGCGCTCGCGACCGAGCCCTGCGGCCCGTCCTCGAGCGTGCGCCCGAACGCCAGGCCGTTGATGTCGACGGTCGCGCCGACGTAGACCTCGAACCACTCGCCGGCGTCGTCTTCGACCACCGCGGGGTCGGCGTGGAACTCGCTGATGACCAAGTCGCCGATCGCGGGCGCGACCACGTCGCGCGCGGTGCCGTCCTGCAGGCACGTGGTCGGCACGCCGACGCCCGCGCAGGCGTCGTTGGCGGCGCCCGGCGTCGCGAGCACGCCGTCGGTGAAGGTCGTGGTCGCGTCGCACCACAGCGTGATGTCGTCGTTGCCGCTCGCGTCGGGCGTGCGGCTGCCGTCGAAGCCGCGCGAGGCCGCCTCGGTGACCTCCTCGTACGGCACCTCGTCGATCGCCGTCTCGCCGCACATCACCGCGAGCCGTCCGCTGGTGTTGGGCAGATCGCCGAGGTCGGCACCGTAGCCGTAGTCGATGAACTCCGGCCGCACGCCGTCCTGATCGAGCACACCGCCGAGCACGACCCAGTCGCCGGCGGCGATCTCGAGCGTGGTCAGCTCGTGGTCCTTGGCCGCGCTGCCGTCGCCCTTGGAGGCGTGCAGCGTGAGGCCGGCGAGATCGACCGGCGCGCCGGTGGCGTTGTACAGCTCGAACCACTCGTTGCCGCGATCCTCACCGGCCGCGTTGGCGAAGATCTCGGTGATGACCACGTCGCCGGGCAGCACGTTCGCGCCGCAATCCCCGGTGCGGGCACCGCCGCCACCGTGGCACGCGACGGGGACCAGACACGCGGCGAGGTACAACAGGCTCGAGTCGGGCATTCGCATGACGGTGCTTCCAGGTTCGTTCGCGGGGCTCAGGGATGGTTCGTCGCGGGCCAGCGGCGTGTGCTCGGCCGCGCGGCCGAGGGGGTCACGGGCGCGTCGGGTTGCGTGGGCGTGACCGCGTCGTCCTCGGGCGCGGGCGTCACGGTGTCGGGCTCGGGCTCGGGCTCGGGCACCGTGGGATCGCCGGGCGCGGGGCCCGGCGCGGCCGGGAAGCGCTGCTGCGCGGCGGCCCACGCGTCCTCGAAGCGGATCTGTTCGGGCCGCTTGATCACCATCTGCAGCTGCTCGCGGTCGCCGCTGCGCTTGCCCTTGAAGCGGTACTTCGACACCGTGCCGCGCACGCGCACGAACTCGCCCTTGGCCTTGGCGATGTCCGAGGCCGCGAAGACCTCGTCGTCGAAGAACACCAGCGTGAAGTCCGAGAACATGCGCCGGCTCAGCATCACGCGCGTGGGCGCGCCGCCGCGACCGACGACGATGTCACCGACGGTCGCGAGCAGCTCGACCTCGTCCCCGACGTGCTCCTCGAGCCGCGCGAGCGCGTCCCAGTGCGTCAGCGGGATCATCGTGTCCTTGCTCGCAGCCGCGCGCTGGAAGGTGGACACGAACTCGGCGCGCCCGTCCCACCACGCCAGCCGCAGGTCGTAGTCGCGGTAGTGCTCGAGCGCGGGATTCCAGATGCCGCGGCCGGCGGCGCGGGCCTCGGCCTGCGCGGCGACGAAGTCGTCGTGGAACCGCACCGAGTAGCCGTACTTGCTGAAGTACGGACTCATGCCGGCGCGCACGCACTCGACGTTGTAGTTGACCCACCGCCCCTGCTTCTTGGCGAACACGTACGCGAGGTAGCGGTTGTAGCGATCGCGCAGGTCCTTGGGGTGATCGCGCTCGAGCCTCACCTCGGTGACGTCGGCGAAGAACTCCTGCGCGAAGTGCTTGGCCTCCATCCCCAGCGGGGTCGGGATCTTCACCGGCCGCTCGGTCTTGGCCTGCTCGTTGCGCAGATACTCGTCGAAGCCGATCTCGTAGGCGCGCAGGGCCTTGTCGCTCTTGAAGGTCTCCTCGCAGTCGAGCCCGATCAATCGCAGGCTTGCGTCGAGACCGTCGACCTTGATGGTGTCGCCGTCGACCACGCCCTTGTTCGCGAGCAGGAACGTGCCCAGCAGCAGGCCCGGCGGCGTCTCGCGATCGGCGAGCGACGCCGCCAGCTCGCCGCGATCGTAGCGGCCGTCGTGCAGCGTCTCGCGCTCGGGCGCGCACGCGCCCACCAGCAGCGCGAACACGGCGGCTGCACTCACCCGCACGGGGGGTTGGCCTTTCCCGGCGTGCCCGGCACGCCCGAGGGGCTGTCCGCGCCCGCGGCGGTGTCGTCGACGCACCACGCATCCGCGGCGTCGTTGGCCTCGGCGTCGGGTGGCATCGCGCCCAGCGCCCAGGTGCCGGCCTTGGTCAGATCGCGGTACACGACCGCGTCGACCAGGGTGTCGCACGCCTCGATGCGCACGATGCCATCGCCGTACAGATCGCCGTCGTACTCCTCGGCCAGGCCATAGTCCATGTCCGCGGGGCGGTCGTTGTCGGGCACAAGCGCCAAGGTGAAGTACGCGTCCGCGGGCAGCGTCCGCTGCTGTCGCAGCACCAGCACGCGCTCACCCGAGCCGTCGAGATACGACAGCACCACGTGCAGGCCGACCAGCTCGAGCTCGCGACCCGAGAGGTTGGTGATCTCGATCCACTGCGGCAGCGTGGTCGCGTCGGTCTGCGGGCCCTGGATCTCGGTGATGACGAGCTCGCCTTCGTCGAGCGCGGGGCACACCTCGTTCAACGGTTCGACCGCGCACGCACACGCCAGCGACGCGCACGCCAGCGCGGCTGCACGCATGCGCAGCCGCGCGTGCCTGCTCGCACGCGGCGCCGCGCGTGCGCCCGGCGAGCCGTCCGCGCATGCGCGCCTGCGATGGCGGGGGCAGTCCATGGCCGGATCCCGAGTCTATGGCATGGCGGTGCCGATCGGCTAGCATGGCAAAACGCCGCAACGGTCATGGACGAAGCCCTGCCATTTTCCCTGTTCCAACGCCTGCCCAAGACCGATCTGCACGTCCACCTCGACGGTTCCATGCGCCTGGCGACGGTGCTGGAGCTCGCGCAACAGCAGCGTGTCAGCTTGCCTGCGAGCGATGCCGACGGGCTCGCGCGGGCCATGCACATCGGCGAGAACACCGGCAGCCTGGTCAAGTACCTCGAGGCGTTCGACATCACGCTCGCGGTGCTGCAGACCGCCGAGGGGCTGTATCGCGCGGCCTACGAGCTGGCGCAGGACGCCGCGGCCGAGAACGTGCGCTACATGGAAGTGCGCTACTCGCCCATGCTGCACACCAAGCAGGGCCTGCGACTGACGCAGGTGGTCGAGACCGTGCTGCGCGCGATGTACGACGCGGCGCAGGCCTTCGGCATCGAGTGCAAGCTGATCCTCTGCGGCATCCGCAACATCTCGCCCGAGTCGTCGCTCGAGATGGCGGAGCTGGTGGTCGCGTACAAGAACCGCGGCGTGGTCGGCTTCGATCTCGCCGGTGCCGAGTACGACTACCCGCCCAAGGATCACCAGGAGGCCTTCGCGCTGGTGCGGCGCAACAACATCAACGTCACCATCCACGCCGGCGAGGCCTATGGCCCGGCGTCGATCGCCCAGGCGCTGCACGTGTGCGGCGCGCATCGCATCGGCCACGGCTGCCGGCTGCGCGAGGACGGCGATCTGCTCCACTACGTCGTCGACCACCGCATCGCGCTCGAGTGTTGTCCGTCGTCGAACGTGCAGACCGGCGCGGTGCGCTCGCTCGAGAGCCACCCCATTCGGCTGTACTACAACCTCGGATCGCGCGTGACCGTGAACACCGACAACCGGCTGATCACGGACACCACGGTCTCCCGCGAGCTGTACCTGCTGCACACGCGCATGGGCTTCTCGCTGCAGGACATCAAGCAGATCATCCTCAACGGCTTCAAGAGCGCGTTCTTGCCGTTCCACGAGAAGCGCCGCTACCTCGAGAAGATCAGCCAGGAGCTGGCGCAGTTCGAGGGGGCCGCCGACGCCGCCGCGGACGTCGTCGCGCTCGGTCGCAGCGCCAGCGTCGCGTGAACCCGCGGCCGTGATCGCGGCCGCAGGGCGCGCCGGCCGCGGCCGTCCGGGCACGTGCGCTGTGTCCCGTCCCCGCACGTTGCGAACGGCCGCGTCCGGGATCGCGAGCCGATAGACTGCGGCCCATGCACTGCCGTGACCCGCGCCGCGTTCCCGTCGTCCTGGGCTCGATGCTCGCCGGCCTGCTCGCCGCGTGTGGTGACGACGCATCGAGTGTCTCCGAGGGTTCGTCGTCGTCGTCGTCGGGCTCGAGCAGCAGCGGCAGCGCGACCACGGTGTCGACGACCATGGCCGACACCACCGCCGCCGAGAGCTCGTCGTCCGCCACCGGCAACGAGACCACCGGCGGCTCGAGCGGCTCGAGCGACACCGGCTCGACCACGGCGGCCACGACCGGCAGCACCGGTCCGGGCGACAGCTCGTCGACCGCGGTGACGTCGGTCAGCGAGAGCAGCAGCAGCGACACCGGTGTGCCCGTGGTCGAGTGTCCGTTCGCCGTGCTGGGACCCGCGCTCCCGGCCGCGGTGTTCGGCAACACCTACGGCACCGACGACGACTCGTCGGGTTCGTGCGGTGGCGCGGGCTCGCCCGACGTCGGCTACCAGTTCGTCGCGCCCGCGGATGGCATCTACACCATCGACACGCACGGCTCGCAGCTCGACACCGTGCTGTACGTGCTCGATGGCGACTGCGCCGGCGCCGAGCTGGGCTGCAACGACAACGGCGACGGCTCGCAGTCGGCGCTCGCGCTGACGCTGACGCAGGGCCAGCTGGTCACGATCGTGGTCGATGGCAACGACGTCGGCGGCGCGCCGTTCAACCTGCGCGTGCGCGCGGGGACCTTCGCCTGTCCGGTCGCGGATCTCGGCAACACCGTGCCCAACGTGGTCTCGGGCGACAACACGCAGTACTTCGACGGCTTCGAGTCGGCGTGCGGCGGTCAGGCCGGGCAGGACGCGGGGTACCTCTTCACCGCTCCGGCCGACGGCAGCTACACCTTCGACACCTTCGGCTCGTCGTTCGAGTCGATCATGTACGTGCTCGACGGCACCTGCGGCGGCAACGTGCTCGCGTGCGGCAACGAGGGCACGCTGGTGACGCTGACCGCGGGCCAGCAGGTCACGGTCGTGGTCGACACGGTGTACCTGGCGGGGCAGTTCGACCTGCACATCAACGGCCTGGGCGGCGTGTGCCCCGACAGCGACCTCGGCAACACCGTGCCGCAGGCGGTGGTCGGCGACACCAGTGACGGCGACAACACCGACGCCGGCAGCTGCGGCGGCGCGTTCTCGTTCGACGACCTCTACACCTTCACCGCGCCCGCCGACGGCCTGTACTCCTTCGACACCTTCGGCTCCGCGCTCGACACCGTGCTGTACGTGCGCGACGGCGGCTGCGGCGGCCCCGAGCTCGGCTGCAACGACGATTTCACCGACGTGGTCGAGCAGTCGCGCGTGGTGCTGGGCCTCGCGGCCGGCCAGGACGTCATGCTCGGCGTCGACGGCAACGGCGTCGGCAGCTACACGCTCAACCTCGCGCAGGTGCCGTGCCCCGACGAGCCCCTGCCGGATCTGCCGCCGGCGGTGATCAACGGCTCGACCCAGGGCGGCATCGACAAGCTGCGGGGCAGCTGCGCCGCGGACACCGAGGACTACGACACGCCCGACCACGCATACTCGTTCACCGCGCCCAGCGACGGCGAGTACACCTTCACGACCTTCGGTTCGACCTTCGACACCGTGCTGTACGTGCTCGACGGCGCGGCCTGCAACGGCACCGAGCTGGCGTGCAGCGACAACTACCAGTTCGACGTCACGAGCGCGCTGTCGGTGCAGCTGACCGCGGGCCAGACCGTCACGGTCGTGGTCGACGGCAACTTCGAGGGCGAGGGCGCGTTCACGCTCAACGTCGGTCAGCTCGGCGGCGGCAACTGCCCCGACACCGATCTCGGCAACACCGTGCCCGCCGCCGCCAGCGGCGACACGTCGCTGGGCGACAACACCGTCGCCGGCACCTGCGGCGGCTTCACACAGAACGACGACATCTACTTCTTCACCGCGCCGATGGCCGGCCTCTACAACTTCAACACCGTGGGCTCGCTGTACAACACGGTGCTGTTCCTGCGCGATGGCGACTGTGCCGGGGCCGAGATCGCCTGCAACGACGACATCAACTTCTTCACGCAGCAGTCGTCGATCGCGACGACGCTGGCGCAGGGGCAAACCGTCATGGTCGCGGTCGACGGTGCGGACGCCGACGGTGCGTACGACCTCAACATCGACTTCGTCACCTGTCCCGACGAGGTGCTCGACAACACCGTGCCCGCCAGCTACGACGGCGCCACGATCGGCGAGGTCGACAAGCTCCAGAGCGTCAACTGCCCCGACGACGGCTCGCCGGACTACACCTTCGAGTTCACCGCTCCGGCCGACGACACGTACACCTTCGATCTGCAGGGCTCGGACTACGACACGGTGATCATCGTGCAGGACGCGGTCTGCGGCGGCGACGAGCTCGCGTGCAACGACGACTTCTTCGGGCTGCTGTCCTCGGTCGACGTGGACCTGCTGCAGGACCAGACCGTCATCGTCGTGGTCACGGGCTTCTCGGGCGACTCGGGCAACTTCACGCTCAACATCAACTGACGCGGCTTTGCACGCGTTGAGCCCGCCACGGCGGTGGGCTAGCCTTCGCGGCATGGTGCGTGCCGCGGTGCTGCTCGTGTGGGGTCTTTCGGCGTTCGCGTGCGGCAGCGCGTCCCAGGGGCCACCGCCGGTCGCCGCGCGCGTGGTCGAGCCGCCGCTGTCGCTGCCCGAGGGCGGGGCGACCCTGCGGCTCGAGCAGCGCGCACGCGCGGAGCTGCCCGGGTCCAAGGGCGCGTTCACGGTCGAGCTGGGCGACATCACCGGCGCACGCACGCAGCTGGTGGTCGCGCGCAAGGACGGTGGCGGGGTGCTCGCGTCGCAGAGCGTCGCGCAGGGCGACCGCGTGCCGCTGCTGCTCGAGGGCAACGGCTACGAGCTCGTGATCGAGCGGCTGCACGACGGCATGCTCAGCGGCGACTGGCTCGAGCTGCGCGTGCGCGCCAGCGGGGCCACGACGTCGCCGCCTGCGGTGGTCGACGAGCGCGCCCGCATCGAGGGCCTGCTCGCCGCGGTCGAACACAGCGGCGTGGTGTTCATCCGCAACGGCAGCGAGCACGACGCTCGCGCCGCGGCCGATCACCTGCGCACCAAGTGGTCGCGCGCGGGCGACGGCATCGACACCGCCGAGGCGTTCATCGATCGCCTGGGCACGCGCTCGTCGCAGAGCGGCGAGGCCTACCGCGTGCGCCTGCCCGACGGCACCGAGCGCGAGGCCGGACCGTGGCTGCACGAGCAGCTCGCGGCGCTCGCACCGAGCTAGTCCCCTGGAACCTCGCGCGGCCCGGTCACTGCCGCGCGCGCAGGCCCACGGCCGCGGCCCACGCGTCGAGCTCGCGCTCGGCGTCGCCGGACTCGCCGCGGTTGGGCGTCGCGGACGCGTCCATGCGTGCACGCAACAGCTCCTTGGCGCGGCGCAGTCGGCTCTTGACCGTGCCCTGCGGGATCCCGAGCGCGTCGCCGAGCTCGGCGGTGCTGAGGTCCTCCCAGTAGTGCAGCTCGAGCGCGATCTGCAGCTCGACCGGGATCTGCTGCAGCGCGGCCATGATCGCGCCGCGGGTGTCGTCGGCCGCCAGCGCGGCGCTGGGGCTGGGCGCCATGTCGGTGACCGCGCTGGTGGCGGGATCGAAGCCGGCCTGCCGCGCCTGGCCCTTGTAGTGATCGAACAGCTCGTTGCGTGCGACGGCGAAGAGGAAGCCGCGGAAGCTGGCGGCATCGCGCACGCGATCGCGGTGGACCACGCACGCCAGCAGGGTGCGCTGCACGAGATCGTCGACCGCCTCGGAGGCCTTGGTGTCGAAGAAGCGGATCAGCGCGTCGACGTGGCGCTCGAGCAAGGTGTTGCCGGCGCGCGCATCACCGGCACGCCATGACTCGAGCAGCTCGGCGTCGGTCGGCACCCAGGCCAGCGTAGGCGCTTGCCTCGGCCGCAGGCAACCCGGGCGCGCGCGCGGGCGGCGATGCGGTCACGGTGGGCACACGCGGGTGAGCTCGAAGCGGACGCCACCGCGGTTGTCCTGGCAGAACGTGTCGCTGATGCCGCACGCGAGCACGCCGTCGGCCAGCTCGATCTCGACCTCGGTCGTGGTCAGGGCCGCGAACGCGGACGGCGCGTCGGCGTACCAGGTGCCCGGCGGCGTGCGCAGCTCGCCCAGCGACAGCCCGGTGCAGTCGACGAACCACGCCCACGTGAGCCCGCCGACCGCGGCGTCGTAGGACCACTTGCTGCCGCCGCTGGGCAACGCGTGCGCGCGGTAGCGACCCGGCGGCAGCAGCAGCACCGGATCGAACGCCAGCGGTCCGCAGTCGTAGCGCCAGTCCAGCGTCACCTCCTCGTGCACCGAGCACGCGCCGTCGAGGCACTCGCCCTCGTCGCAGTCGTCGTCGTCGTCGCAGCGCTGGCACAGCGCGCACGCAAGACAGTGGCCGCCGCAGTCGACGTCGCTCTCGTCGCCGTTGCGCTCGCCGTCGTCGCAGCGGTGCGGTGGTCCGCCGCCATCGGCATGCAACGCGGCGTCGTCGCGCTCGCCGGCCTCGTCGCCGCCGCTGCCGTCCGCGCGGCCGGGGCCGTCGTCCTCGCCGGGCTCCCACGTGTCCGCGGTGCCGGGCTGATCGAACGGCGTCCGCGGCAGGCACTGGCCCGCGAGTGCCGGCGGCGTGTGGCCACCCCAGGCGCGTCCGCTGGCGCAGGCTTCACTGGCGAAGCTGCAGAAGCCCTGCGGCTCGCAGACGCCAGCGTTGCCGCCGCCGCGGCAGTCGTCGTCGACCTCGCACGCGAACCATCCGGCTTCGCACGCGGCGCTCGGCGACGCCAGCGCGAAGCCGAGCCACAGGCCGGCGCCCAGACGTGGGCGGGCCGGTGCGGGCTCGCGACGGCGCGCGGCCGGGGATCGTGCCGGGGTGCGTGCAGGGGTGGGCGCCGCGTCGCTCACGTCCCTGCAGACTGTCGACCCCCGCGATCGGATCACGGCGGTTTCGCGGGCGCGCGCGGCCGGCCCGACCCGCTACCATGATCGACGATGGCCGCCCCGCCGCTCGACGACGCCGCGCTGGGCCAGCAGCTGGCGGCCGCACGCCCGGCGGCGCGGCGACGCGAGCAGGTGTTGGCGCGCGTGCGCGCGCGGCTGTTCGCGATGCCCGAGCCGCAGGATCGCATCGACCGCTACGTCGTGGAGGCGCGGCTGGGCGAGGGCGGCATGGGCGTGGTGTTCGCGGCGCGTGATCCCCGGCTCGCTCGCCGCGTCGCGATCAAGCTGGTGCGCGTCGATGGCCCCGAGCAACGCGCGCGAGCGCTGCGCGAGGCGCAGGCGCTGGCCCGGCTCGCGCATCCCAACGTGGTCGAGATCTTCGACGTCGGCCGTCACGAGCAGGGCATCTTCATCGCGATGGAGTTGATCTCCGGCACCACGCTGGCGCGCTGGCAGCAGTCGCCGCGACCGTGGCGGGAGATCCTCGCGTGCTACCTCGCCGCCGCTGCCGGCCTCGTCGCCGCGCACACGGCGGGTCTGGTGCACCGCGACTTCAAGCCCCACAACGTGATGCGCGGCGACGACGGCCGCGTGCGCGTGATGGACTTCGGACTGGCGCAGCCGCCGGCGCCGACCCAGCCCGACAGCGCGCCCGCGGGCGTGGGCCTCCACGCGCCGCGGCAGGTCGCGATCACGGCCACCGGCGCGCGCGTGGGCACGCCGGCGTACATGGCACCCGAGCAGCACGCCGGTCGCGAGGTCGATGCCCGCAGCGATCAGTTCGGCTTCTGTGCCTCGCTGTACGAGGCGCTCGCGGGCGTGCCGGCGTTTGCCGGCGACAGCCTCGCCGCGCTCGAGCGGGCCAAGCTGCGCGGGGCGATCTCGCCGCCGCGCGCCGACGCGGGCGTGCCGCGGGCCGTGCTCGAGGTGCTGCGCGTGGGCATGGCTGCGGCGCCCGAGCAGCGATGGCCGTCGATGACGGCGCTGTGCGACGCGCTGCTGCGCGCGCAGCGACGGGGTCGCTCGCGGTGGTTCGCGGGCGGTGCCGCAGCCGCGCTCGCGGCCGTCGCGTGGGTGGCCACGCGCCCGTCCGCCGCCGATTGCGAGGCTGCGACGCCGTGGCAGCCCGACGCGACGGCGGTGGTCGAGGCCGCGTTCGCGCCCGTCGATCGACCCTGGCGCGACGACGTCCGCACGCGCGTGCTCGCGTCGCTGCAGCACCACGAGCAGTCGTGGCGCGCGGTCGCGGGCACGCTGTGCCGCGCGCGCGAGGCTGGCGAGGCGACGCCGCCGGGCGCGACCGCATGCCTGACGCGCACGCGCACGCGTCGCGATGCGCTGCTGGGGGCGCTGGCGTCGGCGCAGCCCGAGGGCCTCGCGAACGCGGCCGATGCGGTCGATGGCCTCGACCCGCCGGCGGCGTGCCTGCACGCGACCGCGCCGACGATCGCAGCCGCGCCCGAACGCGTCGAGCCGGCTGCGCGCGAGGCCCTCGCGGAGATCTGGGCGCTGCAGCGGCTGGGCCGCTTCGATCTCGCCCACGCGCGCTGCGACGCACTCGCGCGCGCGCTCGAGGGCGTCGATGCGCCGGTGTTGCACGCCGAGCTGGGCGTCGCGCGGGCCAATCTGCTGGTCGACGACGGCGCGTACGCCGACGCCGAGGCCAGCTCGAGCCGCGCCTACTTCGACGCGCTCGCGGCCGACGAGCGCACGCTCGCCGCGCGGGCTGCCATCGCGCTGGTCGCCATCACGGGTGTCTACGGCACGCGCCCCGACGTGGCGCTGCAGTGGGCGCGGCACGCCGAGGCCGCACTCGCGCTCGCGCCCGACGGCGTGCTGCAGGCGGAGCTGGCGATCAACGTCGGCATCGTCCACAACGGCCGCGGCGAGACCGCGGCGGCGCAGTCGTCGTTTCGCGACGCCATCGCGGCATTGCGCGAGGCCGAGGTCGATGCCGCCGAGCTGGCCTCGGCGACGCAGTACCTGGGCATCTCGTTGCTCGAGGAGGGCCGGGCGCAGGAGGCCCGCGAGTTGCTCGAGCAGGTCGTGGCCATGCGCGAGCGTCACCTCGGCCCCAGCCACGCACTGGTCGCGAGCGCGCGCGTGAACCTGGCCAACGCGCTGCTGCGCGTGGGCGCGCTGGACGAGGCCGCGCTGCAGCACGAGCGCGCGCTCGCGATCCAGCTGCAGGTGCTGGGCCCGGCGCACCTCGAGGTCGCGGTCGAGCGCAACGACTACGGCAGCCTGCTCGAGGCCACCGGCGATCTGACCGGCGCGCGGGTGCAGCACGCGCTGGCGCTGTCGATCTTCGAGCCCGTGCTCGGCGATGCCCACGCGTACGTCGGCGCGACGCTGACCAACCTCGGCCACGTCGACGTGCGCCTGGGGTTGCTCGCGACCGCGGCGCCCGAGCTCGCGCGCGGGCGGGCGATCCTCGAGGCCGCGCTGGGGCGCGAACACGCGTACGTGCGCTTCGCCCAGCTCGCGACCGCGGAGCTCCAGCTCGCGCAAGGCGATGCTGCCGCGGCGCTGAGCGAGCTCGACGGCGCGCCGGCGTGTCCCGAGCGGCAGCCGCTGCCCTGCGCCGAGCTGGCGTTCGTGCGCGCGCAGGCGCTGGCGCGCGTGGGTCGCTGCGACGAGGCGATCGCGGCGGCACGGGCGGCGACGTCGAGTGCCGCGGTCGGCTACGAGGCCACCGCGCTGCGCGAGCGCGTGGCTCGCTGGCAGCTGCATCCGTGCGCGCCGGACTCGGGCGCCTCAGCGCAGCGCGACCAGCAGCGCCTGTAGCGACAAAAGCCCGCCCAGCCACAGGATGCCCAACCGCTGGCTCAGCACCGTCGCGCGTGCGAGCGGGATGCGCTTCTCGGCGAGGTTGGTCAGCACCAGGCTCGCGCCGGTCAACACCACCAGGCCCACGATGGCCAACAGCTGCAGCTGATCGAGCAGCCCCAGCGAGCTGCCCGGCGGCAGGCGTGCGTCGACCAGCAGGCGGTTGGCGATGCTGACGAACAGCGCGCCCGACAGCAGCGTGTAGCGCGGCGGCGCCTGCTGGACCGGCAGCATCACCGCGAAGAACGCGACCGCCGAGCCCATGAAGGTGCCCAGCAGCAGCGTCAGCAGGATGCGTAGGGAGTGACGGCGCGTGATCGTGATCGACAGCGTCGCGCGCGAGAACTCCGCGTCGGTGGTCTGGCTCGGGTCACCGAAGTTGGTCGCCTCGGCGTGCGGCGCCACGGTCAACGCGAGATCGGAGATGGTCCAGTCGCTGGGCGAGAGGTCCTGCGACAGGGTCAGCGGCGCGCGGCCCTCGGGCGGCGTGTCGGGCACGAACACCAGCTGCCGGGTGTCGCGCTCGGCATCCTCGACGAACAGCTGCAGCGTGTGACGGTCGAACGGGAAGTCGCCGAAGTCGAGCGGGTTGCGGACCTGCGCGCGGAACTTCACCTGCGACCAGCGGCCCGCCGGTGTCGCGGTGGTGACCGCGTGCTGACGCTCGGTCGTGACCGCGTTGGTGATCTCGAGCGTCTTGGCCGGATCGATCGCACCGATGTTCTGCGGCGAGATCAGCCACAGCCACAGCGTGATGTCGAAGCGCCGCTGGGCCTCGTTCAGATCTGCCAGCGCCACGATGAAGGCGCCGATGCGCGTCACTGCGGGCTGCGGCGGATCGGCCGGCGCGTCGGCGCGTGCGGCGGGCGCGGCGAGCAGGGCGGCGAGCAGGGCAGCGACGAGCGCCGCGAAACGGAGGCGGGCGGGCACCGCACCCCAGTGTGCCGGCTGCCGCGGCGGCACGAAACCCGAAGCGGCGCTCGCGTGCGAGGTGAACCCCCGCAGCGCGGCGCGAGTTTCCACGGGCGATCGCCTGCGGTGATCGACCCGGTTCCACTGCACACATGACGAGCCGTCCGCGGCGGCCCGCGACAGCGCCAGCGACACGGTGCACGATGGCCCGCACCCCGTGTCGCTGCTGCTCGCGCTCGTGTGGCTGTCCGTGGCGCCGCCATCGTCGGCGCACAGCGACGAGGCCGCGAGCGCACCGGTGCCCGCCGCGACGCCGCCGCCCGCGGTGGTGTCCGAGCGGCCAACCCCACCGCCCCCGGCCGCGAAGCCAGCAGCAGCGCCCGCGCCCGCGCGCAGCGAGCCGAGCGCGGCCGGACGCCGTCGCGTGTTGGTGCCGCGACGCAGGCCGACGCGGACGCAGCCCGAGCGTGCCGGCAGTGTCGTCACGCGCGGGGACCTCGAGGAACGGCTGCCACGCTCCGCGCCCGACGCGTTGAACTTCGAGCCCGGCGTGTACGTGCAGCAGACCGCGCACGGGCAGCAGTCGGCGTACCTGCGCGGGCTCACCGGGCAGCAGACCGCGCTGTTCTTCGACGGCGTGCGCCTCAACAACAGCACCTTCCGCCAGGGCCCCAACCAGTACTTCTTCTCGGTCGACTCGCGCACCATCGAGAGCATCGAGGTCGTGCGCGGCAGCGCATCGACACGCTACGGCGCCGACGCGATGGGCGGCGCGATCCTGACCCGGCCGACGGAGCCGACGCTGCGCGAGGGCGGCAAGCGCTGGATCGTGCATCCCCGCGGCATCTTCACCACGCGCACGGCCGACGCCGCGCTCGGCGGTCGCGCGCAGCTCGACGCCTCGTGGGCCGGGCGCATCGGCGTGTTCGGTGGCTTCGGCTACCGCGACGTCAACCAGCTGCGTGCCGGCGGCCGCGTGATCGCGCCGCTCGACGGCAAGCCGCAGGCGGTGCCGCCGGTGTTCGCCCCCGACGACAAGACCCAGCTCGGCACCGGCTTCCACGAGCTCACCGGCGACGTCCGCGTGGTCGCGCAGATCAACCCGCGCCACCGCATCACGTTGGGCTACTACGACTACCGCCAGCTCGACGCGCCCCGCACCGACAAGTGCCCGCCTCCGACCGCGCCGCAGGACGAGTGCCTGCGCTACCTGCAGCAGCTGCGCCTGCTGAGCTACGCCAAGTACAGCGTGCGCAACGGTCCGGCCATCGCCGAGAGCGTGGATCTGACGCTGAGCTACCAGCGCCAGCACGAGGACCGCGTCAACTTCCGCGGCTCCCCGTCGAGCACGCGGCTGCACGGCGTCGACACTGTGCACACCGTCGGCACTGGCCTGTCGATCCGCAGCAAGCGCTTCGAGCCCGCGCGCGCGGCCCACTTCACGTTGAACTACGGCGCCGACGCGTACACCGACTACGTGCAGAGCCGCGCGACCCAGACCTTCATCGACGTCGACGTCACCGCGGGCGTGCCCAGCACGCAGTACACCCCGGCCGCGCGTTACCTGACCTCGGGCATCTGGGCGGTGGTGGAGTCGCGCTTCACCCGGTTCCTGCGCGTGCGCACCGGCGGTCGCCTGGCCGAGGTCGCGGCCTACGCCCCCGCGGTGCCCGAGCGCTCGTCGCTGCGGGTCGATCGCAACTGGTTGGCCGCGGTCGCGCACGGTGGCGTGGCGGTGCTGCCGACGCGCTGGCTGACGTTCGCGTTCAACGTCGATCAGGGCTTCCGCGCGCCCAACATCGACGACCTCACCAGCCGGCAACAGATCGGCTCGGGTTTCCAGTGGGAGAACCCGCGCCTGCGCCACGAGCAATCGACCATGCTCGAGGGCGGCATCCTCATCGAGCATCCCTGGATCGAGCTGCAGGCGTTCGTGTTCCAGACCTGGATCGACCGCATGATCCAGCGCGCGTCGCGGGAGATCGAGACGTGTCCGCCCAACGATTCCGGCTGCCGTGAGTCCAAGGCGCGCTTCCAGCTGGTCAACCTCGATGGCTACGCGAAGATCCTCGGCGCGGATGGTTCGCTGCGGCTGTACCTGCCCGCCGACCTGTTCCTCACCGCGACGGTGAGCTACGCCCGCGGCCGCGGACCCAACCCCGACGCGACCGTGCCGGATCAACCGGCGGTGGCTCCGCTGTCGCGCATCCCGCCGCTGCATGGCACCGGCGAGTTCGGTTGGCGCAGCCGTCCATGGGGCGTGTACCTCGCGTTCGCGACCCGCTGGGCGCGCGAGCAGACCGCGCTCGCGAACCAAGACCGCAAGGATCTCCGCATCCCGCGGGGCGGGACACCGGGCTATGTCGTCTTCGATCTGCGCGCGGGCTGGCGGCTCGATCCGAAGGTGCTGCTGACGCTGGTGTTCGAGAACGTCGCCGACACCGCCTATCGCGTGCACGGCTCGAGCGTGAACGGCCCGGGGCGAGGCCTGTTGTTCGAGGCGCAGTTCGGGTTCTGACCCGGGCCTCCACCCGAGGATCCGCGGGTGCATCCGCGGGTCGAGACCCCGGGGCAACCGCGCGAGGCCGAGCGCGGTGTGCCCCGCTACCGCAACGACGACGGACTGGCCAAGCTGCCACACGGAAGGCGCCGGGTTTCTCCCGACCACACGACACAGCCATGGCTTCGCGACGCTGGATTCCGATCACCACGACCCTGACCACGATTCTGCTCGCGGGCTGCCCTGCCGACGATGGCGAGACCGGCGACGATGCCGGCAGCAGCGGCGGTGAGTCGGCCGACAGCGGAGACACCACCGCGGGCTGCGAGCCGATGAGCGTCAACGTCGGCGCGCCGGACGAGGCCGCTTGCTCGCCGCAGGCCTCCGACTTCACGCCCGGTGGCGACGACATGTGGCCCGCGTGCGTGGCCGACAGCGGCGAGTGGACGGCGGTGCTCGAGGACCCGCCGGGCTCGGCCGCGCGCGTCGATGCCTACGAGATGATCCAGACGCTGCTGCTGGGCCACACACCCACGGCCGACGACTTCCTCAACGCGCGCACCCAGTACGCGCTCGAGGAGGGCCTCGAGTCGCGCCTGCAACGGCGCGAGGACCTGCACTATCCCGCCATCGATGCCGCCGATCAGGATCCCGGCGTCGAGTTCGACAAGCAGTGCACCGTGGCCGGCAACGTCGAGAAGTACCCCGACCGCTGCGCGGGTCCGTCGAAGATCGCGCCCATCATCAACGACGCGTTCGCGGCGGGCATGACCGGTGAGGGCGATCCCAACGTCCACGCCGCGCGCATCGACGCGGCGATCCAGTGGTTCCTGTTCGTGTCCGCGTACAAGGAGGCCGCGAGCTGCGTGCAGCTGCCCGAGGATTGCGACGCGCACAAGGGCTACTACGACGGTGCGAACCCCCGCGCCACGCCCGAGGGCCTGGGCAAGCACATCCGCGCGATCTCGCCGATGGCCCACGACGCGATCATCGACGGCATGCTCGGCATCCGCTGCTGGCGCGACCTCTACCCGGATCAGGTCGTGTGGGAGGACTTCGGCGCCGAGGGCCAGGCGGCCTTCCAGAACGCGCACGAGCAGCTCGACAACGCACTGCACTACGGCTGGGCGCGGCTGGTCCGCCAGCACCTCGAGGATCACCCGATGGCGTGCGGATCCGAGGCCGACGCGAGCTGGGCGTGGATTCAGGTCGCGGGCCCCGTGCTCGATCGCGAGGCCGGCGAGCGCGACAGCGGCCAGGCCGCGACGCTGTCGGCGTTGTGGGCCAACACCGCGCCCACGGTCGCGGACCTCGAGGGCGCGATCGCGGCGATCGATGCCCTGTTCCCGTGCCCGCAGTGCTCCGACTGCGAGGTCACGGTCGGCTACGGCTACTGATCGCGCTGCGGCGTCCACCGCGGGCGACTGACCCGACGGTGGGCGTTGGCTCACGCGCAATTCGCCGGCGGCGGCCCGACTTCACCGCGGGCTTACGAAGCGAGCACCTCGCGTGATCGCGTCGCGGCGCATGCTCCCGCGGTGGCCCTGTCCGCCGTGAGCAGCCCCGAGTCTCCCCCTCGCCGTGCCGCGCCCGACGCGGACGACGTGTTGCGTCGCGTCGGGATGGGCCGCGGCCGACGCTGGCGTCGGGGATTGCTGGCGCTGCTGGTCGTCGCTGCGGCGGTGACCGCAGCGGCGTGGTGGTGGCGCGGCCGCAACGCCAACGGCGCGCCGCCACGCTGGCAGACGGTCGCGGCGGATCGCGGCGACCTCGAGGTGCACGTCGTCGCCACGGGCTCGCTGCAGGCACGCAGCACGGTCTCGGTCGGCGCGGAGATCTCGGGTCGCGTCGCCGCGGTCGAAGTCGACGTCAACGACCGCGTGACCAGGGGCCAGGTGCTGGTGCGCCTCGATCCCATCACCGCCGCGAACGCGCTGGCCGAGGCCCGCGCCTCGCTGAAGTCCGCCAGCGCCGACCTCGAGCGCAGCAAGGCCGCGCTGGCCGAGGCCAAGACGCTCGAGCGCCGCGCCACCGATCTCGCGTCCAAGGGCCTGGTCTCGACCGAGGAGAACGACGCGCAGCGCAGCGCCGCCACGCTGGCGGGCAGCGACGTGTCGCGCTCGTCGGCGCAGCTGTCGCTGGCGAAGATCCGCGTCGAGCAGGCGCGCACCAACCTCGAGAAGCTCGTCATCGTCTCGCCCATCGACGGCGTGGTGATGTCGCGCGCGGTCGAACCCGGCGCCGCGATCTCGGCGTCGTTGGCCGCGCCGGTGCTCTTCACCATCGCCGAGGACCTGACCAAGATGGAGCTGGCGCTGCCGATCAACGAGGCCGATGTCTCGCGCGTGCGCGAGGGCCAGCGCGCGAGCTTCCAGGTCGATGCCTGGTCCGATCGCACCTTCGAGGCGCAGGTGCAGGAGGTCTCGTTCGCGCCGGTGGTGACCAACAACGTCGTGACCTACAGCGCCACGCTCGCGGTCGACAACGCCGACCTCGCGCTGCGCCCCGGCATGACCGCGACCGCGACGATCGTGTCGGACACGCGCAAGCAGGCGCTGCGGGTCCCGAGCGCGGCGCTGCGCTACAGCCCGCCGGTCAACCGCGACAGCAAGGCCTGGAACCCGCTCGCGCCACCGCGCATGCGCGGCATGGGCGGCCCCGGCGGACCCGGTGGCGAGAAGGCACAGCCACCGGGCGTGTGGGTGCTCGGCGAGCAGGGCCCCACGCGCGTGCGAGTGACCCTGGGCGCCAGCGACGGCGAGTACACCGAGATCGTCGGTGGCGAGCTCGCCGAAGGTGACGCGGTGCTGGTCGGCCACGAGGCCCAGGGGCCGGCATGACCCCCGCAGCACCCCAGGTCGCGCTGGTGCCCCCGCGCGCGCCGCTGTTGCAGCTGAGCGCGGTTCGTCGCCACTACGGTGACGGCGACTCGCTCGTGCGTGCGCTCGACGGCGTCGATCTGACCATCGACTCGGGCGAGTTCGTGATGGTGATCGGCTCGAGCGGGTCGGGCAAGTCGACCTGCATGAACCTGCTGGGCTGCCTCGATCGCCCCACCGCCGGCAGCTACCGCTTCGCCGGCGTCGACGTCGGCGGGCTCGACGGCGACGCGCTGGCACTGCTGCGGCGGCACTACCTCGGCTTCGTGTTCCAGAGCTTCAACCTGCTGCCGCGCACCGCCGCGGTCGAGAACGTCGAGCTGCCGCTGCTGTATCGCGGCATGGCCGCGCGCAAGCGCAGGGCCGCGGCCCTGCACGCGCTCGATCGCGTGGGCCTGGCCGACCGCGCCGGCCACACGCCGGCGCAGCTGTCCGGCGGTCAACAGCAGCGCGTGGCCATCGCCCGCGCCATCGTGACCGAGCCGGTGGCGCTGTTCGCCGACGAGCCCACCGGCAACCTCGACACCGAGACCACCGGCGAGATCATGCGCTTGCTCGGCGAGCTCAACCGCAGCCTCGGCATCACCATCGTCATGGTCACGCACGAGCCGGAGCTGCTGCAGTACGCCTCGCGCGTGGTCACCTTCCGCGACGGGCGCATCGTCGCCGACGTCGCCGGGGGGCCCGCGCGATGATCGTCTGGACCACGCTGGTGCTGGCGCTGGGCGCCATCCGCCGCAACGCCGCGCGTTCGCTGCTGACCGCGCTGGGGGTCGTGATCGGCGTCGGCAGCGTCATCGCCATGGTCAACCTCGGCCGCGCCGCGGGCCAGCAGGTCACCGCGAACATCCAGGCCATGGGCCCCAACCTGTTGTTCGTGCGGCCCAGCTTCATGCGCGCGGCCGCCGGTGGCACGCGCACCGACGCGGTGCCGTTCACGCCCGACGACCTCGCCGCGATCGAGCGCGAGGTCGACGGCGTGGTGGTGGCGCCGGGCGCCAGCGCCAGCGCCACGGTCGCGTTCGGCAACCTCAACGCGACCACCTCGATCATCGGCACGACCAACGCCTACTTCCAGGTCCGCAACCTGTCGCTGACCGGCGGCCGCCCGTTCGAGCAGCGCGAGCTCGACACCGGTGCCTCGGTCTGCATCGTCGGGCCCACCGTCGTGACCAACGTCTACGCCAGCCGCGAGCCCGTGGGCACGATGCTGCGCGTCGGCGCGACCGCATGCACCGTCATCGGTGTGCTCGCGCCCAAGGGCAGCAACATGGGCCAGGACCAAGACGACGTGGTGCTGATGCCGTTTCGCGCGGTCGGCCGCCGCCTGACCGGCAAGACCGACATCGCGACCATCTACGTCTCGGCCGTGCGTGACGGCAGCAGCGGCCAGGTCCGCGAGCAGCTGCTGACGCTGCTGCGCGATCGTCGACACATCCGCAGCGGCGAGAGCGACGACTTCGACGTGCGCGACATGGCCGAGGTCGCCAGCACGCTGCAGTCGACCAGCGCGACCATGACCGCGCTGCTGGGCGCGATCGCGGCGGTCAGCCTCGTGGTCGGCGGCATCGGCATCATGAACATCATGCTGGTCTCGGTCACCGAGCGCACCCGCGAGATCGGCCTGCGCCTGGCCGTCGGCGCGCGTGCGCGCGAGGTGCTGTTGCAGTTCCTGGTCGAGGCCATGGTGCTGTCGCTGCTCGGCGGCGCGGTCGGCATCGTGCTCGGCCTCGGCGCGACCGTGCTCATCACGCAGCAGCTGGGCATGCCGCTGGTCATCTCCTACGAGATGGTCGGCGCGGCCTCGGCGGTCTCGGCCGCGGTCGGCATCATCTTCGGCTACCTCCCGGCCCGCCGCGCGGCCATGCTCGATCCGATCGTCGCGCTGCGCCACGAGTGAGAGCCCGGCAGCGAATGCTGACGGGCTCTCGTCGCGGAGCGACCGGAAGGCGAGGGGTCCCGTGACCGGCTTGGCCGGGCGGAGCTTCCTCTCCGAAGACCGAGCGCAGGCGTCAGCCCGGTGGCTCGGTCGGCGGCGTCCACAGCGAGCCCAGGCTCATGCCACCGGGGTAGCCGTAGGACGTGGCCCAGTCGACGCCGCCGACCAGCACGCCCACCGGCGCGTCGGCCTGCAGGAACTGCTGCCCGTCGACGCAGTTGCCCTCGCCGCCGAGCCCGTCGATGTCGAGATCGACGTAGCCGACCTCGTAGCTGGTGCCGGGGATCGCGGTGAAGTGGGTGTCGTCGACGACGCCGAGGCAGTCGATCGACACCGTGGTGCCGACCTCGCGCATCAGCATGACGAAGTCGCGGGGATACGAGGTGTCGGTGAGAAACGGCAGCGACGTGAGCCACTGCTCGACCGGCGTCACCTGGATCATGTACGGATCGCCGGTCGCGCCCTGGTCGCAGTTGTCCGGCGCGCCGCTCGAGACGACCACGTTGTAACAGCCGGACATGTACTGCAGCAGCATGAACGGTTGGTCGCCGTCGGCGGTGAAGCTCTCGGGCGTGTTGAACTCGTAGAAGTCGCCGATGCTCGCGAGCGTGATGGTGCCGCCGTTGCCCGCGACCGGTGGGTGCAGCGTGATGGTGGTGTCGTCGGCGGCCGCGACCACGCGCCAGTACACCGTCTCGGGCGTCGGGTTGATCGCGGGCACGCGCTGGGGATGCCGCGGCGCGACGTAGCTCTGACCCCAGCTCGCCAGCGGCACGACCTGCTCTTCGATGTGATCGCAGGCGTACCACGGCAGCCCCGGCACCATGGTGCACTCGGTGCCGGAGAACACCGCGACCGGGGCATCGGCGCCGACGAAGAAGCCGGTCGCGTCGGAGCCCGACACGAAGGTCCAGGTGTCGAACGCGTCGAGCATCACGTCGCCCTGGGTGGTCGAGACCGTGGTCGCGTCCTGCGTCGCGACGACCACGGTCCAGCCGGCACCGCCGCCATAGTGGGGATAGCCGACCGAGAGGTACGAGACGTCGAGCGCGTTGATCGGCAGCAGCAGGCTGGCCTCGGCGACGTGCGAGGGGCCGCCGCCGACGGGGAAGATCTGCATCGCGGTGATCGGCACGTCGGCGGTGATGCGGAAGCCGCCGTGCGCGGTCAGGCCCTGGCCCGCGACGACGTGGTTCTCCGCCGGCAACAGGCCGCCGTTGCCGTTGATCGACACCAGCTGCGACGCGGTCGGGTCGAGCTGCACGGCCGTGATCTGGCGCAGCGTGCCGCCGGGCCCGCGCATGTCTTCGATGACGACGTTGGCGACCTGTTGCCCGGGGTTGCCGACCGAGATGCCGTAGGGCAGCGCCGAGGGCGACGAGGGCACCTGCGCGGCCCAGAACTCGCAGCCGACGCTGGTGTCTGGGAAGTCTTCGATGTTGTCGCACGACGGCGGCACCGCGCCGCCGGTGTCGTCGCCGCCGAGATCGATCACGCCACCGACGTCGAGCTTGAGTCCGCCGCTGCCATCCGCGGCGGTGTCGCTGCCGGGGCCCGAGCTCTGCGGCGCCGACGTGACGCTGGCGCTGGCGCTGCCACTACCGCCGCTGCCGCCTTCGGCGGTGAGCTCACCGCCGTCGAGGCTGACGCCGATGGTGTCGCGGCTGGGCGCCGACGAGCTGCAGGCGAGCGCGAGCGCGGGCACGGCGAGCACGGGGAGCAGGCGCATGCGCCCAGGGTACCACGGCCGTCGCGCGCGCCCGGCGGCCGCGCGTGTCAGGTGCAGGTGATGGTGACCATGTGCGAGTGCGGACCGGCGCCACCGGCGGTCGACGTCACCACGACCATGCCGCTCTCCTGCAGCGTGGCGAAGTCCTCGGCGGTCACCGGCACGTCGTGCATGTGGCCCATGACGCCGACCGAGTAGACCTGATCGACGCCGGCCTGCACGTCCGCCAGCGGGATCGCCAGCGCGTGCATGTGCAGGTCGAACATGCTCGTGGGCGCGTTGTCGCAGCCGGGCATGCCGCCGCTGCTGCTCTCGGCGCCGCCGGAGCTCGAACCGCCGCCCGAGCTCGAACCGCCGCCGGAGCTCGAGTCGCCGCCCGTGCTCGAGTCGCCGCCCGTGCTCGAATCGCCGGTGGTCGGATCGGTCGCGGTGCTGTCGCTGCCGGACATCGTGGTCGACTCGGTCGTCGACGCGGTGGTGCTCGCGGTCGTCGATGCCGTGGTCGAGTCGGTCGTGGTCGCGGTGCTCGACGCCGTGGTCGAGCCCGAGCCCTCGCTGCCGGTGGTGCCACCGGTCTCGCCGCCACCGTCGTCGCCGCAGCCGGGCACGAGGGTCGCTGCGGCGGCGCCCAGACCGAGGAGAAGGAACTGCTTGCGGGTGATGTCGTCGCGCATGGGAAGTCAGGCCTCGTCGAGTGCGGGCAGGGTACCGCAACTGGGCGTGGGTCCGCGCTGGCAGCCGCGGGCCTGCTCCCTCGCGGCGCGGGGCCCGGCGGCACTGCCGCCGTGGTAAAGCCGCGGCCATGGATCCGTACCGTGGGGTCTCCGTGCTCGGCGCGTTCGCGATGGTCGGGTTCGCGCTGCTCGCGAGTCGCGACCGCAAGGGCATCGCGTGGCGGCCGGTGGCGTGGGGCATGGCGATGCAGTGGATCGCGGCGGTGGTGCTGCTGCGCGTGCCGCTGGGACGGGCGGCGCTCGAGGCCGCGGCCAAGGGCGTGCAGACGGTGCTCGATCAGTCGTACGCGGGCTCGGCGTTCGTGTTCGGCGCGCTGGGCATGCAGCGCGGTGGCGGCAGCGGGCTCGGCGTGGTGTTCGCGTTCCAGGTGTTGCCGACGATCGTGTTCGTCGCGTCGCTGTTCGCGGTGCTCTACCACCTGGGCATCATGCAGATCATCGTGCGCGGACTGGCGTGGATCATGATGCGCACGATGGGTGCGAGCGGGGCCGAGTCGCTGGTGGTCGCCGCGAGCATGTTCATGGGCCAGACCGAGGCACCGCTGACGGTCAAGCCCTTCCTCGAGCGCCTGACCGAGTCCGAGCTGTTCACGATCATGGTCGCGGGCATGGCCTCGGTGTCGGGCGCGATCCTGGGCGCCTACGTCACCATCGGCAACGTGCCGATCGAGTGGTTGCTGACCGCGGTCGCGATGACGGCACCGATCTCGCTGGTGATGGCGAAGATCATGGTGCCCGAGCGCGAGCAGCCGGTGACCAAGGGCGACATCTCGGTGGAGATCCCCAAGACCGACGCGAACCTGCTCGACGCGGCCGCGACCGGTGCGAGCGACGGGCTCAAGCTCGCGGCCAACGTCGGCGCGATGCTCATCGCGTTCATCGCCATGGTCGCGCTGGTCGACGCGTTGCTGGGCGCCTTGGTCGTCGGTGGCGAGCCGCTGTCGCTCGCGCGCGTGGTCGGGTGGTTGTTCATGCCGGTGGCGCTGCTGATGGGCGCGCCGCCGTCGGAGGCCTACGCGCTGGGCAGCGTGCTGGGCACCCGCACGGTGCTCAACGAGCTGGTCGCGTTCGGACAGCTGCACGAAGTGGCGGGGACCCTGGGCGCGCGCTCGCAGGCGATCGCGACCATCGCGATCTGCGGCTTCGCCAACGTCTCGTCGATCGGCATCCTCATCGGCGGGCTCGGCGGGTTGGTGCCGTCGCGCAAGCACGACATCGCGCGGCTGGGCGTGCGCTGCCTGCTGGCGGCGACGCTGTCGAACTTCGCCTCGGCATGCGTGGCCGGGGCGCTGGTCTAGCAGCCGGTGGTGAAACCCGGCAACACGAGAACAACGCCCTCGGCCCCCATGGCTGCGTTGCTCGGAGCTCGAAATACGCCCGGTATTCCTTCGTCCTCGCGCCTTGCCATGGGGGCCGATGACGTCGTTCTCGCGCCGCCGGGTTTCACCACCGGCTGCTAGCACCCCGCACCCCCCGGCGTCCGGGGCCTGCTACCATCGCGCTCGCCGTGGGCACCCTCGTCGTCGTCCGTCACGGGCAAGCGTCGCTGTTCGCCGCGGACTACGACGTGCTCTCGCCGCGCGGCATGGCCCAGGCCGAGTTCCTCGGCGCGTACCTGCGCGAGCACGGCCCGCCGCCGCAGCTGGTCTTCACCGGTCCGGCCCAGCGGCAACGCGAGACCGCGCGGCTGTGCGGCGAGGCCTACGCCGCGGGCGGGCGCGCGTGGCCCGAGGCCCTCGTCGTGCCCGAGCTCGACGAGCACGACGCCTTCGGCCTGGTCGCGCGCGCGGTGCCGCGGTTGCAGCACGACGCCGAGGTCGCCGCGCTGGCGCAGGCGGCCTCGGCCGCGGTCGATGCCAAGCAGCGCTCGGGTTCGTTCCAGCGCCTGTTCGAGGCGATCATGGTCCGCTGGCTGCGCGGTGAGCTCGACGGGCTCGACGCGCCCGGCGAGCCGCCGATCGAGTCGTGGCCGTCGTTCGCGGCGCGGGTGCAGCGTGGGCTCGAGCGCATCCTCGATCACGACGCGCCCGGCATCCGCATCCTCGCGTTCACCTCGGTCGGACCCATCGCGGTGCTGCTGCAGCGCGCGCTCGCCACCGGCGATCGCGAGAGCTTCCAGACCGCGTGGCGCACCCGCAACAGCGCGATGACGACCTTCGTGTTCAGCCGCGCGCGCGAGCGCGGCACCGCCACCGCCGCGTTCACCCTCGACGGCTTCAACGCGTTGCCGCACCTGCCCGACGCCAGCGCCCACACCTTCCGCTGACGCCTCACCCTCGCGGAGCTGCCATGGATTTCGCCCCCAGTCCCAAGATGCAGGAGCTGCTGCCGCGGCTGCGCGCGTTCGTGCAGACCCACGTGATGCCGCTCGAACGCGGCATGGCGCGCGGCTTCTGGGCGCTGCAGCCCGAGCTCGACCACGTGCGTGAGCGCGCCAAGCAAAGCGGACTGTGGCTGCCGCAGGTGCCGGCTGCCCACGGCGGCATGGGCCTGTCGGTGCTCGAGCACGGCATGGTCTCCGAGGTGCTCGGCGCCACGCCACTGGGCCACTACGCGCTGGGCTGCCAGGCGCCCGATGCCGGCAACATCGAGCTGCTGCTCGAGCACGGCAGCGAGCCGCAGCGCGAGCAGTTCCTGCGGCCGCTGCTGCAGGGCCGCACGCGCAGTGCCTTCGGCATGACGGAGCCCGAGCACGCCGGCAGCAACCCGGTGTGGCTGTCGACCCGCGCCCAGCTCGACGGCGACAGCTGGGTGTTGCACGGCCACAAGTGGTTCACCACCGCGGTCGACGGCGCAGCCTTCGTGATCGTCATGGCCGTGACCGATCCTGAGGCCGCGCCGCACCAGCGCGCGAGCATGATCCTGGTGCCGACCGACACCGCCGGGTTCGAGCACGTGCGCAACATCCCCATCATGGGCGAGGCCGGCGAGGGCTGGATGAGCCACGGTGAGATCCGGCTCGACGGCGCGCGCGTGCCTGCGTCGAACCTGCTGGGCCCGCGCGGCCGCGGCTTCGCGCTGGCCCAGGCGCGGCTGGGCCCGGGCCGCATCCATCACTGCATGCGTTGGCTCGGCATCTGCGAGCGCGCGTTCGCGGCGTTGGTCGATCGCGCGGCCACGCGCGAGCTCTCGCCCGGCCACGTGCTGGGCGAGCAACAGACCGTGCAGACCTGGATCGCCGACGCGCGCGCCGAGATCGACGCCGCGCGGCTGCTGGTGCTGCGCGCGGCCTGGACCATCGACCGCGAGGGCCTCGACGCCGCGCGCGAACAGATCTCGATCATCAAGTTCTTCACCGCCGACGTGATGCTGCGCGTCATCGACCGCGCGCTCCAGGCCCACGGCGCCGCCGGCATGACCGACGACGTGGTGCTGTCGCACTTCTATCGCCACGAGCGCGGCGCGCGGATCTACGACGGCCCCGACGAGGTCCACCGCGCGGTCGTGGCCAAGCGCATCCTCGGCGCGCGTCGCCGCGACGGTGGCAGCCCATGACCGCCGCGATCGACCAGCCCCGTGCGGTGCGGGCCGGCGAGGAGCTGCCGCTGGCGGCGCTCGACGCGTGGCTGGCACAGGCGCTGCCGCAGCTGCACGGTCCGCTGTCGGTGGAGCAGTTCCCCGGTGGCTACTCCAACCTCACCTATCTGCTGCGCAAGGGCGACGACGAGCTGGTGCTGCGGCGGCCGCCGTTTTTCGCCCAGGTGAAGTCGGGCCACGACATGGCGCGCGAGTTCAAGGTGCTGCACGGGCTCGCGCCGGTGTACCCGCCGGCGCCGCGGCCGTTGGGGCAGTGCACCGACGCGTCGGTGATCGGCGCGCCGTTTTACGTCATGGAGCGCCGCCGCGGACTGGTGCTGCGTCGCAAGCTGCCGGCGGACACCTCGCCCGAGCGCTTCGGTGCGATGTGCCAGGCGCTGGTCGATCAGCTCGCGGCACTGCACGCGGTCGACGTCGACGCCGCGGGCCTGCACGAGCTGGGCAAGCCGCAGGGCTACGTCGCGCGGCAGGTCGCGGGCTGGACCGAACGTTGGCAGCGCGCGCGCACCGACGAGGTGCCCGAGATCGAGGCGCTGGCGACGTGGCTGCAGCAGCACCAGCCGCGGGAGTCGGGCGCGAGCCTGATCCACAACGACTTCAAGTTCGACAACGTCGTGCTCGACCCCGACGATCCCACGCGCGTGGTCGCGGTGCTCGACTGGGAGATGTGCACGCTGGGCGACCCGCTGCTCGATCTCGGCACGACCCTGGGCTATTGGGTGCAGCCCGACGATCCGCCCGAGCTGCTGGCGGCCGCGTTCGGGCCCACCGCCTCGCCCGGCGGCTGGGGACGCCGCCGCGTGGTCGAGCGTTACGCCCAGCGCAGCGGTCGCGCGGTCGACGACATGCTCTTCTACTACGCGATGGGCCTGCTCAAGATCGCCGTCATCGTGCAGCAGATCTATTTCCGCTGGCGGCACGGCCACACGCAGGATCCGCGCTTCGCCACGCTCGATCGCGTGGTCGTCGTGCTCGGACGCACGGCGGTGCGGGCGCTCGAGCGCGGCGCGATGCCGTGAGCGCACGGCGATCGCGAACGCCGAGAACCCGCCCGGCGTGGGCACGCACGCCACAATTGCCCGGGCGAGGTTGACGCGGTGGTCGGGCGCCACTAGCTTGTGCCGCATTCGGTGGCGAAGCGCCGCCGCACTCGAGACACCGTGACCAACAAGCCCACCACATCCTGGCTCCGATCCTCGCTGTCTGTCCGCCTGCTCGGCGCGGCCATGGCGATGAGCCTCGCGACCACGCTGCCGGCCTGCGGCCGCGGCAACGACCGCTGGGTCACCACCGAGGACAGCCGCGTCGACATCGACTGGGACGAGGTCGGTCAGGCGTACAAGGACGCCGAGGGTCCCGAGGACTTCGAGCGACGCGTCAACGAGATCTACACCGGCGACGAGGTCATCAGCGTCGCGGTGCAGGACAAGGACGAGAAGACCCAGCTCGTGACCGGCTTCTTCGACAACAACGAAGACGGCAAGGCCGGCGACGACGAGACCATCTTCACGATCCAGCGCGACCTGGTCTCGGCCGACAAGGGCCAGTACCAGATCGCCGGCTACGGCCCCTACGCCGGCTATCACTCGCCGATGTGGGACATCGCCGCGGGCATGATGATGGGCTCGATGATGATGAGCGTGTTCTCGCCGGGCTATCGCCCGATGTACACCACGCCGTACTCCACGGCGCCCGGTCGTCGCGGCGAGTTGATGACGCAGCGCAACGCGTGGCGGCAGTCGAACCCCGACACCTTCAACAAGCGCGCGAGCAAGTCCGGTCGCAGCTACGGCGCCAAGGGCGGTGGCTTCGGCGGCGGTCGCCCGGCCCCCGGCCCGCGCATGCCCAGCCGCGGCGGTGGTCGCTTCGGGCTGCGTCGCGCGCCCGCGCACGCGCCGGTGCGCCTGGCCGGCTGAGCCGCCCGCGACCACGGTGACCGACAGCGCCATCACGAGCCTCGAGCAGCTGCCGCTGCCGCAGCGCGACGTGCTCGAGCTGCTGGCGCTGCAGCACGAGCGCGTCGCGCCCGATCCCGACTACGCCGGCTTCGGCTGGGCGCGGGTCGATCGCATCGTGCTGGCGGCGCCCGACCGACCTGCGATCACCGTCGGGCCCGCGATCGTGGTCGCGCTGCACAGCGCCGACGAGCAGCCCGACCCCGACGACATCGAGCTGTTGTTCGAGCTGGCCCACACCAGCGTGCTGGTGCCGATGTCGCGCTGGCTGCCCGAGCTGCTGCGCCGCGTCCCGCCGGGGCTGCCGCTGGTGCTCGCGCTGTGCAACCCCGGCCGGGTGCAGCTGCGCGCACCCGCCGGCGCGCCGCCGCTCCACGTCGCGCTCGGGGACGTCACCTCGTGGCTCGATCCACGCGACGACGGTGGCGCGGACTTGCGCTTGAGCGCGCGGCGCTGGACCCTCGCACGACCCGCACCATGACGCTCGACGACACGCGCCGGACCCTCGCCGGTCTGTACCTGCTCAAGAAGCTCGACCTCGAGCCCGCGGACGGCGGGCTGCAGTTCCCGCTGGTGCTGCCGCGCGAGCTCGAGCCGATCGAGCCGGTGCTCGAACAGCTCGTCATCGACGGCCTGCTCGCGATGGACCGCAAGAAGGGGCAGTACCGCCTCACGCCCGCCGGCGTCGACGCGATCGGCAATCACATCGACGAGGCCGAGCACTACGTCGAGGAGTTCGACGGCATGCCGGTGGAGACCCTGGTGCCCGAGCTGCTGCGGCGCCGGCTCGATCCGCTGCGCGTGCGCTTCCTGTGGGGCTGGTACCAGAACGAGTTCGACGATCTGCTGCTGTGGCAGCAGCGTCGCGGCCTCGCGGAGATCGAGCACGACTGGGCCGACTACCTCGTCGGCGACGCGTTTTGGTCGGAGCTGCTCAGCGAGCTGCAGGCGTGAGCGACAGCGGCGGCAGCGATTCCGGCGCGCCGTAGATCAACAGCGCGTCGGTGATCGACAGGTACTGCAGCTCGAGCCACGCATCCGAGCGCGCGACGCTCGAGATGCGGACCTCGTCGAGCGCGCCTTGGTAGGACGCCTGCGCGGTGTCCGACGAGCCACCCAGCGTCAGCATGCGGTCGGGCAGGTCGAGCGCCAGTCGTCCGGCGCCTGTGCTCGCGAGCTCGCCGCTCTCGGTCATGCCGTCGTAGTGGAACGCGACGGCCTTGCCGTCGTAGCGCGCCGCGACGAAGTGCCAGCTGCCGGGCTCGGCGGTCTGCGACGAGACCCAGCGGTCGCGGCCGAACGAGCGCCCCAGCTCGAGCTCGAGCACGCCGGGGCTGCCGTCGAGGCCGAAGCCCCAGCCCTCTTCGGTCGGCACGTGGCGGCCGTTGTCGAGCAGGCGCATGGCGTCCGCGTCGGATCCGTCGGCGAGGATCCACGCCTCGAGCGTGACCGGCCCGGTGAAGATGGTCGAGAGCGACTCGTTCGCGGCGAGGCGATCGTCGTTGTCGAAGACCGTGCCGTCGCCGACGCGGCCCTGTCCCGGCGCTGTGCCGTCCGCCGCGAGCGGATGCGTCGCGAGCGAGTCGGTGCCGTCGGCGAGGTGCCACACGCCGAGGTAGCCGTTGCTCCACACCGCCGGCGGATCCGCGGCGTCGGTGGCTTCGCCGTTGTTCCAATACAACACCAGCGACGGCTCGGGCACCGCGAGCGACGGCCAGCGCACCCACAGCAACAGCTCGCCGTCGGCGAACCGCTCGATCTCGTGCGGCACCAACGTGCCGTCCTTGGTCACGACCCGGAGGTCGGCGCCGCCGGGCTGCGCGCTCGAGAGATCGGCGCGCTCGGGCGTCAGCCGCACGAGCACCGGCACGTCGAGCAGATCGTCGGTCGCACCGGCGAACGCCGCGTCGAGTGCGATGCGCTGCACCCAGCCGCAATCCCACCAGTCGTCGGGGCACAGATCCGACGTGCCGGTGCTGCCGTCGCTGCTGCTGTCGACGGCGGCACCGCTCGAGCTCGAGCTCGTCGCGCCACCGTCGAGCGTCGTCGACAACGTGGTCGCAGCGCTGGTCTCGCTGGTGCTGGTCGAGAGCCCGCCGCTGCCGCTGCTGCTGCCGACCTCGTCCACGCACGCGCCCGCGAGCGCGCCGCCGGCGTGGCTGCCATAGCGTCGACCGCTCGCGCACTCGCCGTCGGGGAAGCTGCACCAGCCGCTGGCCTCGCAGACGCCCGCGTCGGTGGTGCCGCCGCAGTCACCATCGTCGCTGCATGCGAACGCGCCGGCGTTGCAGGCCCAGCCCACGGCGACGGCCGAGCCCCACGCGAGCGCCCAACGCAGCGGTGGCGAGAGGATCGGCACCTTGAGCCATGCTACCGCGGCGCGGCAGTGGGCCCAAGTCCGTCGGTCACGATCGGTGCGGCCTGGGGCTGCGGCGCGTCGGCGATGGCGAACGCGCGCTGCAGCGTCGCGATCGCGCGGGCCGCCGAGGCCGGGTCGGCCGCGTGCACGCGCGCCAGCGGGCGATCGGGTCCGACGTGCTCGCCGATGCCGGCGACCTCGACCAGGCCGACGCCGGGGTCGATGCGGTCGGCCGCGTGCCGACGTCCGCCGCCGAGCTGCAGCACCGCGATGCCGACCTCGCGCACGTCGATGCTCGCGACCACACCCGCGCGCTGCGGCGCGGCGTCGCACACGATCGGTGCCCGTGGCAGCAGCGCGTCCGCGCGCTCGAGCAGATCGCCCGGGCCCCCGAGCGCGCGCACCATCTGGCCGAAGCGCTCGGCCGCGTGGCCGCTGCGCACGGCTTGCTCGGCGCGCGTGCGTGCCTCGGCGACCGACGGCGCGAGCTTGCAGCTGGCCAACAGCTCCGCGGCCAGGGCGTAGGTGACCTCGGCGAGCCGCGGCTCGGTCGGCTCGCCGCGCAGCATCGCGATCGACTCGTGGACCTCGAGCGCGTTGCCGGCGGTGCGACCGAGCACCTGGTTCATGTCGGTGACCAGCGCAACCGTGGGCAGCCCCGCACCGGCCGCGACGCTGACGATGCTCTGCGCCAGCTCGCGTGCCATCGGCAGCGTGTCGGCGAAGGCGCCCGAGCCCCACTTCACGTCCATGACCAGGTACTGCAGGCCCGCCGCCAGCTTCTTCGACAGGATCGACGCGGTGATGAGCGGGATCGACTCCACCGTCGCGGTGACGTCACGGATGGCGTAGAAGCGGCGATCGGCCGGCGCCAGCGCGGCGGTCTGGCCGATGATGGCGCAGCCGACCTGCTGCAACACCGCACGGAAGCGATCGGGCTCGGGCGTGGCGACGTAGCCTGGGATCGACTCGAGCTTGTCCAGCGTGCCTCCGGTGTGGCCCAGGCCGCGACCGGAGATCATCGGCACCGCGGCGCCGCAGGCCGCGAGCAGCGGCGCGAGCACGAGGCTGACCTTGTCGCCCACGCCGCCGGTGCTGTGCTTGTCGACCACCGGGCCCGGCAACGCCGCGTCGGACCAGTCGAGCACGGTGCCCGAGCGCATCATCGCGCGGGTGAGTGCGACGCGTTCGTCCATGCCCATGCCGCGGAAGAACACCGCCATCGCCAGTGCGGCGACTTGACCCTCGGTGAAGCTGCCGTCGACCAGGCCGCGCACGAACGCGTCGATCTCCGCGACCGACAGCGCGGCGCCGTCGCGCTTGTGGCGGATGATCTCCTGCGGGAGCAGCTCGGGGGTCGGCTCGCTGGGGCTCACGGCCCGAAGGTGCCACGTCGCGGCGCCGCTGCCCACGGACCCGGGCGCAGATCCGGCGCCGCGGCCCGTGCAGCCGCGGTCACCGCACCGCGTTCACTCCCCGTACGGGACCCACACGTTCTTGACCTGCACCGCCTGGCGCAGGAATTCGCGGCCCTCGCCCTGGCGCGGGTCGAACCAGTCGCGCGCGCGGCCGTAGTTCACCCACGTCCGCTTCATGTTGCCGATGCTCCCGAGCTCGACCACGCGGCTGCCGGCGGCGGGACCGAAGTACCACGCGGCGTCGACCTCGTCGTGCTCGGCGATGATCTTGGCGAGGTCGTCGCGCACGCCGGTGACGATGTTGACCACGCCGCCGGGCACGTCGGAGGTGTCGAGCACCTGGTAGAAGTCGGTGACCGCGAGCGGGAAGCGCTGTGACGGCACCACGACCACGCGATTGCCGACGGCGATCGCCGGCGCGACCAGGGACACGAAGCCCAGCAGCGGACACTCGTCGGGGCAGGCGATGCCGATGATGCCGATGGCCTCGTTCATCGCGATCGCCACGCCGCGCACCGGCGGGTTGTGGACCACGCCCTCGAACTTGTCGGCCCACGCGCCGTAGGAGAACAGCCGCGCGACCGTGGCCTCGAGCTCGCGCTCGGCCGCCGCGACGTCGCCACCGTGCTGGGCCAGTCGCGCGACGAACTCGGTACGGCGTGCGAGCAGGTTCTCGGCGACGTAGTACAGCACCTGCGCGCGGTTGTGGGCGGTCGCGCCGGTCCAGCCGGTGGCCGCGCGCGCGGCCTCGACCGCATCGCGGATGTCCTTGCGCGTGCCGTCGCCGACCTCGCCGCGCAGCGTGCCATCGTGACCGACGATCGCGCGGCAGTAGGTCGCGTCGGGCCGCACCTGCTTGCCGCCGATGTACAGCTTGGGCGTGCGATCGATCGACACCAGCGCGCCGTCGCTGCCGGCCAGGTGCAGGCCGCCGGGCACGAAGCCGGGGTAGGGCTCGCTCGCGGCGGCCTCGGGCAGCTGCGGCAGCCCGTGCTCGAACGCGGGCTCGAGGTAGGCGTACATGCCTTCGATGCCGCCCTCGCGACCGAAGCCCGACTCGCGGTAGCCGCCGAAGCCGCAGGCCGCATCGAAGGTGTTGGTCGAGTTGACCCACACCACGCCGCAGCGCAGCCGCGGCGCCACGTCGAGCGCGAGGTTGATGCTCTCGCTCCACACGCTCGCGGCCAGGCCGTAGCGGGTGTTGTTCGCCAGCTCGACCGCCTCGTCGGGGGTCCGGAACGTCATCGACACCAGCACCGGGCCGAAGATCTCCTCCTGCACGATGCTCGACGCCGGGTGCACGTCGGTGAACAGCGTCGGCGGGTAGAAGCAACCCTCGGTCGGCACTGCCCACGACGGCTGCCACAGGGTCGCGCCCTCGGCCACGCCCTGGCGCACCAGCGCGTCGATGCGCTGCAGCTGCACCGGCGCCACGATCGCGCCGATGTCGATGCACTTGTCGAGTGGATCGCCCACGCGCAAGGTCTCCATGCGCGCGCGCAGCTTGGACCACAGCGCCTGCGCCACGTCCTCCTGCACCAGCAGCCGCGAGCCCGCGCAGCAGACCTGGCCCTGGTTGAACCAGATCGCATCGACCACGCCCTCGACCGCGCTGTCGAGGTCGGCGTCGTTGAACACGATGAACGGCGACTTGCCGCCGAGCTCGAGCGTGAGGTGCTTGCCCGAGCCCGCGGTGGCCTTGCGGATGATGCGGCCGACCTCGGTCGAGCCGGTGAACGCGATCTTGTCGATGCCGGGGTGCTCGACCATCAGTGCGCCGGTGCTGCCATCGCCGTCGAGCACGTTGACCACGCCCTTGGGCAGACCCGCGCGCTCGACCAGCTCGGCGAACAGCAACGCCGACAGCGGCGTGAACTCGGCGGGCTTGAGCACGCAGGTGTTGCCCGCCGCGAGCGCGGGCGCGATCTTCCACGCCAGCATCAACAGCGGGAAGTTCCACGGGATGATCTGACCCACGACGCCGATGGCGCGGTAGCCCGGCAGCTCGCTGTCGAGCAGCTGCGCCCAGCCGGCGTGGTGCAGGAAGTGGCGGGCGACCAGCGGGATGTCGATGTCGCGGGTCTCGCGGATGGGCTTGCCGTTGTCGAGCGTCTCGACCACGCTGAGCAGTCGCGCGTGGCGTTGGATCAAGCGCGCGAGCGCGTACAGGTGACGCGCGCGCGCGTGGCCCGGCAGCGCGGCCCAGCCGGGTTGCGCCGCGCGTGCGGCCGCGACCGCAGCGTCGACATCGGCCTTGCCGGCGTGCGCGACCTTGCCGAGCTCGCGGCCGGTGCTGGGATCGATGGTCGCGAAGTAGGCCCCCGATGCGGGCGCGACCCAGCGTCCGTCGATGAAGTGATCGAAGCGATTGCCGTGGGCCTCGAGCCACGCCAGCGCGGCGCTGGCCGACTCGGGCGCGGGCCCGTACTCCATGCTCTCGTAGATCTCGGCGACGCTGGTCACGGCGGCTCCTGGCGCGGCCTCGGGGCGGTCGCGCGCGCCGAGCATGCCGCAAAACCGCGGCGCGCCAAAGCGGCGCCGCGCGGCTACGCCAGCGGGTGGCGGTAGCCGGCCGAGTAGCGGCCGGTGACGTGGTGCTCGAGCTGCCGCTCGATGTCGGTCAGCAGGCTCGACGCGCCGAAGCGAAACAGCTCGGGCTCGAGCCACGGCCGGCCCAGCTCGTCCTTCATCATCGCGAGGTAGACCAGCGCCTGCTTGGCCTGACCGATGCCGCCGGCGGGCTTGAAGCCGATCTGCACGCCGGTGCGCTCGAGGAATTCGCGGATCATCCGCACCATCACCAGGCTCACCGGCAACGTCGCGTTGGTGCTCTCCTTGCCGGTCGAGGTCTTGATGAAGTCCGCGCCGGCCATCATGCACACCAAGCTCGCGCGCGCGACGTTGCGCAGCACGCGGAGATCGCCGGTCGCGAGGATGGCCTTGAGGTGCGCGTCGCCGCAGGCCTCGCGGAAGGCCTTGACCTCGTCGTACATCGCCTGCCAGTTGCCGGTGAACAGGTGCGCGCGCGTGATGACGATGTCGATCTCTTGCGCGCCCGCGGCCACCGAGGCCTCGATCTCGCGGATGCGCTCGCGCAGCGGCGACAGGCCTGCGGGGAAGCCGGCCGAGACCGCGGCGACCGGGATGCCGCTGCCGGCCAGCGCCTCGACCGCGACCGGCACCATCTCGTGGTAGACGCAGACCGCGGCGGTGCGCAGCTCGAGCGAGCCGACGCCGAGCGCGTCGACCAGGTGTTGCTCGAGTGGGCGGCGGGCCTTCGCGCACAGCCGCTGCACGCGGCCAGGGGTGTCGTCGCCCTGCAGCGTCGTCAGATCCATCAGTCGGATCGCGCGCAGCAGCCACGCGGCCTGCCACTGCTTCTTCACGCCGCGGCGCGGGCCGATGGTGGCGGCGCGACGCTCGACCGCGCTGCGGTTGACGCGGACGTCGCGGACCCAGTCGAGCAACAGCGGCATGCCGGGGTTGCGGGCGTGGGCGGGGCTGGCCACGGTGACGGCCGGGACCGGTCGGAGCGCGGAAGCGGTGTCGAGGGAGCTGTCGCCGGGGGCCATGACGTCGAGCCGCGGAATCGCCGCAGGCCTTGCAGTCTGCACCCAGCCTGCGTCGCGATGGAAGCCCGATCCGCGACAAGGGCCGCGGCCGCCGTCGTCGCGGCGTGCGGCCCGGGTCACGCGCGGGGTGTGGCCGCGGCGTCGAGGATCTCGCGGACCTTGCGCGAGAGCGGACCGGGCGTGATGGGCTTGGGCAGGAAGGCGGCGTTGGGGTCGAGGCCGCGCTGCAGCGTGGTGTCGTCGGCGTGGCCCGACATGAACAGCACCGGCAGCTGCGGTCGTCGCTCGCGCAGGCGTCGGACCAGCTCCGTGCCGCTCATCTGTGGCATGAGCACGTCGGTGACGACGAGGGCGAAGCGATCGGGCTCGGCGTCGAAGCGCTCGATCGCCTGCACGCCGTCGGGCACCGCGACGACGGTGTAGCCCTGTCGCTCGAGGATGACGCGCGCGAGCGCGCGGACGGTGTCGTCGTCCTCGACCAGCAAGAGGGTCTCGCCACCGCGGGGTCGTGCCGCGGGCGTGCTCACGGCGTCTGCCTCGGTCGCCTCATCCTCGCGCAGCGCCGGGAACACCACGCGCACGCAGGTGCCGTGGCCGGGCGTGCTGTGGATCGCCATCGCGCCGCCGCTTTGTTGCACGATGCCCAGCACCGTCGACAGCCCCAGCCCGGTGCCGCGCTCGGGCCCCTTGGTGGTGAAGAACGGCTCGCACGCCCGCGCGAGCACCTCGGGCGCCATGCCGACGCCGTCGTCGGCGACCTCGAGCAGGACGTGCAGGCCGGTGGCCGCACCGAGGAAGTCCGCGCGCGACGTCTCGTCGAGCGTGATCGTGCCGGTGCGCACCCGGATGGTCCCGCCCTCGGGCATGGCATCGCGCGCGTTGACGACGAGGTTGAGCAGCACCTGGCCCAGCTGGCCCACGTCGAGCCGTGCGCGTGGCAGCGGACCGCCGAGCTCGGTGACGAGCTGCACGTCCTCGCGCAGCAGTCGCAGCAACAGCGAACGCGTCGACGTGACGACCTCGCCCAGGTCGAGCGCCTGCGGGCGCAGGACCTGGCGGCGACCCACGGCGAGCAGCTGCCGCGTGAGTGCGGCACCGCGCTCGCCCGCGCCGCGGATCTCCAGCAACGCGTCGCGGGTCGCGGCGTCGAGGTCCGGGTTGTCCAGCGCCAGCTCGGCGCAAGAGAGCACCACCGACAGCAGGTTGTTGAAGTCGTGCGCGACGCCGCCGGCGAGGCGGCCGATGGCCTCGGTCTTCTGCACCTGACGCAGCTCGGCCTCGCGCTGTCGCAGCTCCGCCTCGGCGCGCTTGCGCTCAGTGACGTCGAGCATGAACGAGATGCCCTCGCGCTCGTCGAGCATCGCGATGCCCGCGAGCACGTGCGCCTGCGACCCGTCGCGTCGGGTCAGCGTGAGCTCCACGCGCTCGGCCTTGCCGGTGGCGACGAGGTCGCGCGACAACGCGGTGTCCGGCGCCAGGGCGCTGGGATCGAGCACGTCGGTCCAGCGCAGGGTCCCCGCGCGGATCTCGTCGCGGCGTGCACCGATGAGCGCCAGGTAGGCGTCGTTGGCCTCGAGGATGACGCCCTCGGTGTCGGCGCTGGCGATGGCGATGATGCCCGACTCGTACAGGCGCGCGAAGCGGGCCTCGCTGCGACGCAGCGCCAGCTCGGCGACACCGCGGGCGGCCCGCGACGCACGCGCCCGCAGCTCGCGCTCGATCGCCGGCACCAGACGTGCGATGCGGTCCTTGACCACGAAGTCGCGCGCGCCCAGCCGCATGGCCTCCGCCGCGGTCTCCTCGCCGATGGTGCCCGAGACCAGCACGACCGGCAGATCGAGCCCCGACTGCGCGACGATGGCGAGCGCCTCGTAGGCGCTGAAGCCCGGCATCGACCAGTCCGAGAGCACGATGTCCCAGCTGCCCTCGCGCAGCGCCCGGCGCAGCTCCGGCTCGGACGCGATGCGCAGCGCGCTGCAATCGGGGAAGCCCTCACGCACGGCGCGAAGCGTGAGCTTCGCGTCGGTGCTCGAGTCCTCGAGCAGCAGCACGCGCAGCGGAGCGTTCACGCAGCCCCCTCGTCGGGCAGCGTGAAGCAGAACGTGGCGCCCTCGCCGGGCTGCGACGTGGCCCACAGCTCGCCGCCGTGTCGACGCACGATCCGGCGTGCGGTCGCGAGCCCGATGCCGGTGCCGGCGAACTCGTGCTCGGGGTGGAGCCGTACGAACGGCGTGAACAGTCGCGCCGCGCGGGCGGGATCGAACCCAACGCCGTTGTCGCGCACGAAGAAGCAGCGGCCCCCGGCAGACGTGGTCTCACCGAACTCGATGCGCGCGGGACAGACGTGCGCGGTGAACTTCCACGCGTTGCGCAACAGGTTGTCGAGCAGCGGTCGCACCAGCGACGGGTCGACCCACGCCTGCAGATCCGCGTCGACCGTGACATCCACCGTGCGCGACGGGTCCTCGCGCGCGTAGCGGCGCAGCAGCTGGCGCGCGAGCGCGCCGATCTCCACGTGGTCGCGTCGCAGCTCCGCCCTCGACGCGCGCGACAGCGACAGCAGGGCGTCGATCAGCGCGGTCATTCGGGCGGCGTTGTCGCGAATCTCGGCGAGGCAGTCGCGGCCGTCGTCATCGAGCGCGCGCGCGTGCTCGCGAGCGAGGATCTCGGCGAAGCCGCTGATGCCGCGCAGGGGCGCACGCAGGTCGTGCGCGGCCGCATCGCTGAAGCTCTCGAGCTCCTGGTACGCGAGCTCGAGCGCGCGCTGGGTGGCCCGGCGCGCGCTCACGTCTCGGATCGCCGCGACGACGATGCGGCCGCTCGAGGCCTCGAATGGCCGCAGGCTGATCTCGACCGGGAGCTGGCTGCCGTCACTGCGCTGCGCGAGCAGCTCGAGCTGCGAGCCCATGGCGCGCGCGCGGGTCTCCTGTACGAATGCCGCGCGGTGCCGCGCGTGGGCGTCGCGCTGCGGCTCCGGCACCAGGCACTCGATCGGGCTCCCCAGCAGCCGCTCCCGCTCGTAGCCCAGCACCCGCAGTGCCTCGCCGTTGACCGCGACGATGAGGCCGTGGTCGTCGACGGCGACCATCGCATCGGGCGCGAGCTCGAGGAACGCCTCGAGCGGGGCGGTCGCAGCGACGGACACGTCGAGGGATCCTTGCTGTGGCGCGCGCGTCCCGTCCATCGGGGAACGCCTGCCGGACTCGCGTTCAGCTGTTGGCGTCGACGAGGCCGGTGCGGACGGCGTATCGAACCAACCCAGCCACACCGCGCGCGCCGACTCGCAGCAGGATCTGTGCGCGGTGGCTCTCCACCGTCTTCACGCTCAAGGACAGCGCGGTCGCGATCTCTCGCGTCGAGTGACCTTCGGCGATCAGCTTGAGGACCTCGAGCTGGCGCGCCGTCAGCGGCAGCGTCCGGTCTCCTCCGCTCGCGGCCGCGGGGCCGTGGAGCCCGACCGACGAGCATGGACCGGGCGCAGCCTGAGGGGCGGCCCCGGTGGTGTCGCCCTCGAGTTCCTCGCAGCCGGCTCGCATCGCCGCGGCGACGGGGGTGCGGGCGCGGGAGACCTCGTTGCGCGCCGCGTCGCCGACGGCGACCTCCGCGGCCGCGAGGCGAGCGTCGATCGCGGCGAGCAGTGGGAGCACGTCGCGGTCGGGCTCGTCGGTCGACGCGGCCGCGCGGAGCCCCCGGACGATCGCGGGGCCGATCCGATCGAGCGCGTCGATGCCGACACACTCGATCGCGCGGCCACGCCACGCGAAGACGCCGACATCCGTGGCGAGCTCGGGGTTGAGCAGCAGCAGCGGCATGTCGGGTGCCAGGCTGTGGCTGAGCTCGAACGTCTCCAACGGCCGGGACCAGCCCACGTCCGCGTCGACGATCAACCCGTGCCAGCTGCGGCGTGCGAACGCGTCGCGCAGCGCCTGGGTGGATTCGACACCGACGACGTCGGCATCGAATCCCTGAGTGGCGAGCGCCGCACGTACGCGATCGACGTGGTCAGCGTCGCCCTGCAGCATCAACAGATCCAGGTGCTTGATCACGACGCCCACTCCGCCTCCCGCGAGTTGCAAGGGCAGTGTACAGCCATTCCCGGATTCCGCGAGGGGGCGACGCCGCCTGCGACTGCGGGCCGCTCGCCTCCGGGATTCCCTGAGAGCGATCGATCGGGCGTCACGCCGAATCGGTGATGCGCTGCACGAATGCGATCGCCAAGCGTTGCAGATCGGCGGCTGCGGCGTCCGACCCTCGCAGCGTGTGTTCGTGGCTCAAGACCTCGTCCGCGAGCCCGGCGCCCAGGTTCGTGATGACCGAGATGGCCGCAACACGCATGCCGCAGTGACGTGCGACGATCACTTCGGGCACCGTCGACATTCCGACCGCGTCGGCGCCGAGCCGGGCGAGTGACCGAATTTCGGCCGGCGTCTCGAAGCACGGCCCCAGCAACGCGAGGTAGACGCCTTCGCGCAGCGTGATGCCCAGCGAGATCGCGGCGGAACGCAGTTCCCGCTGCAGCGCGACGTCGTAGGCCCCCGACATCGCGGGAAAGCGCGGGCCATAGCGCTCGTCGTTGCGACCGACCAGCGGGTTGGTGCCCATGAAGTTGATGTGATCGGTGATCAGCATGAGGCTGCCGGGCACCGCGTCGGCGTGCAGCGCCCCCGCGGCATTGGTGACGAACAACGTTCTGCAGCCCAATCGATGCAGGGTTCGCACGAGCACCGCGACCGTCGAAGCGGCGTGGCCCTCGTACAGGTGGACGCGTCCGGCGAGGCACGCCACGTTCGCCCGGCCCAGTCGGCCCAGAACGAGCCGCCCCGCGTGGCCGGCGATGGTGGGCACCGGGAAGCCGGGAAGCTCGCGGTAGTCGATCGCGACGGCGTCTTCGATGCGATCCGCGAGGCCGCCCAGGCCCGAGCCGAGGATGATGCCGATGCTCGGCGTGTGATGCGGCGCCAGAGCGCGCACGCGCTCGGCGGCGGCGAGGGCGGGATCGGTCGCGAGGTCGTCCATGGCCGCCGAGCGTACGCGGCGGGTCGAGCCGCGCGCAAGCGTTGCGGCAGTCAGACGAAGCGGCGTGCGAGCGGCTGCCACAGCGAGCGCGGCAGCGCGCTCATCGATCGCATCGCTGCCGCGATCGGCAGCGGGAACGCGTGCAGGGCCTTGCGCGCGACGATGGCATCGAGGATCGCCTGCGCCGCCTCGTCGGCCTGGAGCTCGAACGGCAGCTTGCCCGCACCCTCGTTCATCGCCGTCCGGACATAACCGGGGCGCACCTCGGTGACGCACAGCCCCTTGGGCTCGAGGTCCACCCGCAGCGCGTCGAGCAGACTCGACAGGTACGCCTTGCTCGCGCTGTACACCGCGAGCTTGGGCAGCCCCCGATACGCCGCGATGCTCGACACGCCCACCAGCTGCCCACGTCCACGCTCGATCATCCCTGGGATCGCGGCCACCAGCGTCGCCGTCGCGCCGACCACGTTCACGCCCAGCATGTCCGCGCAGTCGTCCCACTGCAGCTTCGCGCTGTGACGCTGCCGCGCCACACCGGCGTTCGCGACCACCAGGTCGAGCCCGCCGAGCTCCGCATCGCAGCGCTGCACCGCCGCGGTGATCGCCACGGGATTGCTGACGTCGACCACCACCGGCGTCGCACGACCACCCGCCTGCTCGATCGCCTCGGCCACGGCGCGCAGCTCCTGCTCGCGCCGCGCCGCGATCACGACGTGGATCCCCGCGCGCGCGAGCGCATGCGCGAGCGCAGCGCCGATTCCCATCGACGCGCCGGTGACGAAGGCAGTGCGAAGGTCGTGGCCTGGCATCGCGCGGAGCATCGCACACGGGATTGCACTTTCGTGCGGCGGCCGCAGGCGTGCGAGTGCAGCGGGGGCGTGTGCGGTCG
>JAIBBS010000350.1 GCA_019694555.1 Nannocystaceae bacterium
CTAGCTCGCCTTGCCGATCTCGCAGCCCCAGAACGCCATCGCGTGGAACGGTCGCGCCTGCGCGTCGACGTACGTCAGCGTGATGGTGGTGGTGGTCGCGGTGGCCTTGGTGGCGGCGAGCACGTGGCCGCCCTCGCTGGTGACGGTCTTGGTCGACGCGCCGAAGGCCAGCGTGAAGGTGGCCTCGCTGTATGCGTTGGGCAGCGCGTCGTACTCGCGGGCGCGGCAGTCGAGCGCGTAGATCTCTCCGACTTCGGTCGGCACGACGAGCTCGACGATCGACGCCGCGGTGGGTGTGATCGCGGACCAGTCGGTCGCCTTGCCCGACAGCCAGTAGCTGCCCAGGGGCGTCGGCGCGGTGGGGCCGACGTAGTCGACGCCCGAGGCGAGGCTGATCCGCGCGCCGTTGTCGAGCGTCGGGCGTGCCGGTGCCAGGCGCATGTCGAGCGTGGGCGGCAGCACGATCGATCGCAGCTTGGGCGCCCAGGCCTTGGTCAGCTCGACCCGTCGATCGAGCGGCAGCGCGGCCGGCGGGCCCAGGTCGGGTGCCTTGCGCGAGAGCGGCACCGCGACGACCGCGGCCGCGTCCACGCGCGGCGTCTGCGGCGACGCGTGCGCGCCGGGGCCGGCCGCGAGCCCGAAGCCACACAACGAGAGCAACAACAGGGTCGGGGTCCGGGGCAGGGGCGACATCGCGGCGGGTGGACGCCCGGCCGCGGGGTTGTGACGGGCCGATGCCAGGCCGCCGCGTTCGTCGCGAGGCGCCCCGCGCGGTCGAACGCCCTCCGATAGGATCGGTCGCGCCGCGACGTTGCGCGGTGCTGCACATGCCGACCCGTCGCCGTGTCCTCGCGCTGCTCGTCTCGCTGCCTGCTTGCCGTCCGCGCGCGGCCGCTTCGCCGACGCTGCGCTCGGGCGCCGCGGGTCCCGTGCTCGGCGGCGTCGCGAGCTACGTCTCGTCGCCGTGGAGCTTCTCGACCGTCAACTGGCTGATCGCCGCGCCCCAGGGCACGGTGATGGTCGACACCCAGTTCTTGCCGTCGGCCGCGCTCGAGTCGGCTGCGCTCGCGCGGGCGAGGACGGGGCGCGCGGTCACCGACGCGATCGTGCTGCACCCCAACCCCGACAAGTTCAACGGCACGGCGGCGTTGCAGGCCGCGGGCGCGCGCGTCCACACCTCGGCGCAGGTTCGCTTCGAGATCCCAGCCGTGCACGCCCAACGCAAGGCCGCGTTCTTCGATCGCTACGCGCCGGACTATCCCGAAGCAGTCCCCGAGCCGACGAGCTTCGGCACGCGGACGACGACGTTGAGCCTCGGCGGCACCGACATCGTCGCGCACGTCCTGGGCGCGGGCTGCTCGCACACCCATGTCGTCGCCGTGTGGCAGGACCACGCGTTCGTCGGCGACCTCGTGACGCCCGGCGCCCACGCGTGGCTCGAGCTCGGGCTCGTCGACGCCTGGCTCGCGCGACTGGGCGAGATCGAGGCGCTGCAGCCGAAGTGGGTCCACTGCGGGCGCGGCACCAGCGGTGGCGCCGAGTGCATCGCCTTGCAACGCGCCTATCTCGAGCACGCGCGCGAGTGTGTCGCGGCCGAGAAGCCCGCAGGGCCGCCGCGCCGCGATGCGATCGAGCGCGCGCGACAAGCGATCCTTCGCCGTCATCCGGACCACCGCTTCGCGGTGTTCTTGAACATCGGCCTGCCGGCGCTGTGGCGCGAGCTCGCGGCGGAGTCGGGCGACTCGCCCTAGGCGCCCGCACGTCTGTGGATCGTTCGCGGCCCCGCGCGCGTCGTCGCAATCCCAGGGGCGTCGCGGCTGCGGGGCCTCAGCCCGGTTCGTCGTCGACCGACGGCAGCGCCTTGAGCGGATCGTCCGCACCCGCGTCGGCACCCGGATCGGCCGGTGGATCCGCAGCGCTCCCGCCGTCGGTCTTGCCGCCGTCCGCGTTGCCCGCGTCGGCCTTGCCCGCGTCGCCGCCGTCTTCGGAGGTCGCGCCGTCGGTGTCCACCGCGACCGGTGTCGCGGGCTGGCACGGCCTGCACGCCTTGGGCTCGCGCACCGCGAGCGCGCCGCCCTTGACCAGCATCGTGATGCCGGTGGCGTCGAGTCGCCACAGATCGCTGGTCGCTCCGCCGCCGCGCGTGCCCTCGACGATCACGCCGGCGCCGGGCACCACGAGGAAGGCCGCGCCGTCGCTGTCGCCCTCGGCGGCCAGCGTCTGCGCGACGATCTCGTTGCCGGGCCCGACCACCGCGGCGTACCAGCGCGCGCCGCAGGCCGCACCGTCGGTGCCGATCACGGCGCGGTGTCCCTCGTCGATCGTGCACACGCTCGCATCGGCCGCGCGCAGCCCCGAAAGATCGAGCGCCGTGGCCACCTGCTGCACGAGCGCTTCCTGGCTGACGCCGGTGCTGCAGCTGCCCGCCGCCTCGCCCGGGCGCCAACCGCCGCGGCGCACCGGCGCACCGGTGAAGCCCAGGCGTGCCGCGAACTGCTCGACGCTCTCGCCCTTCTTCGTGCGCGGGCTGTGCCGCACCAGCGCGTCGTTCTCGTACACCAGCGCGACGGTGTGCTCCGGCGCCTGCTCGCGCACGAACATCGCCCCGAGCCCGTCCTCGCGCAGCGTCACGGTCGCGGGCACGTCGGCCTTGTCGCCCAGCGGGAACATCACCCGCGTCTGCCGATCGAGCATGAAGTAGCCGCCCTGGTGCGCGGTGCAATCGTCGCCGAAGCGCCGCTCGACCACCCAGAAGCGATCGTCGGCCTCGCCATGCATCGCCGTCGCGCGCATGAGCCGGCGCAGCGCCCCGCCGTCGCCGACCTGCTCGAGGAACGCCAGCCGGATGGTGTGGTGCGTGCCCTCGGTCTTCCACGCCTCGGTCTCGAACGACACCACCGTGCGCGCCGGATCGAGCTGCAGCGGCGGCCGCATCGGCCCGTCGTCACCGAAGGCCTCGAGCTCCGAGATCCACAGCGTGCTCGCGTCCTTGCTGCCGCTCTTGCCCTTGCTGCCGGCGAACACGTCGACGATCTCGACCGCGACGGTCTGCGTCTTCACCGATGCCGGCAGGATCACGTAGCGGTGCGCCGCGCCGTCGTCGAAGCGCACCTCGTACGCGCCCGCGTCGGTGTGCACGCGCACCGTCTTGGGTCGCGGGTGTGCGCGGTAGGTGTGCCACTTGGGCCCCGCCGCCGCCCACAGCCGTACCGCACGCAGCGAGACCGGCTGCTCGAACGACAGGCCCAGCACGCACGGCGTCGCGCCGCCGTGTTGGCAGCGCCACGCCGTGCCGAGATCGTCGTCGCGCACCGCGGCGAGATCGCCCTCGCCGCTGCTGCCCCACGGCGCGGTCGCGACCGTGCCCTGCAGCGACCACAGCGTCGAGTCGAGCGCGAGGTCGAAGCCCAGGTGCTGCGCCGCCTTGGCCTTGCCGGGGGCGGCGGCCTGCGCCTGGACCAACGGCGCGGCCGGCTTGGCGGTCGCGTCGGCGGCCTTGGTGTCCGCGCCCGCGGCGGTGCCCGGGGCCGTGTGCACCGCCTCGACCCGCGGCGCGGCCTTGCCGTCACCGTCGCCCTTGCAGGCGGCCAGCGCCCACGCGACAGCGAGCGTACTCTGGCGCACGCGGTGGGCCGAGGTCCTCTCGACAGGGGGCGGCGTCGTCACGGTCAGCAGCATACCGACGCGGCGCACCGTCGGCAGCTTCCCTGGCGCGGTCCGCCTCGAGCCGGCTACCATCGCCGACGATGGTGCTCCGCCGCACGCTCGCGCTCGCCCTGCTCCCCTGCCTGCTGGTCGCCTGCGACCGCAAGGAACCCGACCTCACCGCCAAGCAGGACGACAAGAAGGCCGCCGACGACGATCTCGACAAGCGCATGGCCGAGCGCAAGGCCAAGCGCGAGGCCGACGAGAAGGCCAAGGCCGAGGCCGAGGCGAAGAAGAACGCCGCGATCGCGGAGCTGTGCATCTTGCCGCCCAACAAGAAGCTGGAGAAGAAGCTCGACAAGGCCTGCGCCGCCACCGGCGAGGCCTACGACCGCTTCATGAAGAAGCACTACACCGGCGAGACCCTGACCAAGTGGGAGAACGCCAAGGGCACGCAGATCCCGCTCATCGTCTCGCAGTGCACCAAGTCCGCGAGCGTCGAGGTCGGCGCGTGCATCGTCTATGCGCTCGACAACGCGCCGACCGAGCTCAAAGAAGAGCAGTCGGCGTTCATCCGCGGCTGCATCGAGAAGTTCGGCCCCGGCAGCGAACACGGCGCCGCGGCGCAGGCCGGCGGCGTGGTGCCCAAGAAGCGGGGTGGGTGATCGCG
>JAIBBS010000140.1 GCA_019694555.1 Nannocystaceae bacterium
GCCCGCGGCCCAGGCCGCGAGCGAGCCCGAGCCCGAGCCCGGGCACACGCTGCAGGCACCGGTGCAACGCCACACCGAGCCGGTGCCCCCGCGCATGCCCGAACCCGCCGCGCCCATCGCCGCCGACGCGGCCACGGTCGCGGCCGCACCCGCACCCGCGGCGAGCGTCGATCCGATGCGACGCCCGCCGGTGAAGAACGCGTTGATTCGTCCAGGCGAGCGTCCCGCGACCGGGCCCACGCCGATCGCTGCGCCGCGCGGGCCCCGGCGCTGGCCCAAGCGCGCGGCGCTCGTCGCCGCCATCGTCGCGGGCATCACGGCGCTCGGCGCCGCGGCGTGGTGGGCGGTGCGTTGGTTCGGCGGCCGCGCGCCCACGCTGGCCACCACCATCGCACGCGAGCTGCCCGACGACGCGCTCGGCTTCCTCGCGTTCGCGCCACCGCGCACGCAGCTCGAGCTGCTCGGCGACGCGATGCCCGAGGCGCTGCGCAAGAGCACCACCGAGCGTTGGGGCTTCGATCCGTTCACGCTCGCCGCGTGGAGCGATCACGGCCTCGACCCCGACGGCATCGTCGGCGTCGGTTGGCTCGATGCGACCAAGCCCACGATCGCGATCTCGGCCGGGCTGCAGGACCGCGCCAAGCTGCAGGCGACGCTGCCGGCGGTGCTGGCCAAGCTCGGCGCGGGCAAGGAGCCCACGATCACCGAGCGCAGCTTCGGCGACGTGCCGGGGTTGTGGCTCGAGGAGCCGGCTCCGACCGCGATCCTGCTGCGCGACGATCGCGTGGTCGCGATCGTCGGATTCGGTGGCAGCGACGCCAGCAACGTCGCGCGGCACGCCGAGCGCGTCGCCGGCGTGACGCGCAAGACCAGCCTGGCTTCGCGCGAGGGCTTCGAGGCGCTGCGCGGCGAGACCGGCGAGCCGGTCGTGTTCGGCTACGTCGACGGCGTGTCGATGCGCAGCGCGATCCCGGCGACGGCCGCCGAGATGCTGGCGCTGCGCATGGCCTTCGCCGAGGTCGATGCGATGTCGCTCGCGCTGCTGCGCGACAAGGCCCGCATCGGCCTCGCGACCCAGGTGGTGGTGCGCGACGGCAGCACCTCGATGCGCTACGTCGAGGGCGTGCGCCGCAGCGGCGACGCGCTGCAGCGGATCCCCGGGCCCGCGATCGTCCTGATCGACACCGCGATCGCGACCAAGCCCATCGCCGACGCCGCCATCGCGTTCACGACCATGGCGGGCTTGTGGACCAAGGTCGACGCGGACTTCCGCTCGCTGTCCAACCTCGATCTGCGCGCCGACGTCATCGACAACCTCGCCGGCGAGCAGGGTGCGGCCCTGCTCGCGCTGCCCTCGAAGCCCGGCGGCACCGACTTCGCCGCGCTGGCGTGGGTGCGCATGCTCGACGGCGCCAAGGCCAGCAAGTCGCTCGCCGCCGCGATCCCGGCGCTGCAGCAGCACGTCTTCGAGATCCCGCCCTCGAGCGAGACCATCGGCGACGTCACCGTGCACACCTTCGCGCTGGGCTCGGGCGAGCGCGAGGTCCGGCTGTCGCTGTTCGTGGCCGCGGATCACCTGTGGTTCGCGGCCGGCAAGGTCGATGTCCGCGCCATCATCGACCGGCCCGAGAAGAACCTCCACGACGCCGCGCGCAACGCCGCGATCCGCGACGCGGTCGCGCCCGGCGACGTGGTCCACGCCTTCCTCGACGTGCACGAGCTGGTCGCCAAGCTCGACCCCCTGCTCGACGAGAGTGACAAGGCCGAGAAGACCGCGGCGCAGTCGCTGTGGTCGCCGCTCGACGTGCTGACCTACCGCATGGCCGCCGACGGCCGGCTCGTGCGCATCGAGATGGTCGCGCACACCACCGCCGACGACGGCCTCGCGACGATGCTGCGCGCCGCGGTCACGCTCTCGGGCGAGCGTGCCGCGACCGCGTTGGCCCGCGCGCAGCGCCGCGCCGACTGCGAGAAGCTGGTGGCCACGCTCGAGGCCATCGGCACCACCGACACCTCGCGCACGCTGCCGGAGTTCTCGCTGCGCTTCGACGTGCGCGACGCGTGCGAGACCAAGGCCAAGCCGGAGCAGATCACCTGCGCGCTCGCGGCCAAGAGCTTCGCCGACGTCGAGGCCTGTGGCGGCGCCGCGGCGGGTCTGCTGCCGACCGAGCCCGAGCCGCAGCCGGTGCCCTACGTCGACGACATCTGGCCCAACACCCGGCCCGAGTCGAGCGACAGCGGTCGGCCGCGCGCCGAGGTCAACTACGGCGTCGAGATCGGCCCCGAGCCGCAGACCCGCGGCCGCGACGACGCGCTGGTGACCATCGTCGAGTTCGGCGATTTCCAGTGCCCGTACTGCCGCGAGGTCACCGCCACGCTCGACGAGGTGCTCGCGCGCCACGGCAACAACGTGCGCCTGGTGTTCCGCCACAACCCGCTGCCGATCCACCCCGAGGCCCGCAACGCCGCGAAGGCCGCGCTGGCGGCGGCGCGGCAGGGCAAGTTCTGGGCGATGCACGACAAGCTGTTCGAGTCGCAGTTCGAGCTCGCGCCGGCGAAGTACCCCGAGTACGCCGCGGCGCTGGGCCTCGACGCGGCGCGCTTCGCCGCCGACTTCGCCGACCCCGCGCTCGATCGCCGGCTCGACGAGGACGTCGCCGTGGCCAAGCGCTTCGGCGTCAGCGGCACGCCGGCGTTCTTCGTCAACGGTCGCTTCCTCTCCGGCAACCAGTCACTCGCGGTGTTCGACGCCCTCGTCAACGAGGAGCTGTCGCGCGCTCGCACCTTCGTCGAGCGCCGCGGCAACACCCGCACGCGGCTGTACGAGGACATGATCACCCGCTTCGCGCCCGAGGTGACCAAGTCCGCCGCGGTCGCGCTGCCGCCCGACAGCGGCGAGCGCTTCACCATCGCCACCGATGGCCTGCCCAACCGCGGCGCGACCGGCTTCTCGCGCGTGCGCCTGGTCGAGTGCGGCGACTTCGACTGTCCCTACTGCGCGCGCGCGACCAAGACCATCGATCGCATCGTCGCCGACTACCCCACGCAGGTGACGGTGTACTTCCTGCACAACCCGCTGTCGTTCCACGCCGGCGCGGAGCCGGCCGCCCGCGCCGCAGCCGCGGCCGACAAGCAGGGCAAGTTCTGGCAGATGCACGACAAGCTCTTCGGCGCACCCGAGGCCCACAGCACCGCGGACTTCGTCGCCTACGCCAAGGAGCTCAAGCTCGACGTGGCGCAGTTCGAGAAGGACCTCGCCGCGCCCGAGACCGCGAAGCTGGTGGCCGACCAGAAGAAGATCTGCGAGGACAACGGCGGCTCCAGCACGCCGACGTTCTTCCTCAACGGCCGCCGCATCGAGGGCGCGCAGTCGTTCGATACGTTCAAGGCGTTGATCGACGCGGAGCTGAGCGGGGGTATCTGATCCGCAGGGCTGAAGAACGCCCCGCGTTCTTCACCCCTGCCCCGTGCCCGTGCCCGTGCCCGTACCCGTGCCCGCCCCCGTCCCCGCCCCCGTCCCCCCCGCCCCCCGCTTTCTCCCCCGCCAGCTTCAAGCTAGCCTCGCCCCCTCATGCTTCGCTTCCGCATCCCGAACACCCTCGTCGCCGCGCGCCCCCGCGCGACCGCCCCGCTGCTCGGCCTGCTCCTGGGCACCGTCGTCGCCTGTGGCGATGACGCCACGCAGCAGTCCACCGAGTCCGAGACCGAGGGCTCGAGCAGCGGCAGCAGCGACGGCTCCGCGACGATGACCACGACCGAGGCCGACTCCTCGACCGGCGGCTCGAGCAGCACCGGCACCACGACGCAGTCGACCACGATGACGACGTCGAACGACTCGAGCGGCGGCGCCTGCGTGATCGTACCGCAGCTGTTCGACGATCCCTCGTTCGAGGCCGGCCCCAACGCCTCGCCGTGGGGCGAGGCCTCCAGCGCCTTCGGCACCCCGCTGTGCGACGACAGCTGCGGCGGCCCCACGGCCAGCGACGGCAGCATCTTCGTGTGGCTCGGCGGCTCGAACGCGCAGGACGACGTCGGCGGCGTGGCGCAGGACCTGACGATCAACGCCTCCGACAGCGCCACGCTCACCTTCGACTTCTGGTGGGGCAGCTCGGGCTCCGGCAGCGACGTGTTCCAGCTGCAGATCGACGGCAACGTGGTCTGGGAGGTCACCGGCGCCGACGCTGCGAACTACCCCGAGTGGACGCAGGTCGAGCTCGACGTCAGCGCCTACGCCGACGGCAACGACCACGACTTCGACTTCACCGGCATCGCCACCGCCGGCGCGAGCTTCTACCTCGACAACGTCAGCCTCGAGAGCTGCGGCGACGGCACCGCGATCACCGAGAGCGACACCGTCGACGCCGCGATGACCGGCGGCGGCGAGACCGACACCGACACGACCGGCGGCATGCTGACGTGCGAGGACCTCGGCAACACCGTGCCGCTGAGCCAGGCCGGCAACAACGCCGGCGCCGGCAACGACAGCACCGGCAGCTGTTGGCTCGACTTCGGCCAGAACCCCGGCGAGGACGTCGCGTACACCTGGACCGCGCCCGCCGACGGCGTGTACCGCTTCGACACCGTCGGCAGCACCATCGCGGACACGGTGCTGTACGTGCTCGAGGACTGCATGGGCGGCGCCGAGATCGCGTGCAACGAGGACATCGCCGACGGCAACTTCCTGTCGGCGCTGACGATGTCGATGACCGAGGGGCAGACCGTCGCGATCGTGGTCGACGGCTGGTCCGATCAGGAGTCGGGCGACTTCGTGCTCAACATCAGCCAGGTCGGCTGCGACACGCCCGAGGACCTCGGCAACAACACGCCGATCGAGTTCGACGACGACAACTCCGGCGCCGGCGACGACGTGTCGGGCACCTGCGGTGGCGTCGGCGGCGAGGACGTCGTCTACACCTGGACCGCGCAGGAGGACGGCATCTACGCCATCTACGCCGTGAGCCTGCAGATGTCGCCGGTGGTCTACGGCTACGGCAGCTCGTGCGGCAACCCCGACGACGAGATCGGCTGCGGCGCCGGCAACGGCCTCGCGGCGTTCAACGCCGTGCTCGCGGCCGACCAGGAGATCATCGTGGTGGTCGATGGCGCGAACCCGGCCGAGGTCGGTCCCTACGAGCTCAACATCGAGCAGACCGGCGTGCTCTCGGGTGACTGCTGCGCCGCCGACGACTCGCCCGGCTGCGTCGACATCACCACGACGCAGTGCGTGTGCGGCTTCGACGTGCCCGCCGACGTCGCAGCGCCGTACCCCGACCCGAGCGACTGCTGCAGCGGCGAGTGGACCGCGGAGTGTGCCTCGCTCGCGGGCTCGCAGTGCGGCGCCGCCTGCGATCTGACGCCCGGCGGCACCTGCTGCGACGGCGACAGCGGCCAGCCCAACTGCGACGTCGGCTCGGTGCAGGACTGCGTCTGCGCCTTCGATTCGTTCTGCTGTGACACCGAGTGGGATGCCTCGTGCGCGGCCAAGGCGGTGATCTTCTGCGCCGCAGACTGCGGCTGATCGCGCTCGCGCTGCTGCTGTCGGTGCTGTCGTGGCCGCGTTCGGCCACGGCGGCACCGCAGCCGGAGCGCGCGTGGGAGCACGCGCGCGCGTTGGTCGAGGACATCGGCCCGCGACCGGCCGGCTCGGACGCGGTCGCGCGGGCCACGGACTACGTCCGCGCGCGACTGCTGGCCGAGGGGCTCGCGATCGAGTCGATCCCGGTCGGCACCGTGGTCGCGCCCGACATCGTCGTCGGCGGCGCGGTGGTGATCCCGTCGCGGACCATCTCGGTGCCCGACGAAACCCTGCTCGTGCGACTGCCCGACGACGCCGGCGCGACTGCACCGGCGATCCTGTTCATGGCCCACCTCGACACCGTCGAGGGCTCGCCGGGCGCGGTCGACAACGGCGTCGCCGTCGGCGTGCTGCTCGAGCTCGTGCGCGCGCTGGTGCAGGCGCCCTCGCGCCCGCATCCGGTGATGATCGCGTTCACGGCCGCCGAGGAGCCGGGCCTGGCCGGTGCGCGCACGCTGGCGCAGGCGCTGCCGCCGGGCGAGGTCGCGCTGGCGGTCTCGCTCGATCTCGTGGGCGCCGCCGGACCCTTGGCGTTCAACGGCCTGTCGCGCGCGCTGGGTCGGCCGTGGCTCGAGCGGTTGTCACACGCGGCCGCGCAGGCCGGCATCGCGGTCGAAGCCCCGCTCACGCACCAGGTCGTCAGCCGTGCGCTGCCGCAGCTCGAGCGCAGCGATCACGGTGCGTTCACCGAGCGCGGCGTGCCGGCGATGCACATCTTCCATCGCGGCCCCGGTCAGATCTATCTCGAGTACCACAGCCCCGCCGACACGCTCGCGCACGTCGACGCCGCGTCGCAGCGCGCCGCGCTGGCGTGGGTGTGGGCGCTCGCGACCGACCCTGCGCCGCTGCCGTCGGGCGCCGGTCCGGGCGCGACGTTCCTACCGATCGGCGGCGCGACCCTGGTGCCCAACGGGCTGCTGTGGACGCTCGAGCTCGGGGCGCTGGTCGTGCTCGTCTTCGCACTGCACGCGGCGCGGCGACGCACCGGGCCCACCGCGGGTCGTTGGCGCGGCGCGGCGAGCTTCGCCGGCGCGCTGGTGGGCGCGTGGCTGCTCGCGGCTGCGATCGAGTGGACCGTCGGCGCGGCGAGCCACCACAGCCAGCCGTGGATCCACGCACCGGGTCGCAACGCCATGACGATGGTGCTCGCGACCGCAGCGCTGCTGACCGCGGCATGCCAGCCGTGGCTGCACGAAGGCCGCGCCCGCGCGGCGCTGCCGATCGCGATGGTGCTCGCGGCGTTGCCGGGCGCGGCGCTGCTGTGGTTCGAGATCGTGGAGCTGGCCTGGGTGCCGCTGGCGATGGCGCTCGCGATCGCGGCGCTGCTGCGCTGCGACAACGGCACCCGGCGGGCGCTGGCGCTGGGACTGGCGCTGCTGCCGGCATGGGCCGTGCTCGATCCGCTGCGCCTGCGCGAGGCCAGCTTCCACGGCTTCCTCGGGCGCGGCGTGCCGCTGTCGTTGCTGCTCGCGGTGGTGCTGTTGCCGTGCGCATTCGCGTGGCTGCACGTGCTCGCGGCGTGGCGCCCGTCGCCGGCGCTGCGCCGCGGCGCGCTCGTTCTCGCGGGCGTGCTGTGGCTGCTGCAGCTGCTCTCGGGGCTGCTCGTGGCCCCGCGCTGCAGCGGCGAGGCGTGGTCGCGCCGCGGGCTCGCGTGCGAGCAGCCGGCCGAGGCCGCCGCCGGCGTCGCGACCACGCCGTGACGCGCTTCAGCTGGCGAGGCGGAAGAACGCGCACGCGGTCGCGGTGGTCTCGGCCGCGAGCGTGGCGAGCGACTTGCCGGCCGCGTCCGCGACCTCGCGAGCGACGTGCGGCAGCATGCCGGGCTCGTTGCGGCGGTTCTTGGGCTGCGGTCGCAGATCGCGGGGCAACAGGTACGGCGCGTCGGTCTCGATCATCAGCCGGCCCGCGGGGATCCGCGGCACCAGCTCGCGCAGGTGATGGCCGCGGCGCTCGTCGCAGATCCAGCCGGTGATGCCGATGTGCGTGTCGAGCCCGAGGTAGGCCTCGAGCTCGGCGCCGGTGCCCGTGAAGCAGTGCACGACCACGGCCCCGAGCGCACCGCGGTGCTCGCGGAGCATGGCGACGAAATCGTCGTGGGCCGCGCGCTCGTGCAGGAACACCGGGCGCTGCAGCTCGATGGCCAGCGCCAGCTGTCGCGCGAACGCGCGCCGCTGATCCGCACGCGGCGAGTAGTCGCGATCGTAGTCGAGCCCGCACTCGCCGACCGCGACGCACTGCGGGTCCGCGAGGCACTCGCGCAGCACCGCCTCGGTGTCGTCGTCGAACCCGGCCGCGACGTGCGGGTGCACGCCCGCGGTCGACCACAGCTTGTTGGGTCGGGTGCGCGCGAGCACCAGCGCCGCGTGGCTCGCCTCCGCCGACGCGCCGGTGACGGCGATGCGCGTGACCCCGGCCGCGAACGCACGCGCGAGCACGGCGTCGAGGTCGGACGCGAACGAGCGGTTGGTCAGGTTCGCGCCGATGTCGAACAACGGCACGCGCTCGGGCAGGACGGCGTCGATCACCGGCGGCGATGCTATCAGGCCGGCGCGGCCACGAGCTCGAGCACGGTGATCTCCGCCGGCGCGCCCGCGCGCATCGGCGGGCCCCAGTAGCCGGTGCCGCGGCTGACGTAGATCCACGTCGCGTCGTGCTTCGCGAGGCCGGCGACGTAGGGCTGCGCGAGGTACACCAGCAGGTTCATCGGGAAGTACTGCCCGCCGTGGGTGTGCCCGGAGATCTGCAGGTCGTAGCCCGCGGCAGCGGCGGCGAAGACCGAGCGCGGCTGGTGGGCCAGCAGCACGCTGACGTCGCACGCCGGTGCGCCCGCCCGCGCCCGCGCGGGATCCGAGCGGTGGGCACCGACCATCTGCCCGGCCGAGACGTCGGTGACGCCGGCGAGCAGCAGCCGCGCGCCGTCGCGCTCGATCACCACGTGTTCGTTGTTGAGCACGCGCAGGCCCAGCCGCGTGACCTCGTCGCACCACGCGAGCCCGTCCCAGTAGTACTCGTGGTTGCCGGTCACGAAGTACACGCCCTGGGGCGCGCGCAGCTGCCCCAGCGGCGCGACGTCGTCGCGCAGCTGATCGACGAAGCCGTCGATGAGATCGCCGGTGACCGCGATGAGGTCCGCGCCCTCGGCGTTGCACGCGTCGACGCAGCGTTGCAGGTACTCGCGCTTGATCGTGGGCCCGACGTGGATGTCGGTCATCTGCGCGATGCGCAGGCCCTGCAGCGCCGGGGGCAGGCCCGCGATCGGCACCTGCGTGCGCACGATCTTCGGCGTCGCGTGGGCCTGCAGGAAGCCGAAGCCGGCCACGCCGGTCGCCGTGCCGACCACGCCGAGGTTGGCCAGCTGGCCGAAGAAGCCGCGCCGCGCCGGATCGAGCGGTGCCTCGCCGGGCGACTGCCGGCGCAGGCGCAGCACGCCGCGTCGGCCCAGCCGCAGCGCATCGATGCCGAGCTGCAGCACCAACGCGATCGACGACAGCCCCAGCAGCCCGAAGCCCAGCAGCCACAGCGGCCGCAGCGACGCGTCACCCAGGCCCGCGCGGCCCAGCGTCATCGTCACGACCGGCACCACCGCGCACGCGACGATGAGCACGCGCAGGCCCCGGCGCGCCCGCAGCGGCAGCGCGCCGTGCCGCACCAGCCGACGGTCGAGGTACAGGTGCAGGCCGAGCCACAGCAGCGGCATCACCACCATGAAGATGATGAGCCGCCAACCCATGATGCTCCGCGGGCCTCAGCCCGCGTCGAGCACGCCCGCGAGATCCGCGAACGCCTCGGCCGCGAGCGCCTTCTGCAGCTTGACCAGGCCGCGGGTGTGCTCGCTCTGCGCGTACCAGAGCTCGTCGCCGTTCTCGTCGTAGCCGCGCGAGACCTCGACCGTGATCTCCTTGCGGTCGGTGGTGCGCACGGTGAACGCGTACGCCGGCTCGAGCTTGCCCGGCGCGTCGGTCTGCTGCACGTAGCCCGACGAACGCAGCCGCAGCGCCTTGTCGATCCACGCCGCCGCGGTCTCGTTCTTGTCGCTGCCGCCGGCGGTGGACCAGTAGACGTTCTCGGCGTCGTCGGGGTTGTGCTGCTCGAACTCCGCGCTGGCCTCGCCGCCCTTGACCGCGAACCGCGTGATCAGCTTGGTCTCGACACCCACGACCTCGCGATCGGGCAGGCTCTGCTTGCCGCTCTGCAACGGTCGGATGATCTTGGCGTCGACGACGTACACCTTGCCGCTCGCGGTATCTCGGACGTAGACGTTGGCGCCGCCGTACACGTTACCGCCGATCTCGAACGTCGCCGGCTCGCGGCCGGCGCGCTGGATCTCGAGCGTGGCCTCGGGCTCGGCCAGGCCCAGCTCGGCGAGCTTGTCGTCGGTCATGCCCTCGAGCGCCCGCTTGGCGCGGAACGGCATCAACCCCTCGAGCGTGGTCGCAGCGTTCTTGCCGGCCTTGAACTCCGCGACGCCGGCCTCGTCCTTGGGCGGGGCGTGGGGGTTCTCGGGCTCCTCGACCGCGGGTTCGGTGCCGAGCGTCTCCGCGCGGACCCAGCCGTAGCGACCGAGCTCGTCCTTGCGCAGCTCGATCACGAGGTCGAGCTTCTCCGAGTGGTAGTGGACCTTCTCGAGGTCGTCGGCGGCGCCGGCGAGCACGGTCACGCTCTCGCCGGTGTCGGCCTCCTCCGGCGAGGTCCACACGCGATAGGCACCGCCGAGCGCGAGCAGCAGCAGCAGCGCATAGATGGTCACCGAGCGCTTCATCGCCCACCTCCACGACGGCGCATGCGCATGCGCAGACCTCCGAGCGCGAGCACGATCAACGGGACACCCAGCACCGTCAGGTAGAACCAGGTGGTCTGGCCCTCCTTGGTGTGCTCGATCTTCACGTCCTCTTCGTTCTCGGTGGTGCCCGACAGCGCCTCGGCGCCGATGAGCCAGTTGATGCCGTCGTCGATCAACCGCTGGTTGCCGAGGAAGCCCACGCCGAGATCGGACATCACCGACCCGCTGGCGATGACCATCGCGCGCCACGGCGCCGCATCGGTGCCACCTTCGATGGCGGCCACGAGATTGCGCGCGCTCTTGCTCTCGCCGGCGTCGGCCGAGAACTCGAGGTCGCGGTCGAGGTCGGCCCACACCACCGCCAGCGAGCGCACGGTGAACGTGACCTTGCTGGCGTGCTCGTCGGCCTCGTCGAGGTAGGCGGCCATGCGGGTGAACAGCACGTTCTTGTCGCTGCGCTCCGACAGCGTCGTGCTCGACGCGTGCTGCGTGAAGCCGTCGGTCACGAGGTTGAGCCGGTCGAGCTTGTTGTGCGAGATGGGCACGATGCCCTGCTCCGACGCGAGCATGCCGTCGCCCACGACCACGCCCAGCGACTCGAGCAGGCCGTACAGCGGGTCGGGTCCGCCGACGATGGGCTCGCGGATCGCGACCGGATCGATCGCGACCAGCAGCGAGCCGCCGGCGTCGACGTGGGCGCGCAGCGCATCGACCTCGGCCTGCTGGAACTGCTTGGCCGGGCCCATCACCAGCACGAGGTCGGCGTCGTCGGGGACCTTGTCGGCCAGGCCCTCGGTGATGCCCAGCTGCTTGACCTTGAAGCCCAGCTGCTTGAGCCGGCCCTTGAGCGCGGTCATCTCGCGATCGACCGGCGCGTTGACGCCACCGTCCCAGCCGAGCTCGCCGTGGCCGGTGGTGAAGTACGCCACGCGCTCGCCGTGGCCGAGCTCGCGCAGGATCGCCTGGACCTCGCCGTCGAGCTTCTTGAGCGTGCGCTTGGCCTTCTCCAGCTCGGTCGCGACCTTGATGGTGCGCGTGACCGGCTTGGGCGTCTTGCTGGCGGCGTCGGCCGGCTCGGCCTTGGCGTCCTCGCCCTCCTCGGTGTCGGTGGCCTCGAGGTCGACCTCGCCCTGGGTGATCGCGACCACGCCGTTGTCACGGACCGACAGCGCCTTGGCCAGGCGCGGCTCCGCGGCCTGATCGATCACCTCGACGGTGACGTTGGGCCCCGCGAGCGCACCGAAGTACGCGCGGAGCTCCTGCGCGACGTCCGACGACGGCGGCATGAAGATGCGCACGTGCACCGGCTGCTCGAGCGATGCGACCACGGCCTGGGTCGCGGTGCCCGGCTGCGGCGTCTTGAAGTACGCCAGATCCCAGCGCTCGTTCTTCTTGCTGGCGATGTAGTTGAGCGGGAACACCAGCGCGATGCCCAGCGCCGCGACCAGACCGTGGCCGACCATGTCGCGGATGCGCCGCACCGGCATCATCACCGGCGAGCTCTGGATCGCGTAGTCGACCACCAGCAGCGGCACGGTGCCCAGCAGCCACACGATGGGCCACAGCGAGCGCCAGACCCCGAGCCAGCGATCCTCGGTCTCACGGCTGAGCGTGAGGCCGCGGACCACGGTCTCGGTGGTGGCCGCGTACATCACCAGCGACGCGAGCGCCGCGACCAGACACGCCATCGCGACGCGGTGGCCGAAGCGCAGGCCCTCGTCCTGCGCCGCCCGCAGCCCGCGCAGGCGCATGCCCGCCGCGACCGCGACCAGGCCCAGGCCCGCCAGGCTCGCGGTCCACTGCATCGCGTCGTAGCCGGCCAGCAGCCGCTGGCCCACGAACAGACTGGCCATGCCGACCAGGTACAACAGTGCCGAGAGGCTCATCGCCACCTCCTCGCCGCCATGAAGCGGCTCGCCAGCAGCAGGAACACAAACGAGATCGACAGGTAGAACGCGACGTCCTCGGTGTTGATCTGACCGCGCATGAAGCTGCGGTAGTGGCGGTCGAACAGGCTCAGGTACGAGAACACGTCGACCAGCGGCGGCTCGGCGACCTTGGCCAGCAGCCACATCACCAAGAGCGCCACGGTGATGACCACCGAGGCGAAGCCCGCGACCAGCTGCGAGCGCGACACCGCCGAGGCGAAGGTGCCGATGGCCGCGACCGAGGACCCGACCAACAGCAGCCCGAGGTAGCCCGCGGCGATGTGGCCGTAGCTGACCTTGCCGTTCACGAACACCAGCGCCGGCATGTACATCGTGCACAGGACCATGGCGGCGATCATGAGCAGCGCCGAGAGGTACTTGCCGCCGATGAGCTGCCAGTCCGACAGCGGCGACGAGTCCAGCAGCACGATGGTGCCGGTCTGCCGCTCCTCCGCGACCGAGCGCATCGTCAGCAGGATCGACGCGACCACGGTGGTGCCGAACGAGAAGTAGAAGAACTCCTCGACGACCTTGGAGCTGAGCTTGGGCTGGCTGCCCAACGCGAACGCGTTGAACAGCAGGCCGTCGACCACGAGCACCGCGGCGATGACCGCGTAGCCCCACAGGGAATTGAGGTAGCCCGCCAGATCGCGACGGGCGACGAGCAGCATGCCTCTCATGCCTCTGCCTCCTTCCGCACCGGAACCTGCTTGCTCTCGAGCGCGGCCGGTGCGGCCGCGACGCGCGTGAGCTCGAGGAAGATCTGCTCGAGCTCGCCCATGGCGTCCTGCACCGAGCGCACGCCCAGGCCGGCCTCGACCAGCTCGCGCACGAACGCCTCGCGATCGTCCTTGCGCAGCGTCACCGCCAGGTGGATGAGCTCGCCCTCGGCCTCGAGCTTGTAGTCCTCGACCAGCTCGCTGCGGCCGAGCAGGTCCTCGCACGCACCGAGCTTGCCGCGCACCACCACCTGCAGGCGCGTGCCGGTGCCCAGCGAGCCCGACAGCTGCGCCTCGGTGCCCTCGGCGACGATGCGCCCCTTGTGGATCACGAGGATGCGGTCCACCGTCTGGGCGATCTCCGACAGGATGTGCGACGAGATCAGCACCGTCGCCCACTTCTTGAGCGAGCGGACGACCTTGCGCATCTCGACGATCTGGCGCGGGTCGAGCCCGCTGATGGGCTCGTCGAGGATGACGACCTCGGGCTTGTGGATGATGGCTTGCGCGATGCCGACGCGCTTGCGGTAGCCGTGCGACAGCTCGGCGATGACCTTGTCAGCGGCGTCGAGCAGCTGGCACGTCTCCATCACGCGCGGCAGCTCGGCCTCGACCGCGGCGCGGGTGCAGCCCTTGACCTGGCCGACCCAGCGCAGAAACTCCACCACCCGCATCTCGCGGTAAAGCGGCGGATCCTCGGGCAGAAAGCCGATGCGGCGGCGCATGGCATCGGGCGCCTCGGTCGCGTCGACGCCACCGATGAGCACCTTGCCGGCGCTGGGCATCTGCAGGCCCGCGAGCACGCGCAGCATCGTCGACTTGCCCGCGCCGTTGAGGCCGAGGAAGCCGACGATCTCGCGGTCGCCGATGTTGAACGATGCCTCGCGAACCGCCGCGAAGCTGCCGTAGTAGCGGGTCAGGTTCTGGACTTCGATCATGGCACGACTCGGGGGACGCGCGCGGGCACGGCCGGCGCGATCAATCGAGGAAGAAGTCGACCATCGGCTCGACCGACGGGTCGACGGCGTACTTGCGGAAATCGGTCACGCCGGCGGCGCGCAGCACGTCCTCGTCGACGAAGAAGTTGCCGGTGCACTCGCGCGAGGGCTTGGTCAGGATCACGCCGGCCGCGTCGGCCATGATCTCGACGGTGCGGCTGTGACGGGTCATCGCGTCGCCGCCGAGCATCTTGACCGCCGCGGTCGCGATGGCGGTGCGGGGCCACAGCGCGTTGAAGGCGATGCCGTCGGCACGGAACTCCTCGGCCATGCCCAGCACGCACATGCTCATGCCGTACTTGGCCATGGTGTACGCGACGTGACCCGCGAACCACTTCGGCTTCATCGACAGCGGCGGCGCCAGGTTCAACACGTGCGGGTTGCTCGACTTGCGCAGGTGCGGGATGCAGGCCTGCGAGCACAGGTAGGTGCCACGCGCGTTGATCTGATGCATCAGATCGTAGCGCTTCATCGGCGTCGACAGCGTGCCGGTGAGGCTGATGGCGCTGGCGTTGTTGACCAGGATGTCGATGCCGCCGAAGCGCTCGACCGCCTGGTTCACCGCTGCGGCGACCGCCTCCTCGGACCGCACGTCGCACACCACCGCGAGCGCCTTGCCGCCGGCCTGCTCGATCTCCGCAGCCGCGCTGTGGATCGTGCCCGGCAGCTTGGGGTTGGGCTCGTCGGTCTTGGCCGCGATGACCACGTTGGCGCCATCGCGAGCGGCACGCAGACCGATGGCCAGACCGATGCCCCGGCTGGCGCCGGTGATGAACAGAGTTCGTCCCTGGAGGCTCGTCACTGGGGCGGACGATAGCCCAGCCGCGAAGGCTTGGTGAAGCGGCCACGACCGGCTGCGCCGGCGCGGGGCGAGGAAGCGGAGCGTCGTCGCCACGGACTGATAGCCTGGTGTCCGTGGCCGACGTGACGCCGGCAGCGGACCCTGCGCCAGGGCAACCCCAGGGCCCGGGCGACCCCGCGTTCGCTGCCACGGCGCCGACCGAGGTGCCGGACTCGCACGACGGCGTCGAGCCGTGGCTGGCGGAGCTGGCCGCGGCGCCGTCGATCAACGTGCCCCGCGCGCCGCCGCTGCGCGCCGGCACGATGATCGAGGGCCGCTATCGCGTGATCGCGAAGCTCGGCGCCGGTGGCATGGGCGTGGTCTATCGCGCGCACGATCTCGTGCTCGAGCGCGAGGTCGCGCTCAAGCTGCACGCGCTGGGCATCTCGGACCTGTCGGTGTCGCGGCTGTGGCGCGAGGCCAAGGCCATGGCCCAGCTCAACCACCCCAACGTCGTCACCATCCACGAGGTCGGCACCTTCGCCGGCCGCGTGTTCATCGCGATGGAGTACGTCGATGGCGGCACGCTGCGGCAGTGGTTCGCGAGCCCGCGCAGCCCGGCGCAGATCCTCGCGATGTTCGTGGCGGCCGGTCGCGGGCTCGCGGCGGCCCACGCGGTCGGCATCGTGCACCGCGACTTCAAGCCCGACAACGTGCTGGTCGGCAGCGACGGTCGTCCGCGCGTGGGCGACTTCGGTGTCGCGCGCGGGCGCGACGAGGTCGAGCCCGAGCCCGCGACACCGCACGCGAGCGGCCTCGACAGCGGCGTACGCTCGGGCGCGATCTCGGAGCGCCTGACCGCCACCGGCAGCGCCGTGGGCACGCCGGCGTACATGGCCCCGGAACAGGTGCGCGGCATGGTCGACGCGCGCTCCGATCAGTTCGCGTTCTGCGTGTCGCTGTTCGAGGCGCTCGCGGGCCACCGCCCGTTCGAGGGCAAGGACATGATCGACCTCGATCTCGCGGTCGAGGCCGGACGCATCCCCGCGCTGCCGCGCGCGGTGCCGGCCCACGTGGTCTCCGCCATCGCGCGGGGCATGCACTTCGACGCGAGCAAGCGCTTCGAGCACATGGACGCGCTGCTGCGCGAGCTCGAGCGCGACCCCGGCCGGCGTCGCCGCTGGCTCGCGGTCGGCGCGGTGGCGACCGTCGGCACCGCGTGGCTGGGCTGGACGGTGGCGCAGCGGCCCTCGCCCTGTGCCGACGCCGACGCGCCGGTGCGAGCGGTGTGGGGCACCGACGCCCGCGCGGGCGTGGTGCAGGCGATGCTCGCGACCGGATCGACGCTGGCGAGCAGCACCGCCGAGTGGACCGGCGAGGCGCTCGACGCCCAGGCGCGGGCGATCGCGACGATGCGGCACGAGGCCTGCGCGGCGACCCACGAGCGCGGCGAACAATCGTCGCTGCTGCTCGATCGCCGCATGCTGTGCCTGCAGCAGCGGCTCGACGAGCTCGCAGCCGCGCGCGAGGTCTTCCTCGCGGCCGATGACGGCACCGTGCTGCATGCCCAGGACGTGGTCGAGGGTCTGGGCTCGGTCGGCGAGTGTGCCGACACCGAGCGGCTGCTCGCCGGCGTCGCGCTGCCGACCCCGGGCGCGCAGGCCGAGGCGGTCGCGGCGGTGCGCGAGCGCATCGCGCGGGTGGTGACGCTCGCACGCGCGGGCAAGCCCCGCGATGGCGCGCAACAGGCCGCGATCGCGCTCGAGGACGCGCGCGCGTCGGGCTATGCAGCGGCCGAGGCCGAGGCCCGGCTCGCGGTCGGCGAGATGGCCTCGAACGCGATGGAGGTCGCCGACGCCGAGGCGGCGCTGCGCGAGGCGTTCTATCTCGCGCTGCAGCTGGGTCACGACCCGGTGATGGGGGACGCCGCGGCGCACCTGCTCACGCGCACGGCCGAGCGCGGCGCGTCGGTGAGCGAAGTCGACAGCTGGCACCGGATCGCGCAGGCGGTGCTCGATCGCGTCGACGCGCCCGTGGCCACGCGCGTCGAGCTGATGCAGCGGCGCGCGCACGCCGAGTGGAGCACCAGTCGCCTGGCCGAGGCGGAGCAGCACGCCCGCGAGGCGCTGGCGCTGGCCGACGCGCTGGGCCGCGACGACCCGGCCCGCCGCGCGGCGATGTCGATGGCGGCGCGGATCCTGACGCAGCGCGGCGGGCTGAGCGAGGCGCGGGAGCTGCAGCGCCTCGCGTTCGAGGCGGCGATCCGCGCGCGCGGGCCCATGCACCCCGAAGTGGCCACCTCCGCCGAGGCGCTGGGCGAGACGCTGCTCGAGTTCGGCGACGCCGAGGGTGCGAAGGCCATGCTGGGGGTCGCGTTGACGATCCGCTCCGCGGCCTACGGCGCGGACAGTCTGCCGGTGGCCGAGACCCTCAACGCGCTCGGCAGCGCGGTCGATGCCGCCGGCGATGCCGTGGCCGCGGCGCGACACTTCCAGCGCGCCATCGCGATCGTCGAGCGCGAGTCGCCCGAGGATCGCCAGACCCTCGCGCGGCTGTACAACAACGCCGCCCAGCCGCTGCTGCACACCGGCGATCGCGACGCCGCGATGGCGGCCGCCCGCGCCGCGGTCGAGCACGCGACCGCGGCCTTCGGCGAGCGCCACCACCAGACCGGCATCGCGCTGGCGACCCTGGCGACGATCGAGAGCTCGGTGCGGGGCCCCGCGGCGGCCGAACCGGCGCTCGCACGCGCGCTGGAGGTGCTCGACGCGACCCTGGGCCCGGCCAGCTCGGTCACGTTGGCGGTGCGGCTCAACCACGCGGCGACCCTGACCGCGCTGGCGCGCTTCGACGAGGCCGCGGCGGCGCTGGACCGCGCGCACGCGCTGTTGTGGAAAGACGGCGATCCGCCGGGCCTGTGGCAGGGCCACTGGTGGAACGCGCGCGCGGCGTTGCTCGCCGCACAGGGCCAGCATCGCGACGCTGACGAGTCGTTCGGACGCGCCGCCGCGGCGTTCGAGCGCATCGGCGACACCGGCTTCGACGTCGCCGAGCTGCATCGCGCCTGGGCCCGCACGCGCGTGGCGCTGCACGACGACGCCGGCGCGGTCACGCTGCTGCTGCGCGCGGTCGCGTTGCTCGAGGCGGCGCGCTACGACCCCGCGGAGGTCGCCGCGACACGCTTCGAGCTCGCGCGCGCGCGCTGGGACGCAGGCGAGCACGATGCCGCGCGGGCGCTCGCAGTCGCGTGCCGCGTCGAGCTCGACGCGCCGCGACGCGCGGAGCTCGATGCGTGGTTGCGGCGGCACGGCGCCTGAGCGAAGCGACCGCCGGCGGCGGGGTCCCGTGAACCGGCGCTGCCGGGCACGGACCGCGGAAGCGGAGCGCCCGCGGCATGACGCGGCCCGGCGGCCGCGCGCGATCTCGACGTCGCGGCCGCGGCGGGGTACACCCGCGTCCGCCCATGCGCTGGTTCGTCCGCGGCGACATCGATGGTTTCTTCGGGCTGGCGCTCGACAACTTGGTGCAGCTGTTGTTGGTCGACGCGCTGTGCCGTCACGTGCTCGGCTTCCCCGACGCGCTGTTGTACGGCCGCGTGCTGCCCGGCGTCGCGGTCTCGCTGCTGGTCGGCAACGTCTACTACGCCGTGCAGGCGCGACGGCTCGCGCGCGCCGAGGGCCGCACCGACGTGTGCGCGCTGCCCTACGGCATCAACACCGTGTCGCTGTTCGGCCACGTGTTCTTGGTCATGCTGCCGGCCAAGCTCGGCGCGGCCGCGGCCGGTCACGAGGATCCGGTGCGCGTGGCGTGGCACGCGGGCCTGGCTGCGACCATCGGCTCGGGACTGATCGAATTCTGCGGCTCGTTCGTTGCCGATCGTCTGCGCCGCTGGACCCCGCGCGCGGCGTTGCTCGCGACGCTGTCGGGCATCGCGCTGGGCTTCATCTCGCTGGGCTTTCTGTTTCGCACCTTCGCGCATCCCATGGTCGGGCTGCCGACGCTGGGCGTGGTGATGCTGACGTACTTCGGTCGCGTCCGCTTCCGCGGCAACCTGCCCGGTGGTCTGGTCGCGGTCGCCGTCGGTGTCGCGCTCGCGTGGGCCACCGGGCTCGCGCCGGTCGGCGCGGCGCCGCAGGGCTCGGGCGTGCACCTGCCGCTGCCGGTCGCGGGCGAGCTCGCGGCGGCGTTGAGCGAGGGCTACGTGCTCACGTACCTGTCGGTGATCGTGCCGATGGGCCTGTTCAACCTCGTGGGCTCGCTGCAGAACATCGAGTCGGCCGAGGCCGCCGGCGATCGCTTCGCGACCGCGCCCTCGCTGGCGGTCAACGGCGCGGGCTCGCTGGCCGCGGGCCTGTTCGGCTCGGTGTTCCCGACCACGATCTACATCGGTCACCCCGGCTGGAAGGCCATGGGCGCGCGCGCCGGCTATTCGGTGCTCAACGGCGTGTTCGTGACGCTGGTGTGCACCACCGGCACGCTGTCCGCGATCGCGTGGGCGGTGCCGGTCGACGCCGGCATGGCGATCATCTTGTGGATCGGCATCGTCATCACCGCGCAGGCGTTCGAGGCCACGCCGCGCGCCCACGCGCCCGCGGTGGTGATGGGCCTGCTGCCCGGCGTGGGTGCCTGGGGCGCGTTGATGGCGAAGAACGGCCTGCGTGCCGCCGGCGTCGGTGGCCCCGAGGGCCCGCCGTTCTCGCCCGCCTTGGTCGATGCCTTCGCCGCGACCGACACCTGGATCGCCGGCGCGTTCGCGCTCGAGCAGGGCTTCATCTTCACCTCGATGCTGCTCGCCGCCGCGACCGTGGCGGTGATCGAGCGGCGCTTCCGCGTCGCCGCGGCGTGGTGCGCGGCCGGCTGCGCGCTCGCGCTCGCGGGCCTGGTGCACGGCTACCGCTTCACGCCCGGCGACACGGTCGTCGATCTGTCGCCCGCGCTGCCGTGGGCGCTGGGCTACGGCGCGGTCGCGTTGCTGTTCGCGCTCGCGCCGTGGATCACCACGCCGCACGACGGCGAAGGCCACTGACGGCCGCGCGCGGTTGCGGCATGCTGATCGCGCTCGGACGATGATCGCGGCGATCCCGGTGCTCGCGCGGCTGCTGTGGGCGGGTCCCGCCGCGGACGCGTCGACGCAGCCCGCCGCGGCGACCGAGGCCGGCGCGGCGCGGGACCCGGCGCCGCCGCTTTCGTGGCACAGCCCGCCGGGCTGTCCGCAGCGCGACGATCTCGTGCGCGCGATCGAGGCGTTGTTGGGTGCGCCGATGGCCGCGCCCGACCAGGGCACGCTCGCGATCGAGGGCAGCATCGAGCCCGATCAGGCGCGCTGGCGGCTGCGCCTGCGCATCGTGACCGACAGCGGCGAGCGCACGCGCGAGCTGCCGGGCGCGACGTGTCAGGAGCTGCTCGAGGTCGCCGCGGTGTTGGTCGCGGTCGCGGTCGATCCCCGCGTCGCCGGCGTGACCGACGAGCCGCCGGTCGACGACGTCGTCGCGCCCGAGGCCCCCGCGCCGACGAAGGCCCCGACGCCGGTGACGCCCGAGCCCAGCGGGCGCACCACGCCGCGTCGCCCGGCGCTGGGAGCCTCGGTCGCGCTGCAGGGCGCGTTGGTCTTCGGTCCGCTGCCGCGCATCGCCGGTGGTCTGGGCGGACTGGTCGCGCTGCGGATGCCGCACGCGCGCGTCGAGCTCGAGGGCACGTTCGTGTGGCCAAGCTCGACCGCGAGCAGCGATCGCGGGCGCAGCGTGATCGGACTGTGGCAGCTGGGCGTGCGCGGCTGCGGCGTGCCCCGCTTCGACCGCGCCGATCGTCGGTGGGCGATCGAGCTGCCGGTGTGCGGCGGCGTGCAGGCCGGTGCGATGCGGGGGCAGGCTCGCGGGGTCGCGCAGCCCGGGCACGGCACGCTGCCCTACCTCGCGCTCGACGCCGGGGTCGGCGCGCTGGTGCTGCTCGGGCGCGCGCGGCGGCTGGGCCCGCGCCTCGACGTGCGCGGCAGCGTGCCGCTGCTGCGGCCGGGATTCCGCATCGATGACGCGGTGGTCTTTCGCGCCCGCGCCGCCGGGCTCACCGCGACCGTGGGCCTCGAGCTGCGGCTTCGCTGAGGCCGCTGGGGCGCGAACGCGCGCCGTCACGGATCCGGGCGTCGGCGTGCCAATATGCCGTGGTGGGCGACGACGACACGCGCCGCGGGCCCGACGGCCGGCTCGACGAGGATCGCCTCGCGGACCTCGCGGTCGTGTACCGCGAGCACCACGAGTACGTCGCCCGCGTGCTGCGTTACCTCGGGCTCGAGCCCCACCTGGTCGACGACGCACTGCAGGACGTGTTCCTGGTCGTGCACCGGCGCCTGGCCAGCTTCGACGCGCGGCGATCGCTGCGCAACTGGCTGTATGGCATCGCGCGTCGCGTCGCGAGCGAGTACCGCCGCGGCATGCGTCGCGGCAGCCGGCCGCTGGTGCTGGTCTCGGATCCATCGCTGCATGCCGCGGGTCGCGACGACGTGCGGCTCGAGTCCGCCGCGATGGTCGAGCAGTTTCTCACCGCGCTCGACGAGGACAAGCGCCGCGTGTTCCTGCTGACCGAGGTCGAGGGCATGACCGCGCCCGAGATCGCCGAGGCCGAGCAGCTCAACGTCAACACCGTCTACGCGCGACTGCGTGCGGCTCGCATCGCGTTCGAACGCGCGGTCGCGCAGCACGGCGCGCGGGATCGGAGCGAGCCATGGACCGGCTGAGTCCCGCGGCGCGTGCGGCCCTCGAGGCCTTCCGCGACGGGCTCGCGCGCGATCGCACCCGCGTCGAGCGCAGCTGGAACGCGATCGAGTCGCGCGTGCGTGCCGACGATCCCGACCCGCTCGCGGGCGTCGACGATCCGCGCACGAGCGACGACGACATCGCGCCACCGCCGGTGATCGTGGCCGAGCCGAGCGCGCCGCATCGTGGCACGCGCGTGGCCGTGATCGCGGCCGCGATCGCGGTGGCCGCCGCTGCGATCGCCGTGCTGTCGCTCGCGAGCGTCTCGCACGAGCGCGAGGGCACTGCTGCGACGCCACCCGCGGCGGCGTACGAGGCCGTGCCGGCGGGCGAGCATGCCGTCGACGCCGCGACACCGCCCGCGCCGCGATCGACCGGCGCGACGGCGCCGAGCCTCGCGCCCGCGATCGT
>JAIBBS010000141.1 GCA_019694555.1 Nannocystaceae bacterium
CGCGGTGATCGGGGGGCCCGGCGGCGGCGATTCGAGCGGCGCGGTGACCGGCAGCGGTGCGACCGCACCCAGCGGTCCGTCGTCGCGCGACGTCGCCGGGGCCGCCGGCTCGGCCACGGCCGCGAGCAGCCGCCGCGCGCGTGCATGCACCGGGGCCGACGAGGCCAGCAGCTGGGCCGCCAGCGCCGGCGCGAGCGTGCCCTCGGTCAACGAGGCACGCGCCGCCGACAGCACCGCGTCACCGGCCCCGGCGGGGGCCACCTCTGTCCGCGCACGCACCGGTGCGCGTGGCACCGGCGGCAGCGGCTCGGCGCAGCCTCCCACTGCCAGCAGCACGAGCACGGACGCGCGGCGGATCACGGCGTCGGCAGGCTACGGCCGGGCCGCGCCACCACGCAAGTTCGCGGCGCGCCGCCGGTGGGCGGGCGCCGCGAGCGAGGCCTGGGCGCTCAGCCGTTCTCGGCGCCGATGTTCCAGGGAATCTTGCCGCAGGTCTTGCCCGCGCTGGTCTTCTTGTTCGGGCTGCAGGTGATCGCGGCCTTGGGCAGCGGCACGTGCACGACGACGTTGGGACCGTAGGTGCGGCGGCAGGCTTCCTTGGGATCGTTGAGGTTCTGCACCACGTCGCTGGCGGTCAGATCACACGCGACCAGCGTGTGGCTCGTGTCGCCGGTGTCGAGGTAGCGGCAGCCCGGCGGCAGGCCCTCGGCGTTGTCCCACGTGCCCAGTCGGAAGCCGCGCAGCGTGATCTTGCCGTCGGGCGTGGGCTGCGGCGGGATGATGGCCGTGGGCAGCTGCGTGCGGCTGACACCGGGCACCGAGCAACCGCACTCGTCGAGGCGGTTGATGACCGCGCAGACCGACGGATCCGAACGGCGCCAGCCGGTGCCGTACAGGCCCTGCACCTGCATGCAGCCGCGGAAGAAGGGCTCGGTCAGCGGGTCGGCGGTGTTCGACCACTTCTTGGGCGCGGGCGCCTTGCCGTCGAGGCACTTCTGCACGAGGTCCGCCGCCGCGCTGTTGGAGTTGAAGGAGATCTTCATGCGGAAGAACTCCTCGGTGAACTTGAAGCCGAACAGGCTCTGCGCCGTGCCGCACTTGCCACCCTTGCACGAGGGCAGCGGGCCCGGCACGTCGGCGTGCCACGAGGTGAACACGCACGCGCCGACGACCGCGGTCGGGTCGTCCTCCATCGCCGCGAGCTGATCGGCGGTGATGGTGGTGCCGCAGTTCTCGGCCGCCTCGCCCTCGACGCAGATCGCACCCGGGGTGACGTCGCCGCTCTCCTCCGACTTCGGCCGACCGAGGTCGATCGCGGCGGTCGCCATCGGCGGCTGCACGATCGCGTAGTACTCGCAGTACTCCTGACCGCGGTCGTCTTGGTTGTTGGTGTTGACGCCGGTCACGTCGGCGCAGGCCCAGCGGATCGCGTCGGGCGTGAAGCCGCGCTGCGAGCTGTTGAGCACCTCCGACTGCCGCGCCAGGCACTGCTCCTGCTGCGTGCCACCGGGCGTGTCGCACTTCTCGCCCTCGGCGCAGACGGTACCGTCCTCGCTCTCGTCCGCGCCGTCGTCACAGGCACCGAAGGCGAAGGACGTGGCGAACAACAGCGCGAGGGAGAAACGGCGAGCATCGAAGTTCATGGGCGAGGACTCCAGGGCAGAGCGGTTCGTGTCGGAACGAAAGTAGAGTGCGGTGCGACGCGGGCCCGTTCAGCGCGCGGGCCCGCAGAAAACGCGGGGGCTCACGGCACCAGCGTGCAGGTGGCCGCATCGAGGTGCGCGGTCTCGGCGACGTTGAGGCTGTCGACCGGCAGCGTCGGCTGGAACTCCATCACCGGCAGATCGCGGACCTGGTTGCGACGCAGCGAGATGACCTTGAGCGCGTCGGCCATGAAGTCCGCCTCGGGGCGCGCGTCGCAGGCGGCGAAGAAGTCGCTCGCGGCCTTGCCGTGATCGGGGGTGTCGGCGGTGTTGGCGAGGAAGCCCGCCAGCTGCGCGCCGGCCGAGCCGGTGGGCGCGGTGGCGAGGTTGGCCGCGAAGCCGTCGCGGATCTTCTTGGGCAGGTCCTTGATGGCCTTGCCACTGGCGGTGGTGAGCTTGGTGATGGTCGGCGCCGAGTCGAGCAGCGCGCAGCGATCCTCGGAGAACAGCGGCCGCGTCATGTCGACCGCGAGCACGTCCTGCTTGAAGTCCTCGTCGATGACCTTGAGCTCGATGAGCTTGTCGATGTAGTTCTGATCCTCGCGCGAGATGACCGGGAACGACAGCGCGAAGAAGGTGTCGACCACACCCTTGCCGCTCTTGTTCTTGAGCTGGGTGCCGTTGTTGCCCACGACCTTCTGCTTGCTGGCCTTGATCGCGGCCGAGTAGACCGTGGTCGCGACCGGCACGCTGCCGAAGCCCAGGCGCGAGTCGACCAGCGCGCCGCCGGGGATCGCCGAGGGTGCCTTGCCGCCGGCGGTCGAGGAGCCCTCCTCGAGGTTGATCTGCACGGTGCAGAACAACGGCCGCAGCACCTCCTTGACGTCGCCCTGCGCGAGCAGGATGCGGGCCTTGGTGTCGATCAGCGCCGAGTTGCCGCTGTCGACGATGCTCTCGAGCTCGATGCCGTCGGTCTTGGTGCCGAGGTCGTCGGCGTGCTTGTCGACCAGCGTGCTGGCGCCCGGGGTGGTGGTGTCGCCCTCCCAGTGCACCCACGGCGCCGCGAGCTCCTTCATGTTCAGGCCGCCCATCGGGTGGCACTGGTTGCAGCGCGCGCCCTCGTCGTCGGAGAACTTGAGGTAGTCGACCGAGCTGCCGAAGAAGTGCATCTCGCCGTCTTCGATCGCGTAGTAGTTGAAGGCCTTGTTGGTGCGATCGAACGCGATGACCTCGACGTTGCCCGGCAGCCCCGAGGACTTGGTCGTCAGACCGAACAGCGAGAACAGCAGCTCGTGGGGCTGGCGGTCGCCGCACTGGCGCGTGGTCACGGTGCGGTAGCTGTCGGCCTTGCCCATCACCTGCGCGGTCTCGGAGACCACCGCGGTACGAAGGCCGTCGCGCACGCCCTCGCAGTTCTCCTTGTCGGTCTGGCGCAGCTTCGCCATGATCTCGGTGTAGGTCGTCGGGCAGCCCTCGGTGCCGTCGGCCTGCAGGACCTTCTGCGCGAAGACGTCGGTCAGCTCGGAGATGTCCGCGAGCTCGGTGCCGTCGTCGCCCATGCGCTTGTCGATGACCGCGCCGGCGCAGATCCCCTTGTCCTCGAGGCTGTCGCCCTTGCCACCGGCGCCGCCGGCCTCGTCATCGGTCGCTTCGCCACAGGCGAACGGGGTGCAGGCGAGGGCGAGCAGGAGTCGGGTGGAAATCGCGGTGCGCATGGTGGGCAGGCTCGATGCGCATAAGGTGGGATAACGGATCCAGCGGTTCACCGATCCCCGGCAACATTTTCGGGAACCTGCTCTCGCAATGCGTGCGAAACCTCGGGGGCTGCGGTGACCCGATCACGAGATCATTGGCGATTCTCTCATTCGAGGGAGATCGGCCACAACGCCTCGCCCCCGTCGGCACCCCGGAGGCGGACCCACGCCATCAGGTCCCGCTCCCCTGAACGCATGACGACCCGAAGCTCCGCGAGCACCTTGCCCAGGGTCTCGCGGTCGCCGGTCTCGCGGCCCAGAAGCCCGAGGATCACCGCGCCGCGGACCCGCGCGCCGTAGCGGCCCAGGCCCCGGGTCGCGATCGCATCGGCGATGGTGGGCGCTTGCGCGCTGCGATCGAGCCGCACGCCCAGGACCAGCTCCGCGTCGATGAAGGTCTGCTCGGCGTCGCTGGCGGCGCCGGCCTCGACCTCGAGCCGCACCAGCGCGCCGTCGCGCACGAGCACGAGGTCGATGCGCTCGCCGGGAAACATCGCGCGCACCGCCTGGGCGAAGCTCTGGCCCAGGGCCGAGGGCGCCGCCGCGCCAGGATTGGCGTCGAGGCGCTCGCCACGGGCCTCGACGATCACGTCGCCGGCGCGGATGCCCGCGGCCGCCGCGGCACCGCCCTGCAGCACCTCCGCGACCGGCAACCCCGCGCCGTAGCCCAGCGCGCGCACCGGCTCGGGCAGCGCACGGTCGAGACCCAACGTGATGCCCAGCGCCGCGGCCTTGGGCGCGCCCTCGTCGGTGATCGCGGTGAGAAACCCGCGCACGTGATCGATCGGCAGCGCGAACGCGATGCCCTCGGCCTGCTGGTCGCGCGCGATCACCAGACCCACCAGCGCGCCGTCGTCGGTGAACAGCGGGCCGCCGGAGTTGCCGACGTTGATCGAGGCGTCGAGCTGGATGAGCGGCACGGCGTTGCCGGCCACACCTGCGCGATCGATCGCCGAGACGATGCCGGCCGAGACCGAGTGCGACAGCCCCAGCGGGTTGCCGACGGCGAACACCGCCGTGCCGGCGACCAGCTCCGAGGAGCGGCCCATCTGCGCGGCGGTGAAGCGCTCGTCGTCGGCGCCCACCAGCCGCAGCACCGCGAGATCCTCGACCTTGTCGGCGACCACGACGGTGGCCGCGAGCTCGCGTCCGTCGGCGAAGCGCGCCCGCAGCACCGCGGCGCCCTGCGCGGCGTCGGCGTCGAGCACATCGCCCACCACGTGCATGTTGGTCACCACGAAGCCGCGCGGGTCGATGATCACGCCCGCGCCGGCGCGGCCGGGCGTGCGCAGCGAGACCACCGAGGCGCGCGTGGTCGCGATCGCCTCCACCAACGTCGGCGCCGCCGGGGCCTGGACCACCGGCACCACCGTGGGCAGCTGCGGTTGGGCGGGCTCGGGCCGCTGGCCCTGCCCCATCATCACCGCCGCCGCGCCGAGCACCACGCCCGCGAGACCCGCGCCCGACGCGAGCCAGCCGGGGCGGGTGCGCGGCGGCTCGGGCGGGGTCGAATCGGCCATGGCGGGCGTGCGGGCCCAACCGTAGCAGGGCATCGCCGATTTCGGACCCGAGCCGGGCCGAATCGGGTTTGACTCGCGGCCCCCGCGGGGGTAAGCCTCCGCCGTGTTCAGTTCAATTTGAACCGAACGCCCGCCCCGCGATGACCCCCGACAGCGACGCCGCGCTCCGCCACGCCCAGGACGAGCTGGCGGAGATCTTCGGCAACATCGCCGCGTTCTGGGGCTTCACCCGCACGCAGGGCCGCGCCTTCGGGCTGCTGTTCCTCTCGCCCGCGCCGCTGGGCCACGCGGAGATCCGCGATCGACTCGGTGCGAGTGCCGGCAGCACCAGCATGACGCTGAGCTCGCTGCAGCACTGGGGCGCGGTCAGCCGCCAGGGCCGCGAGTACGTGGCGCAGACCGACCTGTGGAAGCTCATCACCGGCGTGTTCAACCGCCGCGAGCGCGCGCAGATCGACGACGCGATCGATCGCCTCACGTCGATCCTCGCCGCGCTCGATGCCGTGCGCGCGCCCTCGCCCGAGCTCCACTTCGCGCGCGCGCGACTGTCCCGACTGCTCGACTTCTTCGAGCTCGGGCGACGATTCCTCGATGCATTCGTGGCCCGGCACCGTGTGTCCGGGCTGCTCACGTCCATCGCACAGCGCGCCGCACGTTTCCCGGCGTTGCTGCGCCACTGGGGGCAAGATGTCCGAGTCGGCCCATGAGCTCGCGGCGGCCGCCGCGTTGGCCACGTCACCACCTGCCCCGCCGTTGCGCGGCGGCGCTGCGACCCTGCTCGCGGAGGCCATCGCCCTGGTCGGCGACGACCTCGCCGCGGCCGAGCGCGAGCTCGCGGTGCTGCTGCACTCCGAGGTCGCGATCATCCCGGAGCTGGGCGGGCACCTCGCCTTCGCCGGTGGCAAGCGCTTCCGCCCGCTGCTGACGCTGCTGTGCGCGCGCGCGGCCGGCTACGCCGAGTCGCACCGCATCACCGTGGCCGCGGTCGGCGAGCTGCTGCACACCGCCACGCTGCTGCACGACGACGTGATCGACCAGGGCGAGTTCCGCCGCGGCCGCCCGAGTGCGCGGCTGCGGTGGGGCAACGGCCTGGCGGTGCTGACGGGCGACTACTGCCTGGCGCGCGCGCTGCAGGCCGTCGGCCGCAGCGGACGCATCGAGGCCGTGCGCTCGATGGCGGACGCGGTCACGCGCATGGCCGAGGGCGAGGTCGCGCAGCTGCACGGCTGCGGCGACGACAGCCTCGATCGCGCGCGCTACTCGATGGTCATCGATCGCAAGACCGCGGCGCTCATCGAGTGGTGCAGCTCGGTCGCGGGCCTGCCCGAGCGCGCGCTGCTGCCGTCTTTGTCGCGCTTCGGCAGCGAGCTGGGCTTCGCGTTCCAGATCGCCGACGACGTGCTCGACTACCAGGCCGCCGCCGAGACCACCGGCAAGGAGCCCGGCCAGGACCTGCGCGACGGCAAGATGACGCTGCCGCTGATTCTGGCGTGCGAGGCCGACCCGCGGCTGCACGCGCGCGTGCGCCAGGCCCTGCGCGGCGGCGGGCCGATGTCGCCCGCGACCGCCACCGGCATCGTCGCCGCGGTGCTCGACAGCGGCGCGCCGGCGCGGGCCGCCGCGATCGCCAGCGGCCATGCCGAGCGCGCGATCGCGGCGCTGTCGGAGCTGCCGCCGTCGCGGGCCCGCACCGCGCTCGAGCAGGTCGCACTGTACGTCGTGCGGAGGTCCTCGTGAGCGCCGCCGGCCCCAGCGACAGCGGCGCGATCGCGACGGTCGACGCCCACGGCAGCCAGGTGCAGCGCATGTTCGATCGCATCGCGCCGGGCTACGACCGCGCCAACCGGGTCATGAGCCTGGGCATCGACGAGCGCTGGCGCCGGCGCGCGGTCGCGGACCTGCTCGCGCACGTCGAGCCCGAGCGCACGCCGGTCGCGCTGGATCTGTGCGCGGGCACGCTCGACAGCACGCTCGCGATCCACCGCGCGTGCCCGCGCGCGCGCATCGTCGCCGGTGACTTCGCCGCGGAGATGCTGGCCAAGGGTCGCGACAAGCTGGTCGGCCCCCTGGCGCAGCAGGTCACGACCATGGTGATGGACGCCCACGCGCTGCCGCTCGACGACGCGAGCTGCGACGCGATCTTCTGCGCCTTCGGCATCCGCAACCTCTCGGACCTCGCGCGCGCGACCGCGGAGCAGGCGCGGGTGCTTCGCCCCGGCGGCCGCCTGGTCGTGCTCGACTTCTTCCGGCCGGTGCGGCTGGGCACCCGCATCGTGCACGCGGTCTACAACCGCGGCGTGCTGCCGTGGGTCGGCTGGGCCGTGACCGGTGATCGCGAGGCCTACCGCTACCTGCCGCGCAGCATCGGCCGCTTCGACTCGACGCAGGAGTACGGCGCGCGGCTGCAGCAGGCCGGCTTCACCGACGTGCGCGTGGAGTCGCTGACCCTGGGCGTGGCCTCGATCATCCGCGCCACGAGGACCGCCGCATGACCGCGCGCCGCGTCGTCATCGGCGTCAGCGGGGCCTCGGGCGCGCTGTATGCCCGACGCGCGCTGACGCTGCTGTCGGCCGCGCGTGCGGGCACCCTGCCCGGCGTGCCGGCGCAGCCCGAGCTCGACGTGCACTGGGTCGCGACCGCCAACGCCGAGCTGGTGTGGCAGCAGGAGCTCGGCGAGCCCATGCCCGCGGCGGTCGCGGGCGCGCGGCGCTGGGCCGCGCACGATTTCTCGGCGCCGTTCGCCTCGGGCTCCAACCCGCCCGACGCGGTCGTGGTCGCGCCGTGCTCGATGAGCACGCTGGCGCGCGTCGCCCACGGCGGCGGCGGCGACCTGCTCGCGCGCGCGTGCGAGGTCGCGCTCAAGGAGCGGCGCACGCTGGTGCTGGTGGTGCGCGAGACACCGCTGTCGCTGGTGCACCTGCGCAACATGGTCGCCGCGACCGAGGCCGGCGCGATCGTGTTGCCCGCGGTGCCGTCGTTCTACGGCGCCGTCCGAACGCTCGAGGATGCCGTCGACACCGTCGTGCTGCGCGCGCTCGATCGCGCCGGCGTGCCGTTGCCGCTGCTGCGTCGCTGGGGAGAGTCGCCATGACCACGACCACCACCATCACCACCTCGACGCCGGACGTGCCGGTGCCGGGACCGGCTGCGCTCTTGGCCCTCGCCGACGAGCCCTTGCTCGCCGCTGCGGCCGCGCGGGCGCGTCGCGACACCGGCCGCGGTCGCACGATCGCGGTGCTGGCCGCTGCGGCCGCCTCGCCGCCCGAGCTCGCTGCAATCGCGGCCGCACCCGATCAGCCGGCGGTCGCGGGCCCGTGGCCGACGCTGGCGAGCCTGCCCGAGGGCAGCCACGTGATCGTGCGCGTGGCCCCGGAGCCGGCCGCCCGCGCCGCCTACGTCGCGTGGCTGCACGAGGCCGCGACCGCGACGCTGCCACCGCTGTCGCTCGCGCCGTGCTCGGGCGCGCCCGCGGGGCTGCACCAGCTGTGGTGCATCGCCGCCGCGCGGCTGGTGCTGCCGAGCCACGTGTCGATCCACGCGCGCCACGATCTGCTGGGCATCCGCCTGGCCCAGCTCGCGCTGGGCTTCGGCGCCGACGCGCTCAGCGGCCCGATCGCGCCCGAGCGCACGCTGCCGCTGTGTGGCGTGCCCCGTCCCGACGAGACCACCCGCACCGCGCTGACGACCCTGGTGCGCCACGCCGGCCTGCCGGTCCAAGACACCACGGAGAGCGAGTCATGACCCCCACGCGAGCCCGACTGGCCGAGATCGAAACCAAGCTCGACGATGGCACGCCGCTGTCGTTCGACGACGGCGTGTGGCTCTACCGCACGCCGGACCTGTGCACCCTGGGCGCGCTGGCCAACCGCGTGCGCGAGCGCAAGCACGGCGAGCGCACCTACTTCAACGTCAACTTCCACATCAACGCGACCAACGTCTGCCACGCCGACTGCAAGTTCTGCTCGTTCGCGCGGCTGCAGCCGGGCATGCCGCAGGCGTACACCATGAGCCTCGACGACATCCGGCAGAAGCTGGTCGAGCGTCGCGGTCAGCACGTCACCGAGATCCACATCGTCAACGGCCTGCACCCCGAGCTGCCATGGTCCTACTTCAAGGACACGCTGCGCGTGCTCAAGGCCGAGCGGCCCGAGATCCACCTCAAGGCCTACACCGCGGTCGAGATCCACGACTTCGCGCGGCGCTACGACATGACCTACGAGCAGGTGCTGCGCGAGCTCATCGACGCGGGCCTGGGCAGCATGCCCGGCGGCGGCGCCGAGATCTTCGCCGAGCGTGCGCGTCGCAAGCTGTGCCGCGACAAGGCCACCGCCGAGCAGTGGCTCGAGGTCCATCGCACCGCGCACCGGCTGGGCCTGCGCAGCAACTGCACCATGCTCTACGGCACGGTCGAGACGCTCGAGGAGCGCGTCGATCACATGCTGCGGCTGCGCGCGCTGCAGGCCGAGACCGGCGGCTTCCAGACCTTCATCCCGCTGTCGTACCACCCCGAGGGCAACGACCTCGGCAAGCTGCCCGCGCCGACCGGCGTCGACGACCTGCGCACCTACGCGGTCGCGCGCTTGATGCTCGACAACATCGAGCACATCAAGGCCTACTGGGTGATGCTGGGCGTGAAGACGGCCCAGATCGCGCTGGGCTTCGGCGCCGACGACATCGACGGCACCGTGCAGGAGGAGAAAGTCTATCACATGGCCGGCGCCGAGACGCCGCAGGTGCTGGGCCGTTTCGAGCTGGTGCGACTGATCCGCGAGGCCGGCCGCCACGCGGTCGAGCGCGACACGCTGTACCGCGTGCTGTGGGAGGACGACGGCGCGCCGCTGCCGGAGATCCGCGTCGGCGCGAGCGTGCCGTACTCGAGCGGCGCCACGCCGCGCGGGCACCTGCCGCTGGCCGGCGCGGAGGCGCAGCCATGAGCACCGCGCTGCGCGTGCTGGGGGTCTCGTTCCTCAACGCGCGACCGTTGGTCGAGCCGCTGCGCAGCGACCCGCCGCTGGGCGAGTCGGGCGCGCCGTTGTTCGAGGTCGGCGAGGCGCTGCCCTCGGCCTGCGCCGCGGCGCTGGCCGCCGGTGACTGCGACGTCGCGCTGGTGCCGGTCGCGACGCTGCTCGACAACCCGCAGTGGGAGGTCGTGCCCGACGTCGCGATCGCGTGCCGCGGCGCGGTGCAGACCGTCGTCGTCGTGGCCCAGCGGCCGCTGGCGGCGCTGTCGCGCATCCACCTCGACGGCGCCTCGCGCAGCTCCGCACTGCTGCTGCGCGTGCTGCTGGCGTCGCAGGGCCTGACGCCCGAGCTGGTGGTCGCGCCCCACGGCGAGGGCGCGTCGCGGGTGCGCGCCGACGAGGGCGCGCTGGTGATCGGCGACGCCGCGTTCGGGCTCACCGGCCGCTTCCCCCACGTCGTCGATCTGGGCGCGCAGTGGTTCCACGACACCGGCATGCCGATGGTGTTCGCGCTGTGGGCCGCGCGACCGGGCGCGCTGCAGCCCGAGCACACCCGCGCGCTGCAGCAGGCCAAGCTGCGCGGGCGCACGCGCATCGAGGCCTACGCCGCGGACTACGCCCAGGCCCGCCGCGCCCGCGGCGAGCTCGCGCTACCCGAGGCCGACTACGCCCGCTACCTGCGTCACGCGATCCGCTACGACCTCGACGCGTGGGAGCGCGAGGGCCTGGCCGAGTACCTCACGCGCGCGCGCGCGGTGCTCGGGGCCGCGGCCGAGCCCGAGGACGACGACGTCGTGCACGTGCACTTCGCCGACCTCGGCTACGCGCCGTTGCGCCGGCGCAGCAGCGGCCGCGCGCTGTCGCTGTCGCAGACGCTGGACAAGGCCCGCGCGGGCGAGCGACTCGAGCTGGCCGAGGGCCTGTTGCTGTACGACGAGGCCGATCTGCTCGAGCTCGGCGCCGCCGCGGATGCCCGCCGCGCCGCGCTGCACCCCGACGGCGTGGTCACGTACATCATCGACCGCAACGTCAACTACACCAACGTCTGCACCGCGCGCTGCAAGTTCTGCAACTTCTACGTGCCGCCCTCGGGCAAGGCCCACGACCAGGGCGCGTACGTGCTGTCGCGCGAGACGCTGACGCAGAAGTTCCGCGAGACCGAGGCGCTGGGCGGCATCCAGATCCTGCTGCAGGGCGGGCTCAACCCCGCGCTGCGGCTGTCGTGGTACGAGGACCTGTTCCGCTGGACCAAGACCAACTTCCGCCTGGCCCTGCACGCGCTGTCGCCCACCGAGATCATCCACCTCGCCCACCTCGAGCAGCTCGACATCCGCGAGGTGCTGCTGCGGCTGCGCGCCGCCGGCATGGACTCGCTGCCCGGCGGCGGCGCCGAGCTGCTGCACGACGAGATCCGCAACCGCATCTCGCCGTTCAAGAACACCACCGACGAGTGGCTCGAGGTCATGCGCCAGGCCCACGCCATCGGCATGCGCACCACCTGCACGATGGTGTTCGGCTTCCAGGAGCGCGGCGATCACATCCTGACCCACCTCGATCGCCTGCGTGCGCTGCAGGACGAGTCGCTGGCGCGCGAGGGCGGCGGTGCCTTCACCGCCTTCATCACGTGGCCGTTCCAGGCCGAAGGCACGCGGCTCAAGCTGCGCGACGACACCAGCGCCTGGCGCTACCTGCGGATCCAGGCGCTGGCGCGGCTGTACCTCGACAACGTCCCCAACCTGCAGGTCAGCTGGCCGACGCTGGGCCCCGAGGTCGGCGAGGTCGCGCTGCGCTTCGGAGCCAACGACTTCGGCTCGGTGATGATCGAGGAGAACGTGGTCTCGCAGGCCGGCGCGCACTTCATGCTCACCGCCGCGGACATCGAGCACCACATCCGTCAGGCCGGCTTCGTGCCGGCGCGGCGGACCATGCGCTACGAGCGGCTGGCATGAGCACCGAGGTCACCACCGCGCAGGGGCTGCGGCACCACGCGGTCGCGTTCGGCGGCCTGGTGAAGCTCAGCCACACCGTGTTCGGGCTGCCCTTCGCGCTGGCCGCGACCGCGCTGGCCCACCGCCACGCCCAGGCCGCCGGTGCCGCGGGGCTCGACGCGTGGCGGCTGGTGCTGATCGTGCTCGCGTTCACCGGCGCGCGCGCGGCCGCCATGGGCTACAACCGCATCGTCGATCGTCGCTTCGATGCGGCCAACCCCCGCACCGCCACGCGCGAGATCCCCAGCGGCGTGGTGTCGGTGCGTGCGGCGTCGGTGATGACCGTGCTCGCCGCGGTGGTGTTCGTGGCCGCGAGCGCGGCGCTGGGCCGCGTCGCGGGGCTGTTGTCGCTGCCGTGCCTGGCGCTGGTGCTGGGCTACAGCCACACCAAGCGCTTCTCGTGGGCCAGCCACCTGGTGCTGGGCGCGGCGCTGTCGCTGGCACCGGGCGGCGCGTGGATCGCCGTCACCGGCGGCTTCGACGGCGCGACGGTGCCGCTGTTGCTGATGGCCGCGGTCGCGACCTGGGTCGCGGGCTTCGACGTGCTCTACGCGCTGCAGGACGAGGCCTTCGATCGCGCGCACGGGCTGCACTCGATCCCGGCCCGCTTCGGAACGCTGGGCGCGATCGTGATCTCGGCGCTGCTGCACGTCGGCACGCTCGCGGCGCTGGTGTTGCTGCACCGCGTCGCGCAGCTGGGCAGCATCCACGCCCTGGGCATCGCCGCGATCGCCCTCGTGCTGGTGGCGGAGCACGCGATCGTGCGGCCGGGCGATCTGTCGAAGCTGGGCCGCGCGTTCTTCGATCTCAACGGCTGGATCAGCCTGGGCTACCTCGGCACCGTGCTGCTCGACCTCGCGTGGGCCTGACGAAGCGCCGCAGCGGCGCGGGCCCGACGGCGCGCGCAGCGAGCTGCACGGCGCACGCGCTGGTGGCGGCGCATGGTCGGCCAGCGACGGTTCCGTGATCGTCCGCGTCCGCGCAGCGCTCACGCGCCGGCCCGCGGGCGACGGCCCCAGGGCATTTGACCGCCGCGGGTCCGTCGGGGATGCTTCCCACAGACGATGCGGTGGCGGCGTGCGGGTGGGCTGCTGATGGCGACGGCGCTGGCGGTCGCGGCGTGGCCCACCGCTGCGCAGGCGCGTGAGACCGATCCCACCTTCATCGATCCGCGCCGGCGGCAGCTGCCCGCGACCCATCGCTTCCGGCTCGGGCTCGAGCTGGCGTACATGCGCCTGTCCAAGGCCGTCGACGCCGACAGCGGCAAGTCGCAGCGCTTCCACTACATCCCGCTGATGGCCGACTTCGCCTACCAGGCGCAGTTTCTCAAGTACGTGATGGTGCGGCCCAGCCTGGCGATGGGCACCAACGTCGGCAACACGCTCGAGGCGATGCCGCTCGTCATCCACCCACAGCTGCACGCCGGCTACCAGGGCGCGCTGGTCGGCGTCGCGATCGGCTACGGCTGGTTCCATCCGCTCATCAACCGCAAGGACGTCATCAGCGCGAGCCGTGGCGGCCTGGGCGAGCCGGTGATCCTGAACAACCACCACATCGGCGGCGAGCTGTCGTTCACCACGCGGGTCGATCGCGGGGCGTTGTCGTTCATCCTGCGCGGTGCGGGCGTGCGCAGTCACCTGCAGCACTTCGAGCTCGACAAGCGCAAGAGCTGGCGGGCCATGTTCACGTTCAACATCGGCTGGTACTTCGGCGACGGCAGCAAGCAGCGCGCACGTCAAGCGCAACGCCGCGCCGAGCGGGCCGCGCGCGAGCAGGGCTGAGCCGCCGCGACCGGCCGCGCGTGCGCCCCATCTCGTGTGCGCGCCGCGGCCGGCGTGCGCGAGCGGCCGGGCTTCGTGGTACGACTGCGCCCGCGCGGCCCTGGCGCCGCGCACTCGCGGGAGCACGAAGCCACCATGTCCGTTTCGCTGATGCGCGGTGCCGTCGCCGATCTCACCCAGGCCATCGGCCACACCCCGATCGTGCGGCTGCAGCGGGTCGCCGAAGACGTCGAGTCGAGCATCTACGTCAAGCTCGAGTACCTCAACCCCGCCGGCTCGATGAAGGACCGGGTCGCGCTCAACATCATCACCGACGCCGAGAAGCGCGGCATGTTGGGCCCCGGCGGCACCATCGTCGAGGCCACCAGCGGCAACACCGGCGCGGGCCTGGCGATGGTCGCCGCGACCCGCGGCTACAAGTGCATCTTCGTGATGCCCGACAAGATGTCGAAGGAGAAGATCGACGCGCTGCGGGCCTACGGCGCCAAGGTCGTGATCTGCCCGACCGCGGTCGAGCCGTCGGATCCGCGCAGCTACTACTCGACGGCGCGCCGCATCGTCGAGGAGACCCCGGGCGCGTTCTACTCCAACCAGTACCACAACCCCGCCAACCCCGAGGCGCACTACCTCTCGACCGCGCCGGAGATCTGGGAGCAGACCGGCGGCGAGTTCGATGCCTTCTGCGCGGGCATGGGCACCGGCGGCACGCTGTCGGGCTGCGGCCGCTACTTCAAGCAGAAGCGCCCCGACCTCGCGCTCATCGGCGTCGACCCCATCGGCTCGCTCTACTACGAGTACGTCAAGACCGGTCGGTTGACCAAGCCGTTCTCGTACTACGTCGAGGGCATCGGCGAGGACTTCCTGCCCTCGACCATGAACCTCGATCTGCTCGACGAGGTGGTCCAGGTCGACGACAAGGAGTGCTTCCTGATGACGCGCGAGCTGGCGCGGCGCGAGGGCATCTTCACCGGCGGCTCGGGCGGTGCGGCGGTGGTCGGCGCGATCAAGTACGCGCGCTCGCTCAAGGCGCCCAAGAACATCTTGGTGCTGCTGCCCGACAGCGCGCAGAAGTACCTGTCGAAGATCTTCAACGACGAGTGGATGCGCAGCAACGGCTTCCTCGCCGACGACGACACCGAGGGCACGGTCGCGCACGTGCTCAAGCACAAGCCCCATCGCCTGATCACCGCGCCGCGCAGCGCGACCGTGCGCGACGCGATCCAGATCATGAAGGAGCACGGCATCAGCCAGCTGCCGGTGCTCGACGAGAACGGCCGCCACTGCGGCATCGTGGCCGAGATCGACCTGCTCAACTTCCTGGTCGAGCACGCCGGCGCGCTCGACGAGAAGCTCACCGGCCTCATCGAGTCCGACTACGCCACCGTCACGCCGCACACCCGCATCGCGCTGGTGCGCAACATCTTCAACGACGCCAAGGTCGTGCTGGTGGTCGAGGCCGACCGCCTGCTCGGGGTCCTGACCAAGATCGACATCATCGACTACCTCGCCAGCCATCGCGGCTGAGCGCGCCGGAGTGCACCATGGCCGAGTACCGCAAGGACCTTGATCACCTGCCCGAGGGCGCGCGCATCGAGACGCTCGCGATCCACGGCGGGCAACACCCCGAGTCCGTCACCGGCGCCGTGATGCCGCCGGTGTTCCAGACCTCGACCTACGCGCAGAAGGCCCCGGGCGAGCACACCGGCTTCGAGTACAGCCGCACGCAGAACCCCACCCGCTTCGCGCTCGAGCGCGGCATCGCGGCGCTCGAGGGCGGCCGCTTCGGCTTCGCCTACGGCTCGGGCTGCGCCGCGACCACCAACATCATCTCGCTGCTCGACGCCGGCGATCACGTGGTCAGCGTCGACGACGTCTACGGCGGCACCTTCCGTCTGTTCGACAAGGTCATGCGGCGGCTGGGCATCCGCTTCAGCTTCGTCGACCCCACCGACGTGGCCGCGATCGAGGCCGCGATCGAGGAGCGCACGAAGCTGGTGTGGGTCGAGACCCCGACCAACCCCATGCTCAAGCTCGCCGATGTCGCCGCCATCGCAGCGGTGTGCAAGCGCAAGCGCGTGTGGCTCGCGGTCGACAACACCTTCGCCACGCCGATGCTGCAGCGCCCGCTCGAGCTGGGCGCCGACATGGTCATGCACAGCACGACCAAGTACATGGGCGGCCACTCCGACGTGGTCGGCGGCGCGGTCGTGACCTCGGACGCCGATCTGGCGCAGCGGCTGGGCTTCTTGCAGAACAGCATCGGCGCGGTACCGGGCCCGCAGGACTGCTACCTGACGCTGCGCGGCATGAAGACGCTGGCGCTGCGGATGGAGCGGCACTGCGACAATGCCGAGAAGGTCGCGGCGTTTCTCGCGTCGCATCCCAAGGTCGACAAGGTCATCTATCCCGGCCTGGCCAGCTTCCCGCAGCACGCGCTCGCGAAGCGGCAGATGGCCCGCGGCGGCGGCATGATCTCGGCGTACCTGCGCGGCGATCTGCAGGCCGCGCGCACGTTTCTGTCCTCGGTCAAGGTCTTCACCCTGGCCGAGAGCCTCGGCGGGGTCGAGAGCCTGATCGAGCACCCCGCGATCATGACCCACGCCAGCATCCCGGCCGACAAGCGCCAGGCGCTGGGCATCCACGACGGCTTCGTGCGGCTGTCGGTCGGCGTCGAGCACGTCGACGACCTCATCGCCGATCTGCGGGCCGCGCTCGATCGGATCTGAGCCGTGGCCGCGACGCTGGCGCTCGCGGGGTTGCTGCTGGCGCGTGCGCCGGCCGAGCCCGCGACCGGCGACGTCAACACGCGGGTGCAGGCGGTGTTCGACCAGGCCGGCATCCCGGCGGTGACGCGCGCGCGTTGGGTCGAGCGCCACACCAGCCAGCACGCGCGCTGCACCGTGGGCTGGGCACTGGGCGAAGCCGAACGCGCACCACTGCTGCTCGACACGCTGCTCGTCGACCGCACCACCGCGCTGCTCGACGCGATGGATCCCGGCATGCTCGAGCCGCTGGCGACGCGCGCCAGCGCCAGCGCGCCGCCGGTGGTCCACGAGCGCGCCCGCGACTTCGTGGCCGACGTCGCGGTCGCGCTGGGGCAGCGTCGCGCCAGCAGCGGCTGCGCGCCGCGACGGATGACGCACCGGCTGGGCCGCTTCACGCTGGGCGTGTGGCTGCTGCAGCGCGGCCGCGCCGACGTCGGCGCGGTGCAGCGCGAGACCAGCGATCCGCAGCTGTCGGCCCTGCGTGCCGATCTCGCGCACGTGCTCGCGCAGCAAGCCGACATCGACCACCGCGCATTCGCACCGACGGGCCACGTGCGCGCGATGCTCGAGCGCGTGGTGGCGCTGCAACCCGACGCGGCCAAGACCCAGGCCGTGCGCGCGATGCTGCAGGCGCTGCCGGGCCCGCCGCGGCGGGCCGACGGCGCGCTGCAGGCGGTGTTGCTGCGGCTGCCCGACCAGGCCATGTCGCTCGACGGCAGCTACTCCCGGCCCAGCGACCTGCCGGACCGCACGCCGCCCAGCTGGAGCGCACACGCGCGGGTGCGCAACCCGGCGCGCGAGCTGCTCGCGATGGGCCTGGGCGCGGTGCCGGCACTGGTCGCGCGGCTCGACGACCCGACCGTCACGCGCGCGCGCCGAAGCGGCCGCCTCGAGTTCGTGTCCGTGGGCGAGACCTCGCGCATGATCCTCGGGCGGATCGCCGGCACGCCGATGCCCACACCCGAGTCCGCGCGCGCGTGGTGGCAGGCCCGCTGTGCGCGCGACGGGTTCGCGGCGGCGCTGCAGCGCCATCACGACGCGCCCGCGCACGAGCGCGCCGCGGCCACGCGGGCGCTGTTCGTCGCCGCGCTGCTGCCCGGCCCGCTGCACGCCGGGCTCGCGGCGTGGCTGCGCGAGCCGCCCGCGGTGAAACCCGGCGGCTAGTCGGCGGCTCCGCCGTCCTTGGCCACGATGGTGTAGTCGAGCTGCAGGAACACCAGCCCGAACACCGCGAAGCGATGCTGCGCCCGCACGCGGCCATCGTCGACCCACAGCTCGAGCCGCTCTTTCATGGTCCGGACATAGCGCGCGACCAGGCCCTGCGGGCGCACGACCGTGAAGTAGAAGCCGGTGTCGCCGAAGCGACGGCCATCGGAGAGCAGCATCAACCGTCCGCGCTCGCACACCGGCCGCAGCGCGACGATGGCGTTGCCGTGCGGCAGCGGGAACACCACGCGCACGCACGGCGTGTCGCAGCCGGGGATCGTCGCGAGCCCGTAGTCGCCGACGAACAGCGGCATGCCGGTGGCGATCGACGTGCGCACCCAGCCGGTGTGCAGCCGGCGACCGTCGCCGTCACACAGCGCGACGACGCGCGAGCGCACGCCCGAGGCGACCTCGCGGCGCGACAGCGGCAGGTTCAGCTGCGCCAGGCGCCGGGCGAAGATCCGTGCGATGAGCCAGCCCAGCGCGCGGAACGGCCCGCGCCAGCGCGGTTCGATGCGCAGCTCGTACGCGGCCGTGTGCTCGTAGAAGCGCACGATCGCCGGGTCGACCGCCGCGGGATCGAAGCCGGGGCTGCGCAGGGCCTCGAAGCGCGGCAGCAGGCCGGTGGCCTGGTCGGCCGGCAGCACCGTGAGCCCGTGGTCCGCGGCCCACTGCTCGAAGAACGTGTCGCCGACGCCGTCGACCTCGCCGACCGGACCCACGAGCCACGCCGCCGCGTCGGGCGCGACGCGACGCCCGGTCGCGCGGACCCACAGCTGCGTGACCCAGTCGACGAAGCGGCCCCGCGGACGCCGCACGACGTCCGCGGGAGGCCGGGGTACCGGCGTGCTCACTTGGACGAGGGCACGAACAGGATCTCGATGCGGCGGTTCTTCGCGCGCCCGTCCTTGGTCTTGTTGTCGGCGACCGGCTCCGACGAGCCCTTGCCGAACGCGGTCATGCGATCGGGCGCGATGCCGTTTTGCGCGAGAAACGACATCACGGCCTTGCTGCGCGCGTCCGACAGCTGCAAGTTCTTCGACTTGTTGCCCTTGCTGTCGGTGTGGGCCTCGATCACGAGCGCGTAGTCGGCGTACTCCTTGCCGACCTCCGCGATCTTGACGAAGGTGGCCTCCATCATCGGCTGCATGTCGACGCCGCCGCTGGCGGAGAACACCTCGACCACCGCGATCTGGACCCCGCCCTCGACCATCTGGCGCGACACGCCGGTGATCTCGCCGAGCTTGTCGAACAGCGCCTTCTGTCGCGCCATCTTGGCCTGATCGGCCTCGGTCGCGTTGTACTTGGGCTCGGCCTCGCGCTTGGCCGCCTCGGCCGCGGCCTTGGCCTCGATCGCGAAGCTCTGCGCGTCCTTGGCCCGGTTCTTCGCCAGCGCGTCGGTGGCGGCCTTGAGCTTGGCCTCGGCGGCGGAGAAGTTCACGCTGGCGTGCACGTCGGCGTCGACCGCCTGCGCGTCCTTGAGCGCGGTCAGGGCGTCGCCGATCGCGGTCTTGGCCGCGCCGACCTCCTGGCTGTCGGTGACCTTGCCCTCGAGCGCGATGATCTGTTCCATGCGCTTGAGCGTGGCCTGGGCCAGCTTCTGCCGCTTCTTGGCCTCGGCCAGCTCGGCCTCGAACTGCTTGGCTTCCTTGTCGACGAGCTCGAGGCTCTCGCCGAGCTCGCGGCTCTGCCGGCGCAGGCTCGCGGACTGCCACCACAGCCACGACAGGTGCGCGTGGTGTTGCAGCAGCTCGGCCTCCTTGTCGTCGTGGGCCTCGACCGCCATGGCGTGCTGGTCGTCGGCGCGCTTGACCAGCTCGGGCAGCTCGAGCTTGAGCTCCTCGCCCTCGCGGCTCTTCCGCTCGGCCTCGAACTGCGTCATCTCGGCGGGCTTGGGCAGGCGCGAGCACGAGGCCAGCGACAGCGCAGCCAGGATCAGGGTCAAGCGCTTCACTTGCCACCTCCCAGCTTCTTCTCGAGCTCGGCTTGCTGCTTCTCGAGCGCGTCGGCGTCGGCCTTGACCTTGGCGAGCTCGGCCTTGAGCGCGTCGCGCTTCTGCTTGGCTTCGTCGAGCTTGGCCTTGGCCTCGGCGTGCTTGATCTTGGCGCCGACGAGCGACAGCGTGCCCTCGAGCTCGTCGAGCGTGCGCGCGAGCGCCTCGCGCTCGCGCCGCTCGCCGATGAGCGTGCGCGCCTTGTCGCGCAGCGCCTCGGCCTTGCCCAGCTCCGCGGTGGCGGCGTGCCGCGTGTCGGCGACGTTCTGCTCCTTGAGCGAGACCGCCAGCTTCTGCAGGCGGGCGTCGGCGTCGCCGTCGTCGGCCGCGTGCGTGCGGCCAGGGCCGAGCAGCAGCAGCGCCAGCAGACCCGCGCCGAGCGCGGTCCTGGCGGTGGAGGTGGAGTTGGCAGATGGCATGGTGCCGCGAGTGTAGAGGCGCACGCCGCGGCGCGAAAGCCGGGGCCAGCCCACGCTCGCGACCGTCGCACGGGCCCCGGCGCGCGCGTTCGCCCCACACGAAACGAAAAAAACCATCGCCGTCGACGCGCGGGGCATCGACGGCGATGGTCGATCGGGCGATCGCGTGGTTGCGATCAGGCCGCGGGCTCGGTCGCCGCGGGCGCACCACCGGCGGCGTTGAACGACCACGTGAACGTGGCGTCACCCTGCCGGCGATCGGGCTCGGGCAGCGTCAGCCCCTCGAGCGCCTTGACCACGCACTGCTGCAAGCCGTCGGGCGCGGTGCTCTGGTTGGGATCGGCGTTCACGTTGGTGACGGCGCCGGTCTTCTTCTCGACCGTGAAGGTCACGACGACGTTGCCCGACTGCGCCGGGCTGGCCGCGAGCGCGGCGTCGTAGCAGGCCACGATGTCGCTGTTCTTGGTCTCGAGCAGCTTGCGGGTGTCCTGCTTGTAGGTCTCGGTGTCGCGGGCGATGAAGCTGCAGCCGGCGAGCAGCGCCGTGCAGATGGCGAATGCGATGGACGTCTTCATGTTCACTTGCCCCCCTCGATGACCTTCTCGTTGCCCTTCTCGTCGATCTCGACCTTGGTCTTCGCGACGTCCTGCTCCGTGATCGTGAACTCGACCCGGCGGTTCTTCTCGCGACCTTCCTCGGTCTCGTTGTCTGCGATCGGGCGGGTCTCGCCATAGCCCTTGGCGCTCAGGATGCCCTTGTCCACGCCGCCCTCGCCGCTCAGGAACTTCATCACCGACTTGGCGCGGTTCTCCGACAGCTTCTGGTTCTTCGCGTCCGAACCCTCGGCGCTGGCGTGACCCTCGATCTCGATCTTCTTGATCGACGGGTGCTCCTTGATGACCTTGGCGACCTCGTTGAGCAGATCGTGGGAGACCGGCAGGATCTTCGCCGAGTTGACCTCGAACTGGATCTTCTCGTTGATGACGATCTTGTTCTCGCGAACCTCGACCCGCTTCTGCGGCTCCGGCGGCGGCGGCTCCTCGACCTTCTGGGGGGGGTTGCCGACGATCGCGATACCCGAGGCATCGCTGAAGACCCTCGGCGCGCAACCGGCCACCGCCGTGGCGGCGAACAGCCCGGCGATGATGAACCGGGTTTTGCGATGAGCGTGCATTGGATGAGCTCCATCCGCCACGAGCGGGCGGTTTGGTGAGTGGTGGTGATGGGGTGGTGCCCGCCCGGGCGAAGGGCCGCGTGGACCCGCTCTCCCGGTGCTGTGCGCGCGCCACTTTAGAATGGGGCTGGAAAACGTCAACCCCGAACGGGCGCCCCTGTTGCGTCGGCGTGGGCCTGTGGACGCAGCCTCCGCCGGGGAGCTTCACGGCCCGCCACGACCGTGTGCGGGCCGCCGCGACGACGGCCGTGGCCATGCGCCTCGCGACCCGAATCGACGCGCGCCGACGCCCGTTGTCGCCGGGGTGATGCGCCGCACCGGGCCGGGGACGGTCGCCACGAAACGGCGCCGCCGCAACTCCGTTGGCAGCGCAATCGTCGAAAAAAGCCCCGCACGCGGGCTCGCCGATGCGCCCTGGCCACGCTAGCCTAGCGAGGATGCAGGTCGGTTCGTGGCACATCGCCGTGATGAGGGTCATGTGGACGGCGGCTGCCGCGATGGCGCCCGCGCTCGCGCAGGCCGCTGCGCCGGCGGTCGAGATCCCGCCCGCGGCCGCGGCAGAGCCCGCGCCGGCCGCGGTGCCCGAGCCCCCGGCCGAGCCCGGC
>JAIBBS010000351.1 GCA_019694555.1 Nannocystaceae bacterium
GACCCGACGCCGACGCAGCCGGCCCCGCCCGCGCCGGCGCCCGAGCCGGTGGTGCCGCCGCCCGCGGCGCCCGCCGAGCCCGCGCCCGATCCGGCGCGCACGCTGCAGATCGAGCTGACCGCGCAGACCTGGTCGTGGCGCGCGCACTACCCCCAGCTCGACGTGACGCTGCGCAGCGACGGCAGCAGCGAGGTGCCGCTGCTGGTGTTGCCGCAAGGGCGGCCGGTGACGATCACCGCGTCGAGCGCGGCGGTGCTGGTGGGGTTGTATCTGCCGGCGTTTCGGGTGCGACGGGATCTGATCCCGGCGCGCCCCGCCACGATCACGCTGCAGGCCCAGACCGTGGGTCGCTTCCCGTTGCGCTGCGCCGACGGCTGCGGCGAGCACGAGCCGCAGATGCGCGCGACGGTCGAGGTGGTCGAGCCGTCGCAGATGGACGCCGCGCTGGCGCGCGCGCAGGCCGGGCCACCACCGACGTCGTGCAGCGTCACGATCGCCTACGACGATGGGCCGCGCGTGCCCGGCCGCGCCGAGCACGAGGACGCCGCGGTCGCACAACGACTCGCGCGGCAGCAGGCCTGCGACGCGATCGCCCTCCGCGTGCCCCGCGGCTGCGACGACCCGCGGGTGCGCGAGCGCGAGAGCTCGACCTCGGTGGCGTTGGACGCCAAGGGGCGCCACGCCACCGCGACGGTGTCGCTGGCGCTGGTCGCCGAGCGCGACGGCCACGGCAGCGGCGAGGATCGGCCCGCCGCGTGTGCGGCGGCCCGGGCGCAGGCGTGCGCGGCCGCGGCGATCGCCGACTGCGAGGCCGCGGCGCAACTGATCGCGATCGACGGCGTCGCGGTGCCCACGACCGCGACGCCGCCGTAGCACCGCGCGGGCCCCTCGCGCCGCGGGCTTCGCGGCATACTGCTGGACGATGCCCCGCGTCCCGCTGCTCGACCCCCGCGTGCTGCTGGCCGTGCTGCTCGCGGCGTGCGGCGGCCAGGCCCCCGACGACGACGGGACCGCGACGACCCAGCCCGCGAGCACCACCGCGGGCAGCGACAGCGGCGGCGCAGCGAGCAGCGGCGTCGCGAGCAGCGACGCCACGACCGCGCCCGGCAGCAGCGCCGGCAGCGACGGCGCCGACAGCAGCGGCGGCAGCGGCACCACCGGCGAGGATCCGCCCGATGGCCTGGCGATGTTCGACACCACGCGCGTGCACGCGATCGAGATCACGGTCGCCGAGGCCGACCTGGCCACGCTGGACAACGACCTCGAGACCCGCGTGCCGTGCACGCTGCGCTACGACGACACCGTGGTGATGCAGGCCGGCATCAAGAAGAAGGGTCAGAGCACGCTGCAGCCGCTGGACGGCAAGCCCAGCTTCAACCTGAAGCTCGACGAATTCGTCGAGGGTGCCGACATCGACGGCATCGCGCGGCTGGCGCTCGACAACACCATCATGGACACGACGTTCCTGTCGGAGCCGCTGACGTACCTGCTGTACGCGCGCGCGGGTGTGGCCGCGCCGCGCACGGCCCACGCGATCGTGCGCTTCAACGGCGAGGTCAAGGGCATCTACGTGGTGGTCGAAGGCGTGGGCAAGCGCTTCCTGGGCGCGCACTTCGGCGACGGCGAGGGCAACCTCTTCGAGGGGCCGTGGGACTTCGACCACGACATCGCGGCGGTCGAGCTCAAGGACGAGGACGAGGGCCGCACGCGCGACGACCTGCAGGCGCTGGCCGAGGTCGTGCTCGCCTCGCCCGACGACGGGCTCGAGGCCGCGCTCGAGCCCTTGCTCGACGTCGACGAGTTCATCGACACCGTCGCGCTCGACATGGCCTTTTGCCTGTGGGACGGCTACGCGATCGCGGCGTGGAACTACTACCTGTACCACGTGCCCGGGGACCGCTTCGTGCTGCTGCCGCACGGCGCCGACTGGCCGTACTGGGTCTACGACGTGGATCCGTTCGACGTCGACTTCCGGCCGTGGGGCGATCAGTACCCCTCGGGGCTGCTCGCCAACCGCGTGGTCACGGTGCCGGGGCTGCGCGCGCGCTACGAGCAGGCCTTGGTCGAGATCCGCGACGTCGCGTTCGACACCGACGTGCTGATCGCACGCGTCGACGAGGTCGAGTCGATCCTGCACGCCACCGACGAGCCCGCGATCGCGGACGAGCTGGCGGCGTTCGACGGCAGCGTGCAGACCGCCCGCGACTTCGTGCTGCAGCGGCGCGCGTTCCTCGACGGGATCTGAAGCCAAGGCGCGAAGCGATGCGCGATGGGGAGGCTCCGGCGGACCTCGCCCGGCTAGCCCGCGCGAGCGCGCCGACGCGTGCGCGGCGGCGTGGCGGGACCGATCAGGGCGCGCAGGGCCTCGTACAGCACGGCCTCGGCGGCGCTGCCGTGGCGGTCCTGCGGTGCCAGGTGCATCGCGCCGAGGAAGGCGCAGTACTCGAGCGTCGCGATCGCGGCGCGGCGCGCCGGCGGCAGCTGCCGTGGCAGCAGGCCCTCGAGGTAGGCGATGCGACGGCCGTCGACGCGCGCGACGGCCTCGCGCGCCTGGGGATCGCGGCGCGCCCACGCGCGGACCTCGAGGTCGAGCGCCCAGTCGAGCTGCTTGACCGCAGCGTCGAGCGATCGTCGGCGCCGCGCGACGCTGCGCTCGCGCGAGGCGGCCGCGATGGGCACGTCGGTGTGGCGCTGCTCCCACGCCGCCAGCATGGCGCTGCCGAGCGCGGGCATGCCTTCGAAGTGGTGATAAAACGAGCCCTTGGTGCGACCGAGCGCGGCGCACAGCCGCTCGAGCGTGAGCGCGGCCTCGCCCTCGCGGCCCAGCAGCGACAGGCCGGCTTCGATCCAGTCGTCTCGGTGGGTGCGCGCCATGGCCGGGCTCAGCGCGACATCGCCAGGCCGATGAGCACGGCCAGCAACCCCGCGAGCGGTGAGTAGACCCAGCGACTGTAGCGCAGGTACGGCGTGCCGCGGATCTCGGGGCGCAGCACGACCTCGAAGTAGCCCCCCAGCGCGCGCAGGCCGAACACCGCGACCAGCGTGAGGCCGCCGAGCGCGAGGCCGCCGCGGGGCAGCGGATCGTCCACGAAGCCCGCGAGCGCGGCGGTGCACCCGGCCGCGGCCACCAGCGCGATCGCGACGGCCCAGGTCGCGACGCGCCCGGGCATGCCGCGTTGCGCGGCGCGCCCGACCACGACCAAGGCGAGGCGCTCGCGGCTCGCACACGGCAGCGACGAGCCGCAGGCCCACGCGACGTGCAGCCCCGCGATCGCGAGCAGCAGCAGCACCGCGGCGCCACCGGCCCAGGTCGCGATCGCACCGCTCGTGACGCTGGCGCTCGATCTGAGCTGCGGCGCTGCGATCGCGCTCGCGGCCATGGGCAGGAACAGCACCCACTGCGGCAGGTGCCACGGGTCCCCGAAGCGACGCCAGCCCACCGCCAGGAACACGACCGCGTGCCCGGCCGCGCTCGCGCCGACGATCCACGCCACCGCGGTCGCGACCGCAGGTGGAGCCCACGCGGCTGCGATCGCGGCGGCACCGAGCACCACGAACTGCCACGTCAGCAGGTGCCACGCGCTGTGCAGCGTGCCGCGCACGACCGCGCCCAGCGGCGCGGCCAGGCTGGGCCGCAGGATCTCGCGGCCGCCCAGCCACGCATGCACGACGGCGGTCAACCACGCCAGGACGCCGGAGACGACGAGTGCTGCGGTCACGCGGCCAAACATACCATGCGGTATGGTACGGTCAAGCGCCGCCGGGTCGCGCGCGGGCACCCACGACGCTGGACGGGCGCAGGCCGCCCGCGTAGCGTGAACGACAGGGAGCGTCCAGGATGGCTCGCAGGGGTGCGGAGCCGCCCACGTCGCGGGCGGGTCGGAGTCTGTCACGCGGCGCGGGGTCGGCCGTGAGCGACGCGCGTGCTGGTCTGCGCGGACTCGTGGCACTCGCGATCGTCGCGAGCTGCCGCGACCACGCACCCGCGGTCGCCGGCGACGAAGCCGACTCGGGCATGGCGACGTTCGCGACGCTCGGTGACAGCACCAGCGGCGGCGACGCGGGCTTCGACCCCTGCGCGATCGCGATGTACGGCAGCCTCGAGGTCGTCGACCTCGCGCTCGCCGGCGATCGACTCGCAGTTGGATTCGATTGGAACAGCGATGGGGTCTCGGATCTCGCCCTCAGCTCGATCTCCGGGGGATTCGCGTGGTTCGACGGGCGCGACCTGACCGCTGACCGCCTGCCGCTTTCGCT
>JAIBBS010000142.1 GCA_019694555.1 Nannocystaceae bacterium
CTGGCGAGCGCGCGGTGCCCAGCGCCGACGCGGCCGAGCCGGCGGTCGCGGCCCCGGCGAGCGCGAGCCCGACCGCACCGCCGGTCACCGCCGCGCCCGCGCCCGAGGCTGCGTCCGCGAGCGCGACCCCGACCGCACGCGAGAGCAGCGACGGCGCGCGCTCGCAACGACAGCGCTCGCGCACGTTCCCGCGGTTGCAGCTGGCCGCGCACGTGCTCGCGGGGCCGCACGCGTTCGGCAACGAGGAGTGCCGCAGCGAGCAGGTGCGCTGCGAGGCCCACGGCACGTTCTTCGGCCTGGGCGTCGGCGCGGAGCTGCGCGCGCGGCTGTATCGACCGCTGTACCTGCACGTGCGCGGCCTGTTCGTCGGCAACGTCTCGCCGCGCGATCCCATCTACCGCGGCCTCGGCGGTGGCGGGCTGGGCCTGGGTGCCTACGGACGTCGCGTGTTCGGCCGCGCGGAGTACCTGCTGGTCGGAGCGATCGGCGACAACCACTTCACGCGCCCGTTCGGCAGCGGCGAGGTCGGCACCGATCGCTGGGGCCACCACGCGGGGCTGTTCAGCGCCGGCGCGCGCCTGCCGGTGCGACCGCGACTGTCGGCCGAGCTGTGGGGCGGCTTGATGGTGGGACCGAAGTCCGTGCGCACGTTGCCCGACGAACCCGCCGAGCGCCGCGTGCTGCTGACCTTCCTGATCGGGCTCGGCGTCGCGTACGATCTCGTGCCCGATCGCAAGCGCTGATCGCCGCCCGCGGGCCCCGCGAGCGCGCGGCTGCGCGCCGGAGATCGCCTCGGCCCCGCGCGGCCGCGCGATCGAGCGCCGGATCGGGCCGTGATCGCGATTGTCGACGCGGCACGCTTGGGCTAAGCAAGTCGCCCGCCGGCGCCGCACGCCATGGATCTCTCCGGACTCAATCCCTCCCAACGCGACGCGGTGACGACGATCGAGGGTCCGCTGGTGGTGCTCGCGGGCGCGGGCTCGGGCAAGACCCGGGTGATCACGCACCGCATCACCCACCTGCTCGAGCTGGGCATCCCGCCCGAGCGCATCGTCGCGGTCACCTTCACCAACAAGGCCGCCGGCGAGATGCGCGAGCGCCTCTCGGCCATGGTCGGCCGCCGCACCGCCGGCGCGCTGGTGCTGGGCACGTTCCACAGCATCGGGGCGGCGATGATGCGCACCGACCCCGAGGCCTTCGGCCTCGACGGCAGCACGTTTTCGATCCTCGATCAGGGCGACGTCATCGGCCTGGTGCGCGGGTTGCTGCGCGAGCACGGCCACCACGGCGCCGACGACCGCCGCTTCGACGTCGCCGGCGTGACGCAGCGGCTGGGCCTGTGGAAAAACGCGTTCTTCACCGCCGCCGACCTCGAGCGCGAGATCGTCGACGAGTACGACGTGGTCGCGGCCAGCATCTACGACGCCTACGAGGATCGCCTGCGCAGCCTCGGCGCGGTCGACTTCGACGACCTGGTGTGCCTGGTCGCGTCGTCGCTGCGCCGTGACGATGCCGCGCGCGAGCGCTGGCGCGCGCGCTTCGACTACTTCCTGGTCGACGAGTACCAGGACACCAACACCGCGCAGTTCGAGATGCTGTGGCAGCTGTGCGGCCCACCGCACAACCTCTGCGTCGTCGGCGACGACGACCAGGCCATCTACGGCTGGCGCGGCGCGAAGATCGAGAACATCCTGCAGTTCGCGCGGCGCTTCCCCGGCGCGGCCACGGTCAAGCTCGAGCAGAACTACCGCTCGCGCGCGCCGATCCTCGAGTGCGCCAACGCGGTCGTGCGCAACAACGTGCAGCGCAACGACAAGCAGCTGCTGCCGACCCGCATGGGCGGCGAGCCGGTCGACGTGGTCGTCGCCGGCGACAGCGTGCAGGAGGCGCAGTGGGTCGGCCGGCAGATCCGCAAGCTCGTGGTCGAAGACCGCTGCAGCGCCGACGAGGTCGCGGTGCTCTACCGCTCCGCGGCCCAGGGCAAGGCCATCGAAGAGCAGCTGCAGCTGCACGGCATCAAGTACCGCGTGCTCGGCGGGCAGTCGGTCTACGACAAGAAGGAGATCAAGGACGCGCTCGCGTACCTCAAGACCATCGTGACGCCGCGCGACGAGCTGGCGCTGCGCCGCGCGCTCGAGACCCCGCCGCGCGGCATCGGGCGGCAGAGCATCGAGCTGCTCAAGCGCCACGCCGCCGCGCACCGGCTCACGCTGTCCGAGGCGGTGCACCGCAGCGCCGAGGTCACGGGCCTGCCGAACCGCGCCCAGACCGCGCTGGCGCAGTTCTCCGCGATGATCCGCCGCGCGCAGGGTCGCGCGCGCGCGGAGGGCTCGGCCGCCGCCGCGCTCAAGGGCGTGCTCGAAGAGATCGGCTTTCGCGATCACGTGCGCCGCGAGATCGGCTCCGACGGTGCCACCGACGCGCGCATGTCCGGCGTCGAGTGGCTCATGGGCGCGGTCGATCGCTACGAGCAGCGCCAGCGCCAGGGCGGCAAGAACCCGCAGTGGGCGTCGTACTTCGGCACCGTCGCGCTCGACGGCTCGAGCACCGACAACACCGCGGAGCAGCCCGCCGCGCAGGGCGAGGTCACGCTGTCGACGCTGCACAGTGCCAAGGGCCTCGAGTGGGACTTCGTGTTCCTCGTCGGCATCGAGGAGGGCACGATGCCGCATCGCCGCGTGGCCGCGCCGCGGATCAGCGACGCGATCGCCGGCGACCTCGAAGAGGAGCGCCGGCTGTTCTATGTCGGCATCACGCGCGCACGCGAGCGTCTGTGGCTCACCCGCGGCGCCGCGCGGCTCGATCGCGGCCGCGAGCTGCCGCGCGCGCCCAGCCGGTTCCTCGACGAGCTGCCGGCCTCGGCGATCCGCCCCTACGAGATCGCCAAGCAGGAGGAGCTCAGCTCCGACGCGATCGGCGAGATGGCGGCGGCCTTCCTCGCGATGGCGAAGCCAGCCGAGCCCGAGAGCGCACCACCGCGGCGCCGCGAGGGCTGACGTCGCACCTCGTGCCAGGGCCGACGTCGCACCTCGTGCCAGGGCCGACGTCGCACCTCGTGCCGACGGTGGTGGCGCAACCGAAGTGGCGTCGCTCACGGTCGCGGCAGCATCGTGGCGCGAAGCCGCCCGCGCGCGGTCACACCGGCGAATCGTCGCGCGTCGGGCCTTGGCAGGCGTCGGCGCATGGCCCTACCCTGCAAGAGTCGCCGTGTCGATCGAGTCCCACCGTCGCCGCCGCTCGTCGCTGTTCCAGCGCGTCGCCGTGCCCGCGCCGGTGATCGAGCCCGCGCCGCAGCGCGACGCGCCGGCACCGACGAGGACCGCACGCCCGGTCACCGCACCGCAGGGCCGCGTCACGCTGCCGTTCGTCGTGCCGCCGCCGGCCGTGCAGCCGCAGACCCGCTAGCCTCACTCGATCACGGAGTCGACCACGGTGATGGGCGTGTCGTCGTGGTTCGAGATCTGCGGGTACGTCGGGTACCACGAGCCGCCGGTGTTCTGCGTGATGCGCGAGTGCTCGATGCGGATGTCGCCGCTGTGGTCGTTGGACACGAAGAAGATCGCGCTGCCGTGCTGCACGACGTCGTTGTGCTCGATGATGCTGCCGCAGATCGACAGCGTCATGGTGTTGCCGTCGTTGTAGATCGCGCCGCCGCTGCCACCGCCGGGCGTGCCGGCCTCGGCCGGGTTGCCGCCGTTGCCGATGGCGTGGTTGTACGACAACACGCTGTCGAGGATGGTCCACGACACGCCGATGCTGCTGAGCGCGCCGCCGTTGCTGCCGGTGTTGCCCAGCGACGCACCGCCGCCGAAGGTGCTGTTGACGACGTAGACCTCGCGGTCCTCGAACTGATCGAACACGCGGATGGCCCCGCCGCCGACGTCGGGGCCGGTCTGCGCGCAGACGTTGCCGAAGAAGCGGGTGTTGACCGCACGGAACCGACCACCGCGCACCCAGATCGCGCCGCCGCCGTCGTACTCGTCCTCGCCGCGCGAGTTGCCGTCGATGAACGTCAGGTTCTGCACCACCAGCCGCGGGTGATCCTGGTCGTCGCAGTGCGGCGTGGTCCACACCTGCGCCTCGTCGCAGGTGTTCATGTACAGGATCCGCGTGGTGCCGCCGCCCGACAGCGTCACCAGACCGCCGCCGTCGATCACGATGTCCGGGCCGGTGTCGTTGCGGATCTTCGCCGGTCGATCGACGGTGATCGTGACCGGATCGGGACCGCAGTCGAACGTGATCACGCCGCCGGCCTCGACCGCGGCGAGGAACGCCTCGGCGGTGCAGCTGGCCGCGTTGCCGTCGCCGACCACGGTGCGCGGCGTGCTGACGTCGGCGAGTCCGGCCTCGGCGGGCACCTCGCAGCCACCGTCGGGGTTGCCCGCCGGCGGTCCCTCGGCGGGATCGGTCAGCGGGTTGGGCACGTCGACGCCGGCTTCGCTCTCGCTCGCGCAGGCCACGGGCAGCGTCAGCGTCAGCGTCAGCGTCAGCGTCAGCGGGCGGGCGAGCTGCCACCGCGACATCGCCATCACTCGCCTTGCGCGTCCGCGAGCGCGCGCTTCCACTCGGCCGAGCGCGCCGGCAGATCCTCGTCGCCAGCGTCCTCGTCGTCGCTGCCCTCGCCCGCGTCCTCGACCAGCTCGAGATCCTCTTCGTCGAGCATCTCGAGATCGTCGGCGCTGTCGCCCGCGGCGACGTGCTCGGGCCGCTGCGGCACCGGCGGCAGCGGAGCGCGGGGCATGGTCGCGTTGCCGTCGTCGCTGCCGTCGTCGCGCGTCGGTGACGGCAGCGGTGCGGCGGGCTGCTCGAGCGGTCGCGGCAACGGCACCGGCGCGACCGGGGCGTACGCGCGCACGGTCGTGACCGTCGCGGTCGGCACCGGCGGCCCACCGACGAGCGCCGCGAGCTCGGGGTCGAGGTCGCCTTGCGCCAGCGTCTGCTGGGCGCGCTCGCGCGCCCAGGCGACGATCTCGTCGAGCGATTCGCCGTCTTGCCCGAGCAGGTCCTCGAATTGCGCGAGATCCATGGGGGTCAGCCAACGTTATCACGGCCGCGCGCGCGGCCCCAAGGGGGCCCGGGACCGCCGGCTGTAAGCCGTGCGCGAGCCTGGGCGTTCGGCGGCGCGAAGGCTTGACCATGGATTTTCCCGCGAACTCCGAGCAGCACCGCACCGCCACGCGCTCGCGCACGTCTTCCACCCGCGGCGTGCTCGCGCTCGGTGCCGTGCTCGCGGCGATGCTCGCCGCACCGCAGCGCGCGGCCGCGCAGCCCGAGGCCGCGCAGCCCGAGGCCGCGCTCACGCCGACCGAAGCGCCACCGGTCACGGCACCGATCGAGCCGATGGTCGTGCCGCCGGGCCCCGCGCTCGCGCAAGACCTCGCGCAACCGCAGGTCGGCGTGACCCATCCGTTCGCACCGCCCGCATCGCTGCAGCTCGCGGGCAAGGGCGGGGATCGCAAGGCCAAGCGCAAGGCCCGACGCGCACGCCTCGACAATCGTCGCGACGTCGAATCGTTCCAGCGCGAGCCCGAGCGCAAGGGCTTCTATGTCGGTGGCAGCTTCGCCGGCGGCACCAGCATGTTGCGGCAGGGCTTCGTGCCGTCGATCGGACACCGCGTCGAGATGGGCGGTGGTCTCAGCGATCGCGTCACGCTCGGCGTCGCCGGCGGCCTCACGGGACACCAGGGCATCCACAAGGGCGTCGCCGGCGTCGCCGACGTGGTGTTGCAGGGCATGCCGTGGCGCGGGCTCACGCTGCGCGTCGGCGTCGGCGTCAGCAGCCACGCACCGGTGCCGAATCGACTGCGCAAGCCCGGCCTCGGTGGTCTCGCGGGCGTGGGCTGGGAGTTCCGCCCGCTGGAGAAGCTCGCGGTGGCGCTGTCGGTGGACTACGACGTCCGCGTGCGCACCGATGGCCGCGTCGTGCAGGCCGCGGTGCTCAACCTCGGACTGCGCGCGTACCTCGACTTCAAGCGGCACTGAGCCGCGCGGAGCCTCAACCCGACGACGACGACGACGACGAGCCGCCGCTCGAGCTGCTGTCGTCGGTCGTGACGACGCCGATGTCGCCGCCATCGCTGCTGCCGTCGGTGTCGCTGCCACCGAAGGTCGTCAGCAGCGTGCCGGCCTCGCCCGCGCTGGGATCGTTGCTGGTCTGGCCGGCGCTCGCGAGCGTCGGATCGATCGACAGCGTATCGCCATCGTCGCTGGATCCGCCCTCGGCAGCACCGCCGTCGCCGGTGCTGCTGCCGCTGGTCGAGGTCTCGGCCACGGCATCGTCGTCGCCGCCACCGTCGTCGTCCTTCGAGCATGCCGTGAGCGCGAGCGTCCACACCGCCTGCGTCAGCAGGCGTCCGAGCTTGGTCTTCATCGTGGTCCTTTCGGTGAGCCGCGCCCGTATCCGGTGGCCGCGGGCTGCAGGAGGGCACCCGACGCGCCGCGACCACCGGATCGGTCGCGAGAAGGTCGGGCCGCGCGCCCGTCGACGACGAGTTCCCCCGCGCGTGCCGACCGAGGTCACAGACATGCGCGCTGCGAAGCTTGTTTCGACGTGATGGCTCCACACGCAACATTGCCGCGCGCGCACACGCGGCGTCGCAGCGGCGCGCCCGCGATCCCGGCAGCGGACACCGGATGCCGGACACGCGACTGCGATGCGAACGGCGTCGGTGGCCCGTTGCCGGGCCACGTCTCCGACGTTGCTGCCGAAGCTACTGCGGTGCTGCGCCCAGCTGCGCAGCGATCGCCGGGCCCGCGGCCTGCAGCGCCTCTGCGAGGCCCGCAAGCTTGGGTCCGCCGGCCTGCGCGAGCTCGGGACGACCGCCGCCCTTGCCGTCGATCAGCGGCGCGAGCGCGGCGATGAGCTTGCCCGCGTGGATGCGGCCCTCGAGATCCTTCGTCACCGCGCACAGCAGCGTGGCCTTGCCGTCGACCTCGGCCGCGAGCACGACCACGCCCGAGCCGAGCTTGTCGCGCAGCGCATCGGCGGCGCCGCGCAGGGCCTTGCCGTCGGCCGCGCCGACGTGGCGCCGCTGCAGCTTCACGCCCGCGACCACCTCGACGTCGTCGGCCCCGCCGCTGCCGCCGGTCAGCAGGTCGCGGCGCAGCTTCTCGATCTCCTTCGCGCTGTGCTTGAGCTCGCTCTGCAGGCGATCGATGCGCGCGGGCAGCTCCTCGAGCACGTGCACGTTGAGCTTCTCGCGCGCCGCCTCGGTGAGCTCGACCAGCGACTGCAGGTACGCGACCGCGCCCATGCCGGTCACGGCCTCGATGCGGCGCACGCCCTGGGCGATGCCGCCCTCGCTGACGATGGCGAACAGGCCGATGTCGCCGGTGCGCGACACGTGCGTGCCACCGCACAGCTCGATGCTGGGCCCGAACTGCACCACGCGCACGCGCTCGCCGTACTTGGCCTCGAACAGACCGATGGCGTGGCGGGCCTTGGCCTGCTCCATCGACTGCTGCTGCACGTCGGCGCCGTCGTTGCGCAGCACCAGCTCGTTGACCGTGGCCTCGATCGCGCGGCGCTGCTCGGGTGACAGCGGGCGGTTGTGGCTGAAGTCGAAGCGCAGCCGGTCGGGCGCCACCAGCGAACCCTTCTGCGCCACGTGCTCGCCCAGGTGCTTGCGCAGCGCGTGGTGCAGCAGGTGCGTGGCGCTGTGGTTGCGGCGGATCGCGTCGCGGCGGCCGACATCGACCTCGGCCTGCACCGTCGCGCCCACGCGCACGGTGCCGCTGCGGACCACGCCACGGTGCACGTGCATGCCACCGCGGGGCTTGAGCGTGTCGGCGATCTCGAGCTCGACGCCGTCGCCGTGGATGCGACCGGCGTCGCCGATCTGCCCGCCGCTCTCGCCGTAAAACGGTGTGCGGTCGAGCACCAGCTCGACCTCGGTGCCGGCGCCGGCGTGCTCGACCTGCGCGCCGCCGGCGACGATCGCTCGCACGGTCGCGGTGGTGGCGGTGGTCTCGTAGCCGACGAACTCGCTGTCGCCCAGCGCCCCGTGCAGCCCGAAGTACACGTCGGCGACCGCGGTGTCCTGGCCCAGCTCGGTCGCGCCCTCGCCCGAAGACTGCCGCTTGCGCAGCGCGGCCTCGGCCGCGGCCTCGTCGAGCGCGAGCCCGTGCTCGGCCACGATCACGGCGGTGAGATCGAGCGGGAAGCCGTAGGTGTCGTAGAGGTCGGCGGCGACGTCGGGCGAGAACGCGGCGCCGGGCGCCGCCGGGCCCGCGGCTTCGATCGCGGTCCGCAGCCGCCGCAGGCCGCGGTCGAGCGTGCGGCGGAACGACTCCTCCTCGACCTGCACGACCTCGGCGATGGTCGCGGCGCGCTCGCGCAGCTCGGGGTACACGTCGCCGAAGCGCTCCACCACCTCGGCGCAGACGTGGTGGAAGAACGGGCGGTCGAGCCCGATCTCGGTGCCGTGTCGGATCGCGCGGCGCATGATCCGGCGCAGCACGTAGCTGCGGCCGGCCTTCTCGGGGAACACGCCGTCGGCGATCAGGAACGCGGTCGCACGCGCGTGATCGGCGATGACGCGCAGCGGCGCCTCGCCCTTGCCGGCGGTGCCACCGGCGAGCCGGCGTGCGCACTCGACCAGCGGCGAGAGCAGATCGGTCTCGTAGTTCGAGCCCACGCCCGCGACCGCCGCGGCCACGCGCTCGAGCCCGGAGCCGGTGTCGATGCTGGGCTTGGGCAGCTTCGACATGGTGCCGTCGGCGTGCTTCTCGTACTGCATGAACACGAGGTTCCACAGCTCGACGTAGGCGTCGGCCTCGTGCGCGGGGCCCTTGCCCGCGACCCCAGCCAGCCCCGGCGCGACGTCACCCTTGAAGAAGTGGATCTCGGAGCACGGCCCGCACGGACCGGTGTCGCCCATGGCCCAGAAGTTGTCCTTGGCGCTGCAGCGGTAGATGCGATCGGCCGGCACGTGCGGCCGCCACAGCTCGTAGGCCTCGTCGTCCGCGGGCGCGTCCTCGCCGGTGCCGTCGAACACGGTCACGACCAGGCGCTGGCCCGGCAGGCCCAGCTCGCCGGTGAGAAACTCCCACGCCCACGCGATCGCGTCGGGCTTGAAGTAGTCGCCGAACGAGAAGTTGCCCAGCATCTCGAACAACGTGTGGTGCCGCGGCGTGAAGCCGACGTTGTCGAGGTCGTTGTGCTTGCCGCCGGCACGGACGCAGCGCTGCACCGTCACCGCACGGGTGTACGGCCGGCTCTCGCGCCCGGTGAAGACGTCCTTGAACTGGTTCATGCCCGCGTTCACGAACAGCAACGTCGGGTCGTTGCGCGGCACCAGCGAGCTGCTGGGGACATGGGTGTGGCCGCGCGCGGCGAAGTAGTCGACGAAGCGCTGCCGAATGCGGTGAGCGGAGAGCGGCGAAGCCATGGCGATGTGCGGACGATCCGTGGTGGCGGTCCGAGGACCGGCGGTCAGTAGCTGCTGTCGACGCTCAGGCCCGAGTTCTGCTGGCCCGAGGCGACGCCGCGGAAGTACAGCGCGAAGTCGTCGGCATTCGAGGCCGCCGACAGCGCCATCTCGTAGGTCACCAGCTGGCGCTGGACCAGCTCGGTGAGCGATTGATCGAAGGAGATCATGCCGTAGGGGTGCACGCCGTCCTTGATCGCATCGACGATCTCGTGCGTGCGCGCGCCGTCGACGATCAGGTCGCGGATGCGCGGCGTGTTCACCAGGATCTCGACCGCCGGGATCATGCCGCGCCCGTCGGCGCGCGGCAGCAGGCGCTGCGACACGATCGCGGTGAGGATCGACCCCAGCTGCAAGCGCACCGCGTTCTGCGAGTGCGGCGGGAACATCTGCACGATGCGGTTGATGGTCTCCTGGGCGTCGAGCGTGTGCAGCGTCGAGAACACCAGGTGGCCGGTCTCGGCGGCCAGCAGCGCGGTCTGGATGGTCTCGAGGTCGCGCATCTCACCGACGAAGACCACGTCGGGATCCTGGCGCAGCGCCGAGCGCAGCGCCGACGAGAAGCTGTTGGTGTCGAAGCCCAGCTCGCGCTGGTTGATGACCGAGCGGTGGTCGCGGAAGACGTACTCGATCGGATCCTCGATCGTGATGATGTGGGCCGCGCGCTCGTAGTTGATGAGGTTGAGCAGCGACGCCATCGTGGTCGACTTGCCCGAGCCGGTGATGCCGGTGACCAGCACCATGCCGCGCTGCTCCATGGCGAGGTCGCGCACGCGCTGCGGCAGGTTGAGCCGCTCGAACGGCGGCACGTCGGCCGCGATGACGCGCATGACCATGCCGGTCTCGCCACGCTGGCGGAACACGTTGACGCGGTAGCGCAGGCCGTCGGGGGTCGCGTACGCGAGGTCGACCTCGTGGTCGCGCTGGAACTTGTCGTGGATGGTCTCGTTCATGATGTTCATCGCGAACGTCATGACGACCTCGCTGGTCATCGGCGGCACGTCCTTGAGCGTGCGCAGCACGCCGCGGATGCGGAAGACCGGCGGCAACCCGACCTTGAGATGCACGTCCGACGCTCCGAGCTTGCGCGCGGCCTGGAGCACCCGATCGAAGATCTCGTTCATCGCCCCGAAGGTAGCAGCTTGGCCGCCGCGGCGCGTCGTCGCGCGACCACGGCGGTGCCGCGCGCCGCCCCGGTCGTGCGGCTGCCGCTGCAGGCGGCACAGCGGGCGGCGTGCGGTGCCGAAAACCGCGGATCGCTCGCGCCACACGCACGTGCACACACCACCGTTCGGGCAGCCCGCGGCCCGGCCAGGCCGGCTTGCGGCGAACTGTCCGGCCCGGGCCCCACGCCACGCGATCGCCACCCGCCGCCGGCCTTGACCCGCACACAGCGTCGGTCCCAAGCTGGCGACATGGGCTATCTCGGCAGGTTCGGGGCGACGCGCGCGTCGGTGACCACCGGTGCAGCGCTGGCGTGGCTCACCGCTGCGGCCGCGTGCACGCGCATCGGTGGTCCCTACGACGGTGACGACATGTCGCCCAACACCGAGGCCGCGAGCGAGGCCGGCAGCGGCGCGGACGCGACGGGAACCTCGGGCACCGCCACGGCAACGGCGACGGGGGCGACCGCGACGATGACGGGCACGACCGCCGGCACGACCATGACCACCACGACCGCGACCGACGGCACCACCGGCATGACGACGGATCCGACGGCCACCACCGACGCCAGCGCGTCGATGACCGACACCGGCGCGTCGATGACCGACGCCAGCGCGAGCGCGACCACGACCGACACGACCATGACCAGCGCGGGCTCGTCGTCGACCGGGGTCGATCCCTCGACCACCGGCGGCAGCGGCACCACGGGGGCCACGTGATGCGGCGCGCGCTGCTGCTGGGGCTCGCCGCGGCGCTGGGTTGTGGCGACGACGCGGCCGGCGACGGCGGCGGCTCGTCGAGCAGCGGCGCCCAGACCAGCACCAGCGGCCCCGGCACCACCGCGACCACGGCCACGGCCACCACCGCGCCCGGTGGCACCGGCAGCAGCAGCAGCAGCAGCGGCGCCGACTCGAGCTCGTCGGGCGCCGGCAGCAGCGAGAGCTCGGGCGGCACCACCGGCGACATCGACGTGCCCGACGTGCTGTGCAACGCCGCGCCGCCCGACGACGCCGAGCTGCCGCCACCGCCGCCGCCGTACACCGGTGGCACGTGCCCGCAGCTGGTGCCGGGGGTCAACGCGCTGCCCAGCACCGGTCACGATCGCGAGTTCATCGTGGTCGTACCGCAGGACCTGCAGCCGGGCGAGTCGCTGCCGCTGGTGTTCCTGTGGCACTGGCTCGGCGGCGACGCGAACGCATTCCTCGAGAAGGCCGACGTGCAGAACGCGGCCAACCAGCTGCGCTTCGCCGCGGCGATCCCGTCCGAGCGCGGCGACCTGCTGTTCCGCTGGCCTTTCACGACCATCGACTCCGACGGCCGCATGCAGGAGGAGTTCGCGTTCTTCGACGACATGCTCGCGTGCATGACCGAGAGCTTCGCGATCAACACCTCGTGCGTCTCCAGCGTCGGCGTCAGCGCGGGCGCGCTGTTCACCGACCAGCTGGGCTCGGCGCGCGGCGAGTACCTCGCGTCGATCGTGTCGCTGTCGGGCGGCGTCGGCGGCTTCGTGCGGCCGTGGTCCGGCTCGCCGCACATCATGCCCGCGATGGTGCTGTGGGGCGGTCCCAGCGACTTCTGTGTGGCGATCGACTTCGAGGCCGGCTCGCACAACCTCGAGAGCGCGCTGGTCGACGCCGGCCACCCCGTGCTCGAGTGCATCCACAACTGCGGCCACTCCGAGCCGCCGTTCGAGCCGCCCTCGCCCGAGCTGACCAAGTACATCGGCATGTGGCGTTTCTGGCTCGATCATCCGTACTGGCTCGCCGACGGCGAGACACCGTGGAGCGAGGGCCTACCCGAGGGCACACCGCAGTGGTGCTCGCTGGGCGTGGGCACCGCGACGCCGCGCGAAGGTCCGTGCGAGGGCGGCGGCTGCTGACCGCGGCCGCTCACGCGGGCGTGCGCGGACGGCCGCGCAGCAGCGTGACGCCGGCGACCGCCGACCACGTGCCCTCGAGCAGCACGAAGCCGTACTGCCGCCCGACCACCGCGGTGTACGTGAGCCCGGCGGCGCCGACGAAGTTGAGCCACAGGTACAGCCGCGAGCGCGGGTCGAGCCGCTCGAGCGTGCTCGCGACGAACGCGGCGAGGATCAACACGGCGCCGAGCAACGAGACGATCTGATCCAGCGGCACGCGCGGCAGCATGCCCGATCCACCGCGACGCCGGCGTGCCGCGTCACGGTCGCGCCGCGGGCCCGGGTCGCTCCGCGTTCCAGACCTCGAGCACGCGCGCGCGGATGCGGCGGTCGAGCTCGTCACCGTGGGCCGCGCGGTCCTCGGTGCCGTAGTACGCCAGCGCGAACAGGCCGGTCTCGCGGGCGCTGGGATGCGTGCGCGCCTCGGGCTCGACCGTGGTCGCCCACAACAGCAGCGTGAGCACGTCGTCCTCGTACTCGTCCAACGCGGCCGCGCGCTCGATCTCCTCGAGGTCCTCCTCGTCTCCGGCGAGCCGCGCGAACACGATGCACGGGAACTCCGAGCAGTCGACGCCTTCGACGTCGCCCTGCGCGCCCGCCTGCCCCATCGCCGCGGTGACCGAACGCGACAGCGCCGGCGCCGAGAAGCGCGGCGCGAGGCCCGGTGGGATCGCGATGGGCTGGCCCAACAGCTCCGCGCAGGCCTCGGCCTCCGCGGCCAGCGACGCGGGGGTCGCGGCGCCCTCGCCCGCGGCGTCGGCCCCGGTGTCGCCCTCGGGCGCGGCCGCCAGCGGCTCGCGCTGGGCGACGGCGCCGTGCTGCGCGTGCGCGCGCTCGGAGTCCGCCTCGGCGGACACCGGCCCGTCGGCCGCGCGCGCCCGGGCGCGCGCCGGCGGCAGCGAGCGGGGATCGTCGCCGCGCGTGCGCGCCGGATCGGCACCGTGGCCCGCTGTCGCCGCGGACGTCGGCGCGACCGCGACCGCGTCGAGCGGCACGTGCGAGCGCCCCGCGACGTAGCCGAGCGCCGCCGCGGCCGCGACGAGCCCCGCCATCGACGCGAGCTGCAACGTCGCGCGCATGCTCGGCTCAGTTCACCTGCCGCGTGCGCCCCTGCCAGTACGGCGCGCGCAGCAGGAACTTCTGCAGCTTGCCGGTGGCCGTGCGCGCCAGCTCGGTGCGCAGCTCGATCGAGCTCGGGCACTTGTAGTGGGCCAGCTGCGCGCGGCAGTGCGCGAGCAGCTCGGCCTCGGTCGCGCCGAGCTCGGGCCGCAGCACCACCAGCGCCTTGACGGTCTCGCCCCACTTCTCGTCGGGCACGCCGATGACCGCGACCTCGGCGACCGCCGGGTGCGCGGCGAGGCAGTCCTCGACCTCGATCGACGAGACGTTCTCGCCGCCGGAGATGATGACGTCCTTCTTGCGATCCGAGATCGTGACGTAGCCCTGCTCGTCCTGCGAGCCGCCATCGCCGGTGTGGAACCAGCCGTCGCGGATCGCCGCGGCGGTCGCGTCGGGGTCGTTCCAGTAGCCGGCCATGACCACGTTGGCGCGCGCGAGCACCTCACCGTGGTCGTCGACGCGCACGCGCGAGCCCACCACCGGCGCGCCCGCGCGCGCCAGCCGTGCCGCGCGTTCGGCCGGCGTGAGCGCGTCGTACTCCTCGCGGCGGCGGTTCATGGTGATGAGCGGCGAGGTCTCGGTCAGGCCGTACAGCTGGATCGGTTCCCAGCCCAGCTCGGTCTCGACCCGCTGCAGCGTCGAGGTCGGCGGCGGCGCACCGGCGATGAGCATGCGCGTGCGACCGTGGCCCGGCACCGCGCCGGGCCAGCGCTTCGCCGCGTCGAGCACCGCGTGGACCACCGCGGGCGCGCCACCGAGCAGCGTGATGCCGTGCTGCTGCACCCGGCGCAGGATCTCGTCGCCGGCGACCTTGCGCAGCACCACCTGCGTCACGCCCATGGCCGCGCTGGCGAAGGGCATGCCCCAGCCGTTGCAGTGGAAGGTCGGCACCACGTGCAGGAAGCGATCGCGATCGCTCATGCCCACGTGCCAGCCGAAGGTGGTCGCGTTGATCCACAGGTTGCGGTGGGTCAGCTGCACGCCCTTGGGTCGCGCGGTCGTGCCGCTGGTGTAGTTGATGGTCGCGGTCGCGTCCTCGTCGAGCTCGACCGTCCGCGGCGTCGCATCGCTGCCGAACAGCACCGCGTCGCTGGCGGCGCCGAGCACGAAGCGATGACGCACGCGCAGCTGCGACAGCGTGCCGTCGAGCTCGGGATCGATCAGCAGCACCTGCGCGCCGCTGTGCCCCACGATGTACTCGACCTCGTGCGCGTGCAGGCGGAAGTTGATCGGCACCAGGATGCGACCGCCGGCGCACGCGCCCAGCAGCACCGCGATCCACCGCGCGGAGTTGTGCGACACGATCGCGACGCGCTCGCCCGGCGCCACGCCCAGCGCGTCGAGCCCGGCCTGGAACGCGCGCGCGCGCCGGGCCAGCTCGCGGTAGGTGATCGCTCCCCAGCTGGGTGCCTGCGCCGTCGTCGAACCGTCGGCGGCGACGTCGGGCTCGTCGACGAGCCCGATGCGATCGCCGTAGACCTGCTCGGCACGGTCGAGGAAATCACGCACGGTCAGCGGCACGCGCATGGCCACAGTATCGGCCCAGGCGCGCGCGCCGTCATCCGCCGGTTCCGCGGCGCTGGCCCGGACGCGGCGTCGCACCCGGCACCCGCGCGCCGGTCTGCGCCGCCCACACCGCGACCGCGAACGCGACCACACACGTGCCGGCGGCGACCGGGCCCAGCAGCGTCGGCAGCGTCGCGGTCGCGAACGCGCCCACGGTGAAGCACGCCGCGGTCGCGTACATGCGCGGGCCCACCGTCGGCGCCGCGACCGAGGCCGCCGCGCCGGCGCACGCCAGCGCGACGCTGACCGCGGCGGAGAACGAGATCCCGAGCCACCACGTCAGCGCGAACGAGATCGTCACCGCCGACGACCCGACCGCGAGCATGTCGAGCACGCGCAGGCCCGCGGCGTTGACGTGCCGGCGCCACCGCTGGCGGTTGATCACCAGCCCGATCGAGAACAGCGCCATGATCGCGAAGCCATCGAAGTGGCCGGGCTGGTGCAGCCCGGCGCGCCGCAGCGCGTACAGCAGCATGATCGCGCCGCACAGCACCGCGGCCATGGTCAGGCCCGCGCGGCGGCGACGGCCCGCGTCGTGGCCGAGGTTCTCGTCGGCGCGCTGCTGCTGCAGCGCGCGCAGCTCACCCTCGCGACGCATGAGCTCGGCCTCGAGCGCGCGCAGGCGTGCGACCAGATCGGGCCGCGCCGACCGCATCTCGGCCAGCACCGCCGCGGCACCGCTGGCGTTGCGCTGCCGCAGCTCGACCTCGACGCCGAGCTCGAGCGCGCGCTCGAGTCCGGCCGCAGCCTCGGGATTGTCGGGCCAGGCGCGCAGCGCCACCTGGAAGCCGATGCGGGCCTCGCTCGCGAGCATCGGCAGGCTGTGCGGCGCGACCACCGTGCCGACGCTCGCGCCGGTCATCGCGGCCTCGAGCCGCCGCAGCGCGTCGGCAGCGGCGGCGCCGAGCTGGCGCGAGCCCTGGTGGCGCACGAACGCCGCGACCGCCTCGCGGAACTCGCCGACGGAGGCGAAGCGCTGCGTGCGATCGAGGTGCGTCGCGCGGTTGCAGATCGCCGCCAGCTCGGGCGGGACCTCGGGGCCGTACGCGACCGGCAGCGAGCGATGGGCCTGCGACAGCTGCGTGAGGTGATCGGCGCCGAGGTGACGCTTGGTGCCGGTGACCAGCTCGTGCAAGATGGCGCCCAGCAGGTACACGTCGGTGCGGCGATCGATGCGACGCCCGTCGCAGTCGGCCATCTCCGGGGCCATGTACGCCGGCGTGCCCGCGAGCGTGCGCACGCTCGCCGCCAGCGGCAGTCGGCCCTCGGGATCGAGGCCGACCGCGAGGCCCCAGTCGAGCACGTAGACCTCGCCGAACTGCCCGACCATCACGTTGCTGGGCTTGAGGTCGCGGTGGATCACACCGCGGCTGTGCGCGTACTCGACCGCGTGGCACACCTGCGCGAGGATCTGCAGGTGGCGCTCGGTCGCGGCCTCGTCGGGCACGCGGCCGCGGACGTACAGCGGCTGCAGCACCGTGCTCCACGGGCGTCCGCCGACCAGGCGCATGACCACGAACGACTCGCCGTCGGCCGCGCGCCCCAGCCCGTGCACCGGCACGATGCCGGGGTGTTCGAGCGCGCCCAGCACCCGCCCCTCGCGGATGAGCGCGTCGTCGTCGGCGGGCGAACGTCGGCCGGCGCGCACGCGCTTGACCGCGACGGTGCGTCCGAGCGCGGTCTGGCTGGCCTGCCACACCTCGCCGCGGCCGCCCTCGGCGAGCTTGTGCTCGAGCACGAGATCGGCGGCGAAACCGCTGGCCAGCCGCGCGGCCCCGTGCGAGCCCACCGCGAGCGTGGGCACGCCGGTCTGCGGCGCGACCACGGTGCGATCGCGCTCGGCGACGATGGTGCCGGACTCGTCGAGCGAGATGGATCCGAGATCGATCCCCAGCTCGTCGATCAGGTTTCGGTAGTCGCGCTGCTCGTCGTCGACGCCGGTCACGACCGCACCCGTCCAGCACGACGGTACCACGGCGGCGGTCCCAGCCGCGCGGCGCATCGCGGCCGCTGGGGTATCCTCGGACGCGGGGGCCCGGTGTGCCCCACGACGTCGCGCGCGACGTCTGGCCGCACTCGGGCAAAGACGGTGGACGACGACGCTCGCACGACGCTGCCCAGGGACGAGGACGACGCATCGCGTGGCGTCGTCGCCGAGGCCAGCGACGAGCGCGACGACGGGGATCTCGGCCCGTCGCCCGTGGACGCGCGGCCGCCCGAGCGCCTGGGCCGCTATCGACTCGAGCACCGCCTCGGCGAGGGCGGCATGGGCGAGGTCTGGGCGGCGTGGGATCCCCAGCTGGGACGACGGGTCGCGATCAAGCTGCTGCGACCGACCGCGCGCGCAGGGCTGCGCGCGCGTGCAGCCCAGCGGCTGCTGCGGGAGGCACGATCGATCGCCCGCGTGGTGCACCCCAACGTCGTCGCGGTCTTCGACGTCGGCAGCTTCGAGCGTGCCGCCGGCCGACCCGAGGTGTGGATCGCGATGGAGCTGTGCGAGGGCACCGGGCTCGACCGCTGGCTGTCGCGGCCGCGCACGCCCGCGGAGATCCACGCGCGCTTCCTCGCCGCCGCGCGCGGGCTCGCGGCCGCCCACGCTGCCGGCGTGGTCCACCGCGACTTCAAGCCCGCCAACGTCGTGGTGACCAACGGCGGCGAGGTCAAGGTGCTGGACTTCGGCATCGCCGCGCGCATGGGCGATCCCAGCGTCGGCAGCGACGCCAGCGGCCCGCTGCGCGAGGCCTCGCACCACGACGAGCCCGAGCCCTCGCTGGGATCGACGCGACTGACCGCGGCCGGGCAGGTCATCGGCACGCCGCGCTACATGGCGCCGGAGCAACACACCGGCGGCGCGGTGGGTCCGGCGGCGGATCAGTTCTCGCTGTGCGTGGCGCTGCTCGAGGCGCTGCAGGGTGCACCGCCGTTCGCCGGCCGCGACGCCGAGCGACTGCTGCACGCCAAGCTCTCGGGCGCGATCAGCTCCGGTCCGCGACCGGTCCCGGCCGCCGTGCGCCGCACGCTGCTGCGGGGCCTGCAGGCGCACCCGGGCGCGCGCTGGCCCTCGATCGAAGCGCTGATCGAGGCGCTGCAGCGCGCCGGCACCCGACGTCGCCGCCTGGCCGCGGGCGCGGGTCTCACCGCCGCGGCCGCGCTCGCGATGGTGTGGTCGGTGCGCGGCGACGAGCGCTGCGATGCGCGAGCCGAGCCCGCGCGCGCGCAGGCCATCGCCGTCGCGACGCGCATGCTCGCGGAGAACGAGCCGCTGCGCGACGCGGTCGAGACCGCGCTGCAGCGCGAGCTCGACGCGTTGGTGCAGGCACGCCGCGACATCTGCGACGCCCGCGACCGCGGCGAGATCGACGAGCTCGCGTTCGACCGGCGCGCGCGCTGCCTCGATCGCCGCGAGCGGGGCTTCGACGCCGCGGTCGCGCTGCTGCAGGACCCCTCGGGCGATCCGCTCGAGCGCGCGCGTCGGGCCGCCGAGCGCACGCCCGAGGTCGAGCGCTGCCTCGACGACGAGACGCTCGCACACGACGAGCGCACGCCCGACGATCCCGTGGTCGCGCTGGCGGTCGCCGACGCGCGCGGCGACCTCGAGACCGCGCAGGTGCACATCTCGCTGGGCCGCTACGACGACGCCGAGCGCACCCTGGTCGAGCTGCAGGACCGGGCCGCGCGCATCGGCTACGAGCCGCTGGTGGCCCAGGTCGAGACCGCCTTGGGCCGGCTGCGCGCGCGCTCGGAGCCCGACGACGCCGACATCGCGCTGCTCGAGCACGCGCTGGTGTTGGCCGAGGCCAACGGACTCGAGCGCACCGCCGGCGCCGCGGCCAGCTCGCTGGTGTTCGCGCTGGGCCACAACGGCCGCTTCGACGAGGGCCTCGCGGTCGTGCCGCGGGCCGAGGCCGCGCTGCGCCGCGCCGGTGCGGGACCGCGGGACTGGGCCAGCCTCGACGTGGCGATCGGAGCGCTGCACGGCGCGCGGGGTGAATTCGCGGAGGCCAAGCGCCGCGCGCAGTCGGCCTACGAACGGCTGCGCGACACCGTCGGACTCGAGGCCTCCGCGACCCTGGTCGCGCGGGCCAACCTCGCCAACGCGCTGCGCCGCACCGGCGAGGTCGAGCTCGCGCTGGCGCACGACACCGCGCTGCTCGAGCTCCGCGAGCGTACCCTGGGCGCGGCGCACGAGTCGACCATCCGCGCCGCGCTGTACGTCGCGCAGGACCACCAGCTGCTGGGCGATCACGCCGCGGCCGTGCGCGAGCTCGAGGCCGTGCTCACGCGCACCGCCGGTGCCACCGGTCCGCTGGCGTCGCTCGAGATCGACGCGCTCATCGCGGTCGGCAGCGCGCGTCGACGCGTGCGCCGCTACGACGAGGCCGCCGACGCCTATCACCGCGCGCTCGCGGCACTCGAGCAGCGCGGCGAGACCCGCTCCGAGCGGCTGGCGCTGGCGCTGCACAACCTCGGCAACCTCGAGCGCATGCTCGGGCGCTACGACGACGCCGAGCGCCACCTCGCGGCGGCGTTCGAGCTGCGCCAGGCGGTGCTCGGCCCCGACCACGTCGACGTCGGCAACTCCGCGTTCGTGCTCGCGGGCACGCTGATGCTCGCCGACGATCCCGTGCGCGCGCAGGCGTGGACCGAGCGCGCGATCGAGATCTTCCGCGGTGCCCGCGGCGCACCGGTGCGCGAGCTCGCCGACGCGCTCGCGCGCGGGGCCGAGCTCGCGCAGCAACAGGGTCGGCTGGCCGACGCGCACGCCCAGCTCGCCGAGGCCCAGCGTCTCGCGGCCACGCTGCCCAAGGGCGCCAGCGCCTATCTGCGCACGGTCGAGGGCCGCGTCGCGATCGCCGACGGCGACAGCGAGGGCGCGATCGCGTCGTTGCGTGCGGCGGAGCGCGAGTACGCCGACGAGCCGCACAGCCGCGGGCTGGTGCGGCTGTACCACGCACAGGCGCTGTGGGCCCAGGGCGCGTACAACCACGCCGACGCGATGGCCGCGGCCGCGCGCGCGGATCTCGAGCTCGCCGGCGACGGTGGTCGCGCCGGGCTCGCGCGGCTCGATGCGTGGCTGGCCGCGCGCGGGGTCAGCCCACCCGCAGCAGCTTCACCTTGAGGTAGCGCCCCTCGACGAACGCCGGCGGTACCGGGAAGTCCGGCGGCAGGCCGCACTCGCCGATGACGACCGCGTCGCGACCGCCCGCGACCGCACCCAGGCCGATGGCCTGCATGAGCTCGTCCTCGGGCAGCTTGCTCGCGTTGCTGACCGCGAGCACCAGCCCGCCGGGCGCGACCACCTGCACGATGGCGGCCATCAGATCCTGCCAGTTGCGCAGCGCCGAGAAGACCTTGTTGCCCACGCGCGAGAACGGCGGCGGATCGACGACCACGAGATCGAATCGCTCGCTGCGCACGCGCAGCCGCTCGAGGTGCTTGAACGCGTCGCCGTCGAGCGGCGTGCACGCCTGGGGATCGAGGCCGCTGGCCTGCAGGTTCTGGCGGCACCGCGCGTGCGAGCGCGCGGCGGCATCGACGTTGAAGACCTCGCTCGCGCCCCCGCGCACCGCCCGGATGCCGAACGCGCCGGTGAACGAGAACAGGTTGAGCACGCGGCGCGAGCCCGCGAGCCGCTCGACCATGCGACGACCCTCGCGCAGATCGAGGAACAAGCCCGGTGACACCGGCGCGGTCACGTCGATGAGGAAGCGCAGGCCGTCCTCTTCGACCTCGAACTCCGGCGGCGCGACCTTGCCCGCGAGGTGGAACGCCGGCGGTCGGCGATCCTCGGCGCTGACGGGGCGCAGGCGATCCTGCATGTACACGCCCGCGGGTGCGAAGCGGTCCTGCAGCACCTCGACCAGGGTGTCGAGCCAGGCCTCGGCCGCGCGCGAGTACTTGAAGATGAGCAGGTAGTCGCCGAGCCGATCGACCGCCAGCCCCGGCAGGCCGTCGCCCTCGCCGTGCACCAGGCGGCACGCGGTGCCGAGCCCGTCGCCGAGGTGACGCTCGCGCAGCCGTGCGGCCTCGTCGACGCGCGCCGCGATCGCGGCCTTGTCCCACACGAAGTGCTCCGCGCGGCTGACCACGCGCAGTGCGATGGCGCCCTCGGGTTCGAACAGGCCCCAACCCAGCAGCACACCGTCTTCGTCGGCAACCTTCACGCATGCGCCGGCGGCCAGCTCGGCGGGCGAGCGCACCAGCGAGTCGCGGAACACCCACGGGTGACCGCTGCGGAGGCCGCGCGCGGCCGCGTGCGACAGACGGATCGCGCTCTCGTCGACGCGGCGTCGCACCGGACCGGCGTGCCGGTCGGGACGACGTCCGCCCGAGCCGTCGCGGCGGCGGGGACCGGGGCGAGCGTCGCTGCGCGGTGGCGATGCCATCGTGGGGCGCGCACGATAGCGGAACTCTGCGCCGGCGAGAACCGGTGCCGCGGCGCCATCGCGG